>DATLLC010000001.1:0-13468 GCA_035538015.1 Vicinamibacterales bacterium
CTCGACCTCGATGGGCTGAAAGACGATTATGGCGTCGGCGTGCGCTTCCACGGGCCGTTCTCGACGCCCCTCCGTATCGAGGTGGCCAGCAGCCGCGAGGCCCGATTCAATTTGATCTTCGCGATGTCCTCCGCGTTCTGAGGTCACCCTGCCATGTTCATGTCGCATGTGTCGTCACGCGCACGTCGAATCGGAATCCTGGCGCTGTCGGTTGCGGCGATTGGCGGGTTCGCTCCTGGCGCCGCGACCCAGAGCGTGCGCTTCTATGCCGACGATCCGATCGCGCGCGAACCTGAATCGCAGGACGCTTCGAAGGTGTCCACCTACGACCACTCCCAGATGTACGAGCTGGTCTACAACCTGTTCATCAACTCCGGCCACAAGCCGAGCGGCCTGCGCGCGAAGAACATCAATACGATCGACGAGGTGCCGGACTCCAGCTGGTTCACTGACCGGATCGGGGCCAGGGCGATCACGAATGAAGAGCTCGTGCGCGGCCCCAATGCGGGCACGCCGCCCGACCCGTCGAAGTGGGTGCTGGTCAGGGAAAAGGTCTCGGGCGTCCACCCGGGCTTCACGGCGATGGACGCCAGGGGCGAGACGTGGTTCCTCCAATTCGATCCGGTGCACTTCCCCGAAGGTGCCACGGCAGCCGTCGCGATCGCGTCCAAGATTTTCTGGGCGCTCGGCTACAATCAGGTGGAATCCTTCCTGACGACCTTCGATCCCAGCAAGGCCTCGATCGACCCCAAGGCCAGCATTCGTCGCCCGAACGGCAAGAGAACGCCGTTTACCCAGGACGACGCCAACGTCGTCCTCGAGGCCAGCGCGCGCAATCCGGACGGGACCTATCGCGTCATCGCGGGCCGCCTCCTGCCCGGCAAGATTGTCGGCCCCTACCTGTACGCCGGCACGCGCACCGACGATCCCAACGATATCGTGCCGCACGAGCACCGACGCGAGTTACGGGGGCTGCGCGTCTTCGCGGCGTGGACGAACCTCACCGACCTCAAGGCCCAGAACACGCTCGACACGCTCGTCACCGAGAACGGCAAGGCCATCGTCAAGCACTATTTGCAGGACGTCGGCTCCACCTTTGGGATGTGCAACGACGTTCACGAGTGGGACCTCAGCTACGAATACTTCTTCGAGGGTGGTCCGTCAAACAAGCGCCTCTTCACCCTCGGGTTCGGGCTGAGCCCGTGGCAGACCGTCGACTATGTCGAGTACCCCTCGGTCGGCAAGTTCGAAGGCAAGGTCTTCGATCCGAGGAAATGGCGGCCGCAGACGCCGGTGTTGGCCTACATGGAGCTCCGCGACGACGACGCCTTCTGGGCGGCCAGGCGGATCGCGGCCTTCACCGACGACATGATCAGGACCGTCGTCCACACCGGGCAGTTCAGCGATCCAGCGGCCGAGAAGTACCTCGCCGATGTGCTGATCCAGCGTCGGGACACAATCAAGAAGGTTTACCTGACGCCGCTGAATCCGATCGTCGCCCCGCGCCTCGATGCCAAGGGACTGACGTTTGAAAACGCGGCGGTCGCCGCCGGCGTCGCCGAGGGCTCCGTGGCGTACCGGGCCTCGTGGATGGTCTTCGACAACGCGACCGGTGCGACCCGGCCACTGGCGGAGACGACGAGCGAGACGACGACGATCGCGGCGCCGAACGGCCTGCCGTCGACCGGCTTCGTGGCTGTAGACGTCGCCGCGGACAGTGACACGTACCCGACGTGGAAGCAGCCGGCCCGCGCCTACTTCAGGCGGGATGGCGACAGCTGGAAGCTGGTCGGACTCGAACGCATGCCGGACAATCGCACGACCGCCGCCGCGGGGCCGAACCCCTCCCGCTAGCGGATCCCGCTCAGCCGGCGTCGATCGTAAAGGCGCAGATGCGATCCGGCCAGCTCAGGAAGGAGGGACATGACATGTTCAGGCTGACCGCGCGCGATGTTGTATCTAGTGGCCGCTGCGCGCGTTGCTCTGGCGCGGCGCCGTTAAGGCTTCCGGCAGCCGCCGCAGCAGGATGCACAGCAACGAAATCGCCACGGTGATTTCGAACAGCCTCATCAGGCCGCCATGCCGGGCGGACCAGTCATGCCACGATTCGCGTTCCCCGAGCAGGTGCGCAACGTATTGCAGCAGCGGAAACGCGACGCCCATCGTCAGCAGCGCGTTGTGCTCGCTCGACAGGCGCTTGAACTGGAGACGCCCGGTCGACGGAATCCAATCCGACGGCCGCGGCAGGAAGGCGCGCGTGCGTGCTGCCCAGCGCGGAAACTCCACCGGAAACCGCTCCGCAAGGAACGCTTCGTCGACGATCATCAGCCGCTCGACGTAGATCCAGTAGGTCAGCGCGACGATCGCGACCAGCCACCATACTTCCAGCGACATCGCGATGCCGACCCACATCAGGCCGGCACCAAGGTAGAGCGGATGCCGCACGATCGAATAGACACCAGTGGTGTTGAGCGACGGCGCGCGCAGCGCGCGCGTGTCACGCGACGAAGTTCCGTCGGGCGCATACGCCACGGCCGCGCACCGCACCAGCAGGCCGGCGAAGGCAACGGACAACGACAGCCATTGAACCGCGAGATCGCCCGAATCGCCGATCCGGGCGGACACGTGCGCCGATTCCGGCAGGGCCAGGATGACGACTGGCAAGAGGATGAGAGGAACGAGGCTTCTCGATTTGAACAATCGATGGCCGTTCGCGAGCATGCCTTCGACGACGGTCACGAGTGTGTATGATGGCCGGTCGCACATGAACGGACCGTGACTACGAAACGACGATCATCCCGAGCTGACGAGGCGCCTCGCTAGCGCATCCAACGCGCAATTGTCATCCGCCGTTCATGAATGGGTAGGCATCCTGTCTGCGTCTTGCCCGACGATCGAACGGTGAGCGGCACCGCATGACCGCGCCTCGTCGTCCGACGCTGCCCGCCGTCGGGCTCGCGCTGCTGCTAGCCGTCGCCGCTGCGGCGCAGTCGCTGCCGCTGCCCAACGTCCCGGGCTCCCTCAAGTTCGCCGTCATCGGCGACAACGGGACCGGAGACAGCCCCCAGTACGACGTCGGGCAGCAGATGACCGCGGCGCACAAGCGCTTCCCGTTCGATCTCGTCATCATGCTGGGCGACAACATGTACGGCGGCCAGAGTCCGGCTGATTTCGTCAAGAAATTCGAGCAGCCGTACGCCGAGCTGCTCACCGCCGGGGTGATGTTCCGGGCCTCGCTCGGCAACCACGACCGGCCGCAGAACGTGTCCTACGAGCTGTTCAACATGAACGGCCAGCGCTATTACAGCTACGTGCGCAACAACGTCCGCTTCGTCGTCATCGACAGCACCCAGGTGGATCCGGCACAGCTGCAATGGCTCGACACCATCCTGCGCGATGCGGGCGAGGACTGGACCGTCTGCTACTTCCATCATCCGTTGTATTCGAACGCCGCCCGCCACGGCTCGTCGGTCAACCTGCGCGTGCTGCTCGAGCCGCTGTTCATCAAGCACGGCGTGGACGTCGTCTTTTCTGGCCACGATCACGTCTACGAGCGCATCAAGCCACAAAAGGGCATCTATTATTTCGTCTCGGGCGCGGCCGGCCAGCTGCGGCGGGGCAACACCCGCCCGACCGATGAAACCGCCGCCTACTTCGATCAGGACCAGACCTTCATGCTCGTCGAGGTCGCTGGCGACGAGATGAACTTCGCCGCGATCTCGCGGGCTGGTAAGGCGGTCGACTCGGGCATCATCCGCCGCGAACGGCAGTGACGGGGGCGATGGCCGCTGAATCGACCCCGAAGACGCGCGGACGGCTGATGAGGACCGTTCCCCGCCTGTCGCGCTTCGCCGCGGAGTACCTCCTGCTGCTGCCCTTCGGCGCCGCCATCGCGCTGGTCTGGGCCAACACCTTCCCTGAAAGCTACTTCCGCTTCAGCTACGCGGCGGCTTTTGCCGTCAACGACATCGCAATGGTCTTCTTCTTCGCGCTGATGACGAAGGAAGTGGTCGAACCCACGGCGCCGGGCGGCGTGCTGCACCCGTGGCGGCGGGCCTGGCTGCCCGTGCTCGCTTCGGTCGGCGTGACCTTCGTGCCGGCCTGGCTGCACACGCTGCTGGTCGGACCGCTGGACGAGCCGATGCTGGCCCAGGGGTGGCCGGTGACCTTCGCCGTGGACGTGGCGCTCTCCTACTTCGTCGCACGCCTGATCTTCGGCGCGCGCCATCCGGCCGTCCCGTTCGTCATCGTGATGGCCATCGCCTCGGACGCGCTCGGGCTCCTGACGCTGGCGGCGATCAATCCGTCGCGACCTCTCCATCCGTTTGGCGGCATCGTCTTCCTCGTCGTCGCCATGGCCCTGGCCGCGTGGTTGCATCGCTCCGGTTCAGGAACTTCTGGCCGTACCTGGCCGGACCGGGCGCGCTCGCCTGGTTCGCCCTGTACTGGAGCGGCCCGCACCCGGCGCTGACGCTCGTGCCGATCCTGCCGATTCGGCCGCACGCCGGACGCGATCCCGGGTTCTTCGTCGACGCCAAACCCGACGCCCGCGACACCCTGAGCCAGTTCGAGCTGTTCTGGCGTTATCCGGCGCAGGTGGCCTTGTTCTTCTTCGGCCTTGCCAACGCCGGCGTGCCGCTGAACGCGCCTCGAGAACGGCACCTGGGCGCTGCCGCTCGCGATGCTGGTTGGCAAGCCCATCGGCATCGTCCTCGGCGTCGGACTGGCGATGCTCGTGGGGCTGCACCTGCCCCGTCGTCTGACGTGGCGGGATTTGATTCCGATCGGCTTCACGATGGCGATCGGGTTCAGCGTCGGCCTGTTCTTCACGACCGCGCTGCTTCCTCCCGGCCAGCTGTGCTCGGCCCGCCGCTAGCACTCGCGACCGGATGGCTCCTGGGCATTTCGCGAGGCCAGCCCGGAAGCGCCGCCGGCGAGCTGACACCGTTCGAACGCCATGGCCGGCCTCACGCTCGTTCGCCCGATCGCCGCGCTCGGGTGAGCCCATCGACTCCGTATCATAGGAGCCGTTGTGTCACCGCGACCCCTCACAAGGAGCACACCGTGCTGCAGTTTCTGACCTGGACGGCGACCGGACTCGGCGCCGGGTGGCTGGTGCGAACGCTGATGCGAAGCCGCCGCGACTTCGGACTCGTCGGTGACCTCGTCACCGGCTGGCTGGGTGGCCTGGTCGGCGGCTGGTTGTTCCGCCGCCTGGACTTCGTCGCGCCTGCCAACCCGGCTGGACAGGTGGTCGTGGCCCTCGTCGGCGCGATCGTCCTGTTGTCGGCCGTACGCGGCCTGCGCGAGCTGATGTCGGCGGCGGGCGTCACCACGGTTGCCGGCCTGCCGACTTCGGCGAGCCTCGAGGAGCGGCTCCGGCAGCTCACGCAGTTCGAACGTGCCGTCCTCAGCCGCGCGCTCAGCCGGGAGCACTGGTCGCGCGACCCGCAGACCTACGACGCCGCCGCGACCGTCGGCCAGCGCCTCGCCGATCGCGTGGCCTCGTTCGGCGGCAGCTGGACCTTCATCGGGCTCTTCGCGGTGATGATGGTGTCGTGGATGGCACTGAACCAGGAGATGGAGGCACCGTTCGACGCGTATCCGTACATCCTGCTGAACCTGGTGCTGTCGTGCCTGGCGGCGCTCCAGGCGCCGGTGATCATGATGAGCCAGAACCGGCAGGCCGCACGCGATCGCCTGGACGCACGCAACGACTACGAGGTCAACCTCCGCGCGGAGATGGAGATCGTCGCCGTCCACACGAAGCTCGACCTGCTCCGCGAACAGGAGTGGAGCCGGATCCGCGGTGCCCTCGAGCAGCAACAGCACGCGCTGACCGACATCCAGACGCGCCTGGACACGCTGGCCAGCGACGGGCCGCGTCCTTGACCCGCGCCGCCTGGCGCCTTGCTCTCGGCATCGTTGGAAGCCTCGCCACAATGGCAGCATGAATTCGACGCGCCGATACCTCACGCTTACACGACCATGGCCGGCCGTCATCGCAGCGTCACAGCACCGACCTACACTTGACGGCGGGTAATCATGCGACCCAACGAAGTGTCGAGCCGGCCGAAGACGGTGATGGCGGTGCGGAAGCGCCTGGCCCTGATCGCGCACGACCACTGCAAGGGCGAGCTGTTGGAGTGGGCAGATTTCAACCGCGGCACGTTGATCGGACACGAGCTGTGGGCCACCGGTACGACCGGGGCGCTGCTGACCGCGGCCCTCGACCTGCCGGTGACCCGCTTCATGAGCGGGCCCCTCGGCGGCGATCAGCAAGTCGGTGCCGCCATCGTCGAGGGCCGCATCGACTTCGTGATCGTCTTCTGGGATCCGTTGGAGCCGCAGCCCCACGACGTCGACGTCAAGGCACTGCTCCGCGTGGCGGTCGTCCATAACGTGCCAATCGCCTGCAACCGCTCGACCGCCGATTTCCTGCTGTCGTCACCGCTCATGCACCGCGAATACGAGCGCCTGCTGGCCCGCGGCACGGGCGACCCGGCGCCATTTCGCCGAATCCGTCTGAACGGCTCGGGTTGACGGATGAAGAGTGTATCCATTCGAAAAGCGCTGTTCGTCGCGGCCGCTACGGTTGCGCTGGCGGTGCTGGCGGCCGTCGCGGTCATCGAGTGGCGGTGGACGCGCCGCTTCGACGCCCCCTACCCGATGGTCGCATCGAGCCAGGACGCCGCGACACTCGCGCGGGGCGAGTACATCGTCTACGCCGCCGGGGCCTGTGCCTACTGCCACGTGCCGCGAGAGGCCTGGCCCGCACTCGACCGAGGTGAGCGGTTGCCGCTGACCGGTCACCACGTGTTCCCCCTGCCGTTCGGTGACATCTATTCAGCCAACCTGACACCGGATCGCGAGACCGGCATCGGTACGCGCACCGATGGCGAGCTCGCGAGGGTGCTGCGGTTCGGGGTCCGCGCCGATGGCCGCGCCGCGGTCCCGTTGATGGAGATCCACCTCCGAGACGACGACCTCGCGGCGGTGCTCGCGTATCTCAAGTCGAGGCCGGCCGTGTCGCACCTGGTGCCCGAGCACGCGCTCAGCCTGTTCGGCAAGGCGCTGATGGCGTTTGCCATCTCTCCGGCGGCGGTTGAGACGCCTCGCGGGCCGAGCCCCGAAGGCGCCACTGTTGAACGTGGCGAGTATCTGGCCAACCATGTGTCGTCGTGCGTCACCTGCCATACCGATCGCGGTGAAGACGGCGCGCTCGTGGGACCGGCGTTCGCCGGCGGACAGCGCATGGACGTCGCCGCCGACCCGACTCGCGTGTACGTGACGCCCAACCTGACACCGGACCATGAGACCAGCCCGGTCGGCCAATGGCCCGAGGACGCCTTCGTGGCGCGCTTCCGAATGGGCCCGCAGGTGGAGGGGTCGCCGATGCCATGGGGCGCGTTCGCGCGCATGAGCGACGATGACCTGCGCGCGCTGTACCGGTATCTTCGGTCGCTGCCGCCGACGCGGAACCGTATCGGCCCGGCGATTCAGCCGAAGGTCCGGCCGTCCGCTGTGTCGTAGAGCCTGCTAATGTAGGCGCTCATTGATGGTCACATCGACACCTCCTGGCGCGGCGACCACACCTCAGCACACGCGATCACCCGAACCTCGATCACGAACGACCAACGCCACCGTGTCCCTGGCCGCGGCAGCCATCGCTGGGGCGGTGCTCCTGGCACTGCCGGCGCCTCCCGGGATGCCACCGCTCGCGCAACGGGCCGGCGCACTTTTCGTGACCGCCCTGATTCTGTGGGTCACCGAGGCGGTGCCCATCGCCATCACGGCACTCCTCGCGATCGTGCTGCAGCCCATCCTGGGACTCGCCCCGGCCGGCAGTGCATTCGCGAGCTTCATGAGCCCGGTGTTCTTCTTCGTGCTCGTGATGTTCGTGATCGCGCAGGCGTTCACCAACACCAGGCTGGACCGCCGGTTTGCGTGCTGGCTTCTGGCCAAGGCCCACGGATCGACCCACCGTACGCTGACGCTACTGATGTTCGGCACGGCCGCGGTCTCGACGATTGTCTCGGACGTTGCATGCACGGCGATCTTCATGGCCATGGCGCTGGGCCTGTTCGAGAAGATGGGCCTCGCCCCAGGCCAATCACAGTTCGCGCGTGGCGTGATGATCGGCATCCCCATCGCCTCGCTGATCGGCGGCATCGGGACACCGGCGGGGAGCTCGGTGAACGTCCTGGGGCTGAACTTCATCGAGCAGTACGGAAAGGTGCACGTACCGTTCGTGTCCTGGATGGCCATCGGCCTCCCGATGGTCGTGCTCCTGGTCCCTTTTTCCGCGAAGGTCATCCTCTGGAGCTTCCCACCCGAGCAGTCGCGGATCGAGGGCATTGACTTCGGCGCGGAGTTGTGTGCGCTCGGACCGATCACGACCGGCGAACGGAAGATCATCGTCGTGATGTCGGTGATGCTGGCGCTCTGGATTGCCAGTTCGTGGATTCGGCAGATCGACGTCGTGGTCGTGGCCGTTCTCGGCGGCGTGGTGATGTTCCTGCCGGGCATGCGGCTGTTCAGCTCGTGGAAGGAGGCCGAGCGGGGCACCTCATGGGACACGCTGTTGATGATTGGGAGCGTCACCTCGCTCGGGGCGGTGTCGGCGAGCTCGGGCCTGGCGAAGTGGCTGGTCGATGCCTCACTGGGGGGCCTGGCAGCGTTTCCTTCAGCCGCCGTGATCGCCGCCATCAGCGCCTTCATCGTCGTCCTCCACCTGCTCGTGCCGATCAACCCGGCCATCGTCGTGTCGATGGTTCCGCCAATCGTGCTGCTGGCTACGTCCACCGGCCAGAACCCCGCCCTGTACGGGCTGCCGGTCGTGTTCACCGCGTCGTGCGCGTTCCTGCTCCCGCTCGACGCGGTACTGCTCGTCACGTATGGCAAGGGCTACTACCGCATGTTCGACATGCTCGTGCCGGGCGCGATCATCAGCACGGCCTGGGTGGTGGTGATGACGGCCTTGCTGCTGCTGATCGGACCGTGGCTTGGCCTGAGGTGAACGTGCCGCCTCAGGCCGTTCGCAGGCCACGATGTCTCCGCGCTTCTCCACGGGGTTCGGCGTCCTGCCGGGATCTGTGCGCCGACGCGGCCGCGTAGTGGCGATTCAGTCCTCTTTCCACGGGTTGTTCGCAAACACCGCCAGCTCCGGCCAGAGCACACGGCGCGGCATCTCGAGCCCGGCCATGATCGTCGCGGCGATGTCGTCGGCAAACAGCTTGTTGGGATTGTTGCGCCCGGTCCGGCCGCCGAAGTTCGTCTGCACCTCGGACGGACACAGGCACGTGACGCGGATGCCGTGCGGGCGGAGCTCCGCCTGCCAGCACTGGCTGATGCCCCGCACCGCCCACTTGCTGCCCGCATAGGAGGTGGCCGTGGCGGCGCCCTTCATGCCCGACGTGGACGCGATGTTGATGATGTCCCCCTCGCCGTGTGCCTTCATCAACGGCACCACCCGGTTGGTGATGTCCACCAGACCGAACACGTTGGTCTCGAACATCGTCCGCATGGCGGAGACGTCCATCGCTCCTATCTCGCCGCGGTAGGCGTAGCCGGCGTTGTTCACCAGCACGTCGATGCCTCCCATGCGGGACTCGCACTCGGTGACCGTGCGGGCGTTGTCCTCGGGCCGCGCGACGTCGGCACGGACGCCGTCCGCGCCTGTCTCCTTCGCCACCTCGCGGAGCATCGAATCGTTGCGGCCCGTGAACACGACCTGGTGCCCGGCCTTCCGGGCCTGGCGGACGAGGGCGGCGCCGATGCCCTGGCTCCCTCCCGTAATCAGAAAACGTCTGGGTGTCATGGTCTTCATGCTAACCCGCGGCGCCGAGCGAGCCCGCGCCGCCGTGAATGGACGAGGTCTTGGGTGCAGGTCGCCAACCCGCGTAAGCTAGACCACTCGTGACCCGCAAGCGGCGCCGCCACCCTGGAGACGCACATCCCAGACCGGCCATCCCGTCGACCGGGCGCGCCTGGTTCCGAATCGTTGGCACCGCGCTGCTGTTGATCGCAGCCGGGGCGTTCGCCTACGCCAACAGCCTGCACGCGCCGTTCGTTTTCGACGACGTCAACACGGTCGAGCAGAACCCTTACCTTACGCGGCTCTGGCCCCTCTGGGACGCGATGCGCGCACCGGCGCAGAGCGCGGTCGCGGGACGCCCGCTCGTCAGCCTGTCGCTCGCGATCAGCTACGCGCAGGGCGGCCTGGCGCCAGCCGCCTACCGTGTGTGGAACGTGGGCGTCCTGATCCTTTCGGCTCTCGTGTTGTTCGGGATCGTCCGCCGCGCCTTGATCGCGATCCGCGACGACGGGTCCAGCAGTTGGCTGGCCGCCACCGCCGTCGCGCTCTTCTGGCTCGTCCACCCGCTGCAGACCGAAGTGGTCGACTACGTCACGCAACGGACCGAGTCGATGATGGGGCTCTGCTACCTGCTCACCCTCTACTGCGCCATCAGGTGCATGGAAGAGGGGCCCCACGCTGTGCGCTGGGGAGCGGCGTCCGTTCTCGCGAGCGCCGCCGGGATGGCGTGCAAGGAAGTCATGGTGACCGCGCCGATCATGGTGCTCCTGTACGACGCAGTGTTCGGGGCAAGGTCCTTCTCCCGCGCCCTCACCGAGCGGCGCGCTCTCTACGCCGGTCTCGCCGGCACCTGGATCGTGCTGGGAATCCTGATCGCGGACGCACCGCGATTCCGGAGTGCCGGGTTCGGCACCGGCATCTCACCCTGGACCTACCTCCTCAATCAGGCCGTGATGATCGGCACCTACGTGAAGCTCTCGATCTGGCCGCACCCGCTCGTCCTCGACTACGGCCGCACGCAGCCGATCGCGGTCGCGACGGCGTTGCCGTACGTGGTGCTGGTCGTCGTGCTGCTCGCGCTGGTGGCAATGGCGTGGTTACGCGGGCGCCGCGGCCTCGCCTTCCTGGGCCTCTGGTTCTTTCTCACACTCGCCCCCTCCTCCAGCGTCGTACCGATCGCCACCGAGGTGGGCGCGGAGCGGCGGATGCATCTCGCGCTGGCGGCGGTGATGGCCGCGATCGTCCTCGGCGCGCAGGCGGCGGCACGCTGGCCGGCCGGCAGCTGGCTCCGCCGCCCTGGCGTGGCCCAGAGTGCGGTGGCCGTCGTGGCCCTGTTGCTGATCGCGACGACCGCGGCGCGCAACCGCGAGTACGCCGATCCGATCGGCCTGTGG
Source organism: Vicinamibacterales bacterium (assembly GCA_035538015.1). Taxonomy (GTDB): domain Bacteria; phylum Acidobacteriota; class Vicinamibacteria; order Vicinamibacterales; family UBA2999; genus VFZN01. The sequence continues at coordinate 11,212 of DATLLC010000001.1, forward strand.
GAAGGCGTGCTGGCCCGCCGATCCCACGGGCGCGCGCACTACAACCTGGCGATTGCATTGCGCGCGGCCGGCCGGACCGAGGAGGCGATGACGCATTACCGGGCGGCGATGGCCGATGAACCAGCCGCGCACTACGCCGTGGGCTTCGAGCTCGGCCGCGCAGGCCGGTTCGACGAGGCCGAGCGGGAGCTGGCGGAGTACGTGGCGCGCGCGCCTGATGGCGAGCTCGTGCCACGTGCCTCGTTCCTGCGCGGCCAGGCGCTGGTTCGCCTGGGCAGGCCGGCGGACGCCGAGCTCGCCTTCCGCGAGACGATCCGGATGGCGCCTGGCAACCGCGACGCGCGCGTCGCGCTGGCGGACCTGCTGATCTCGCTGGGGCGGATGGCCGACGCATTGCCCCTATACCGCGCTCAGCTGGAGCTGGTCCCCGACAGCCCCGAAGCCCTGGAGGGGCTCGGCCTGGCGCTCTACGCTACCGGTCGCGGCGCGGAGGCAATCGTGATCCTCGAGAAGGTGGTCGCCATTCGCCCGGGGGATCCCAACGCCCGGATTAACCTGGGCCACGCGCTCGCCTCGGAAGGACGGCTGGCCGACGCCATCACGCAATTCCGGACGGGCTTGAGGATCGCGCCATCCCGAGCCGACCTGATGAGCGCGCTGGCGTTGTCGCTCGCCGCGAGTGGCGAGCGCGAGGAGCCGCTGGCGCTGTTCGCCCGAGCCCGCCAGCTCGCGCCAAACGACCCCGACATCCAGTCGGACTACGAGGCCGCAGTCGCCCATTGGCGAACGCGGCCGTAGACCGTCGCAGTCACGGTTCGCCGCCCTGCCAGAGATACATCGCCGCGTACGCCCGCCACGGACGCCACGATTCGGCGCGCATCAGAAGGGCCGAGGCACTTGAAGCGCCCGCGGCCCGGCGCAGCCACAGGTCCGACGCAGGAAAGGCGTCTGGATCGCCGCACGCCCGCATGAGGACGTACTGCACCGTCCAGTCGCCCACACCCGGCAGGGCGCCGAGCGTTTCATCGAGGTCCGATCGCGTGAACGACAACGCGTCGTCCGCAACCGCCCTGGACAGCGCGTGCAGGGTCGCGCGGCGGCGGGTCGGTACGCCGAGCGTGGAAAGGTCGGCTGCCGCGAGATCGGCAGGACGTGGAAATACATGGGTCAAGCTCGCGTCGGCCGGGCTCATGGCGCGCCCGCACAACGACACCACGCGGCCCGCCAGCGTGGAGGCGCCCTTGACGGTCACCTGCTGCCCGAGAATGGCACGGATCCCCAGCTCGAACGGATCCCATGCGCCTGGCACTCGGAGCCCGGGCAGCCGCCGCACCCTCGGCGCCAGCACCCTATCGGCCCCAAGATGCTCGGCGATGACCTGTGGATCGGCGTCGAGATCGAACACGCGACGGACCCGGTCGATCACCTGCGGCAGCGCCCGCGCGTCCGGCAGCCGTGCGCCAAGGACGACCGCGTTCCGGCGGCCCTCGTGGCGTACTTCGATCTGCCCGCACTGGCCGTCGATGTCGATGGTGCGACGGTAGGCATCGCCGGTCACGCACTCGACGCCGGGAATCGCGCGCGCGGCCAGGAACGCGAGCAGGGGCTGCCACGCGAAGGGATGCTGATAGGGCAGCAACACCATGTGCGCGCGGCGCGCGAGTGGAGCCATGAAGCCGGGATCGGCGAGTATACGGCGACGAGCGTGACTCTCGATGCTGATTGACGAGTTCCTGCCCGACTACGATGTGGTCGAGCGGCACGAGACCCGGGTTCGTGCATCGCCTCGCGCGGTGTACGCCGCCATCGCCCAGGCGGATCTCGCCTTCTCGCCAGTCGTGCGGCTGCTCCTGGCCCTGCGCATGCTGCCCTCGATCTTCCTCCGTCGTCCCGGCGCGGTCCGGGAGGCCGCGCGCCGGCTGGGCCGGCCGATCACGCTTCGCGCATTCCAGGAGCGCGGATTCACGATTCTTGCGGAGGACCCGCCGCGCGAGCTCCTGATCGGGCTCGTCGGCACGTTCTGGACACCGACCGGCGGACTGCGAGCGGTCGACGCGACGACGTTCCGCGGCCCGCAGCCAGCCGGCACCGCCCGTGCCGCCTGGAACTTCATGGTCGTCCCCGGTGACGGCGCCGGCTGCCGGCTCACGACGGAAACACGAGTCCAGTGCGCGGACGCCGACAGCCGGCGGCGGTTCCGCTGGTACTGGCGTCTCGTCCGCCCGGGCAGCGGCATCATCCGGCTGGCGATGCTGCG
>DATLLC010000002.1:0-24859 GCA_035538015.1 Vicinamibacterales bacterium
TCTTTGTATCGAGGATCGAGTAGTCGTTGCCGCGGCGCAGCTCGACCGTGACCTCCCCGGTCACCGCACGCGCCACCCAGCGCTGCGCGGTCTCGCGCAGCATCATCGCCTGCGGGTCGAACCAGCGCCCCTGGTAGAGCAGGCGCCCCAGCCGCCGGCCGTTGTTGCGGTATTGCTCGATGGTGTCCTCGTTGTGAATTCCCGTGACCAGCCGTTCGTAGGCCAGGTGCAGGAGCGCCATACCTGGCGCCTCATAAATCCCGCGGCTCTTCGCCTCGATGATCCGATTCTCGATCTGGTCGCACATCCCGAGGCCGTGGCGGCCGCCGATGGCGTTGGCCTCGGTGAACATCGCCAGCGCGTCGCCGAAGGTGTGAGCGTTGATCGCGACCGGATGGCCGTCCTCGTAGCGGATGCTCACCTCCTCGGGCTTCACCGCCACATCGTCGCGCCAGAAGGCCACGCCCATGATCGGCTGGACAATGGTGAGGCCCTTGTTGAGAAACTCCAGATCCTTCGCTTCGTGGGTCGCCCCGAGGATGTTCGAATCCGTCGAGTACGCCTTCTCGACGCTCATCTTGTATTCGAAGCCGTTGGCGATCATGTACTCCGACATCTCCTTGCGGCCGCCGAGCTCGTCGATGAAGCGCTGATCGAGCCACGGCTTGTAGATGCGGAGATTGGGATTGGCGAGCAGCCCGTAGCGGTAGAACCGCTCGATGTCGTTGCCCTTGAACGTGGACCCGTCGCCCCAGATGTTCACGTCGTCCTCGCGCATGGCGACGACGAGCATGGTGCCGGTGACGGCGCGACCGAGCGGAGTGGTGTTGAAGTAGGTGGCACCAGCCGTGGAGATGTGAAAGGCGCCGCACTGAATGGCCGCCAGCCCCTCGGCGACCAGCTGCGGCCGGCATTCGATCAGCCGGGCCCTCTCCGCGCCGTAAGCCATGGCCTTTCTGGGGATGTCGTCGTAGTCCGTTTCGTCCGGCTGCCCGAGGTTGGCGGTGTAGGAAAAGGGGATCGCACCCTTGGCGCGCATCCAGTGCAGGGCGGCGCTCGTATCGAGGCCTCCTGAAAACGCGATGCCGACCTTTTCGCCAGCGGGAAGTGTCTGCAGGATGTTGGGCACGTCGGTCTCCGATCTGGAGATCATAATGCCCGTTTCGCCGCGGGTTAAGCCAGGACGTCCTCCAGCGGTCGCCGTGGCGTGTGGGTGCGGGGCTCCTTGGCGTAGCCGACGCGGAACGGCTGCAGCGGCTGCCAGGTGGGCTCGGGCAGGAGGGCCGCCAGGTCTCCCTTCGTCTCGTCGGTCTCGAGCAGCTGGCTGACCGGCTGCAGGCTGACGTCCCGGATCGTCGCTTCGAGGTAGAGGCGCTCCAGCACCTGGCCGACCCGCATCTGGGCCTCGCGGGAGTCCGCGTGCGCGCTGATGATGCCGAGCACAGGAGCGCTGGTCAGCGCTCGATGATCCAGTTCCGACACGAGGCCGGACGGCAACAGATGCGAGACGGCAAACCGGCCCAGTGTGGCCAAAAGCCACGGCGTCCCGAAGGCGCCGGATCCGATCACCTGCCCCAGCTCGTGACGATAGTCAGGGCGCGAGAACAGTAGCGCATCGGCCCTCATCACGAGATCGTCCAGGGCCCGGCGGCCGTGCTCGTCCTCGATCCAGTCCACGCGCAGGCCAGGATCGACCGTGATGCCCGCGAGGGCCTCGCGATCCAGGGCGGTGAGCGGCCGGCCGTCGTAGGTGCCGTGATTCGTATGCCGGCGCGTGATCGCCTCGAAACGTGGATCCCCCACCGCCGGCCTCGGCACGCCATTGGGCACGAAACGAATGCGCGCGACCAGTGTCGGGTGCTGGCAGCTCGCCATGCAATCGACGGCGCTGCGATACCCGAAATGTGCGGCCGCGATCGACAGGTTCTCGAGCGCGCAGCCGATGCTGATGTGCAGCTCGCGCTGGTCGGGGTCGGCCACGCGTTGCCAGCGCGAGAGGTCGAGGAACACCTCCACCTCGTCGTCAGTCACGCGGAACTGCCAGGGCTGCGTGTTGCGCGTGGAAGGCGCGAGCGCCGCGTACCGCACCAGGAACCGGAGACGATCGGTCTCCGAGCCCCCACGCGGAAACTGCCGCGGGTCGATCTCCCAGGCACTTGCGTGTTCGGTCCTGAGATCCATTGGCTACTCACAGGTAATGGCCACGGGTGGCCTTTACAGTACGCGAAAGGGCCGCCTGGCAGCAGCCACTCGACGATCGCGGCGTCGGGTACAAGCGTGCTGCCCACGGTCTTGAAGCTGAGGTTGCGTCCTTGCCACGGGTGCAACGCCGGCGGCCGTTTCCCATCGTCATACAGCCGGTCGGGAACGAAGATGGACGTTGGACGACCTTCGGGATCGAACCGGAACTCGACGGGAGGCGGACACCTGGCCCGCGCCGAGCGTGGCCAGCGCGCGCGAGTCGTCGATCGTCGTCCACACGACGCGCTCGCTCGGCAGGAGGGCGGTTGGAACCCACCTCGCCTCGGCGAGGTAACGCTGGAGCGACGCCCGCGCCATCTCGGGGGTACCGGCCTTGTCCACCACCGGAATCAGGCCCAGCACCGCCCCGCGCATCGAACCCTCACCCTCAACCAGCCCGTCGCGGACGCGCACTGCCAGGCCCAGCGCCATCATGATCCGCGCGTCCCACACCATTCCCGGCGCACCAGGAACGATGTCCTGGACCGCACTGAACGGGACCCATTTGTCCGCAGCTGGCGTTCCCATGTTGAACGACCCCTCCCACTGGATTCGGACGCGGGCGGGCAGCGGCTGCAGTTCCTGCAGTGCGCGCTCGAAGTAGCGGACGACCGGCGGCGGCAGGCCGCACAACTCGCTTCGCGTGTACACCGCGCCCCTCCGACGGGCCTGCGCGAACAGGCGCGCCCGCAGGGCCTCGGTCGAGGCATCCCACCGGCGCGAGCCCCACCACACAGCCGAGAGCGCCAGTGCGGCGAGCGACGTCAGGAGGACGAGCGTCACCTGAAGCCAGGTGGGCATTTCAGAGCCTCCGCGAAGAACACTGCAAGAACCCCGCCTGTCCGCGCATCCGCGTTTTCAGGGCCCGGGACACGTCCGCGCCAAGGCATGACGGATTCCCGGCGCGACGAGCGGTTCCCGGGACGCATCAGAGGCGGCCCGGGCTCAGGACGTCCTGATATCGGACGTCGCTCCGCAACACGCGGGCGGCATAGCCGCAAAGTGGCCGCACCGTGCGCCCGGTCTCCCTCGCCCAGTCAACAGCAGCGTCCACGAGAAACACACCGAGCCCTCGGCCGCGGAGTTCGACATCGACGACGACATAGTCGATGTCGATGGTCGCACCCGAGACCCGAAAGTCGAGCCGCCCAACGGCGCGTTCGCCCTGTCGCAGCTGCAGCGCTCCGGCGTCCTCTCCTTCGCGGGTCACCGTAAACTCGGCCGTCATCGGTTCCAGATCACCAGATAGATGCGAAGATAAATCAGCACATCACCAGGTCGTTAGTTCGATCGCACCCTCATCAGATCAAGAGATCACCAAATTCGCATCTCTTGAAACGCCTGCATCTCTTGAAACGCCTGGCGCCAAGGTAGCGGTTGTCCTCGCGGGCGTCCTGAGCATCGCGTGCGCGCTCGCGATGCTGCCGCTCTCATCGGAGGTTCCGATCGCCAGGTGGCCGGATCGAGCCGGGCACACCGCGACCACGGCCGAGGCAGCGCCGTCCTAGCGGCTGGTATCGGTCCGGCCCGACAGCCTCCGGCCCATGTCGACCGTCTTGAAGCCGGCTTCGCCCCAGTTCACGACGAACACGCTGAAGCCCTGCTTCATCCGCAGCTCGATGTCGTTGGCGCTGGCCGGATAGCCGCACGGCACGTTGAACTCCTTGCAGGCCGACAGCACCTGCTGGATGGCTGTCTCCCATGCGGCTTCATCGAGCTTGCGCTCGCCGCTCGCATCGGTGGCAGTGAACAGCTGGCGGAGCGTGCCGGCGCCGGGCCACAGCACGCCGATGCCCTTCACCGCGGCGATCTCCCGCACCTTGGCCAGACCGGCCTTGCTCTCGACGATGGCCCAGTTGATCAACTCGCCTTCTGGGTTGAGCGGCCAGAGATCGGCCTTGGTCCTGTACTCGGCTTCGCTCAGGCCCCAGAGTGCGGGCGCGGTGCCCACGTCCTCTGCCCGAGTGCCGCCTTTGGACGCGAATCGCATCGCCGCGAGCCCCTGGCGCACTTCGTCAGCGCTCTCGACCGACACGAACATCACGCCGCTGACGCCGAGGTTCAGCTGCTGGCCGATCTGCTGCCCCACCTTCACGGGGTCTGGCGCAATCTCGGGCGCCTTCACGATCAGCGGATGATGCAGCCGAAGTGTTGGGGCCTTCGAGAAGATCCCGATCTGTCCCATCCCCTTCACGAATTCCGCAAAGCTGGCGTAGCCTCGATCGAAGTTGCCTTCCATGCTGCCGTCGAACACGAAATCGCCATTGGCATAACCCAATGCCTCCTTGGCGAGCTCGGCCGGCGTCTTGGCGGGCAACTCGACGCCCGCGGCAACCGTGCCGGCGCCGGGAGGGCCACCACCGGGGAGCCGGCGATTCGAGGGCGCGTAGAGCCCGAAGACCGGCTTCTTCTGCTCGAGCAGTCCAATGACGGGGTTGAGCCGCGCCTTTGGCGCCTGCCCGATCACCAACGCGCTCAGGCTCATCACTGCCAGCACTCCCACCATCGCCCGTCTCAGCACGCGTGCCTCCTTCTGAAAGACCGGTCGTGAGTATAGCGGCTCCAGGCGATCCCCAGATCGATCACCAGATCACCACCTCGAGAGATCACCAGATTCGCTGTTCATCATCTGTAATCTTCTCGAACCGGCGCGAACGCGTCGAGCACGCGGCACGTGGTGCGGGCACGGCCCTGGTGGGGGGCGTCTGGAGGAATGACGAACACCTGGCCTGGCGCGAGGACGTAGGCCTCGCCGTTCACGATGATGTCGAGCGTGCCGTCGAGGACGCTGATAATCTGTTCGTGCGGATGGTGATGCTCGGGGAAGGAGGCGCCTTCGTCGAGCTCGACCCATGAATGCGTCACGCGACCGGTGTGTACGAGCCGCGCCCGGATGCCAGGGAAGATCTCGCGGACAGGCAGCTGTTCGAGCGTGATGATCGGCATCCGTGGAGACTACCATTGAGATGTGGGCGGTAGCGGACAAGTGATGGCGGGTGCGGGCAGACGCGGATGGCTGCGGGCAGGTGCGGTCGCAATTCTTCTGAGCCTGGCGCTGCCGGCGATGGCGGTGGCGCAGGGCGTGGTCGACCAGCAGCTCTGGCTCCAGGTCCTGGCCACCTTCCGGCTCTCGGAGCAGTGGCGGTTGCACCTGGAGGAATGGCCTCGATTCTCGGATGACGCCGACGGTGCGACGCAGGTGATCACGCGCGCCGCGCTCGGCCGGCGCCTGTCACCAGCGGCCGGCGCCTGGGGAGGCTACGCCTGGATTGCCAAGCCTCCGGGACCAGGTGTGAACCACGAGCACCGCCTCTGGCAGCAGCTCTCCATGACCTTGCCGACCGCTGCGCGTTGGACGTCCTCGATGCGCGTGCGCCTCGAGCAGCGATTCCAGGAATCGTGGAGCGACGCCTCGCATCGCCTGCGCGTCATGGGCCGCGGGGTGCGGCCGTTCGATGCCGAGCGTCAATGGGCACTGACCACCTGGGATGAGCTGCTCCTGACGCTCGACGAGACGACCGTCGGCCCGTGGCAGGGCGTGGACCAGAACCGGTTGTTCGCCGGTGTCCTGCGTCAGTTCTCCCCTCGAGTGGGACTCGAGATGGGCTACCTGTGGGTCACCTCGGACCCGCCGGCGACGCCCCGTGCCCATGCGCACACGCTCTCGGTCTGGCTGAACCTGACGCCGTAGAAGATCGGCCGCCACCCCTCTGTCACGATGCTGGCGCCGAGGGCTGCTCAACCGAGCGCCGCATGATATCGTGAGCGCCATGACTCGTCGGTCTCGAAGCGCACCGACCGTGATTCTGGTCTCGTCCGCACTCATCCTCGCGCTCGTCTCCACCGTCCCGATCGGCGCCGAGCAGAAGCCTGCCACCGCGGGTGCGGCGCCGCAGTTCGCCGTCGACCCCTCCTGGCCGCTCGAGCTGCCGAACAAGTGGATCCTCGGTGCCGTCACCGGCGTGTTCGTGGACGCGAAGGATCACGTCTGGATCACCCACTTGCCCGAGACGCTCACCGAGGAGGAGACCTCCGTCGAGCAGAAGCCGCCGATCGCCACGTGCTGCGTGGCGGCGCCCCCGGTGCTCGAGCTCGACGCCACGGGCAAGCTGGTGCAGGGCTGGGGCCAGGGCTCGGTCGACGACACGTCGAACTGGCCGCGCAACCCGCACGGCATCTTCGTCGATCACAACGACTTCGTCTGGATCGGCACCTACATGCATCACCGCGTGCAGAAGTTCACGCGCGACGGGAAGCTCGTGCTGACCATCGGCCAGTACGACAAGAACGCAGGAAGCAACGACACGACGCTGCTCGGCGGCCCTTCCGGCATCTGGGTCGACCCCAAGACCAACGAGGCGTTCATCTCCGATGGCTATCGCAATCGCCGTGTCATCGTGTTCGAGGGCGCGACCGGCAAGTACCTCCGCCACTGGGGCGCGTACGGCAACAAGCCCGACGACACCGAGAAGTTCGACCCCAAGACGATGGCGAGCGGGGCGTTGCCGAAGCAGTTCTCGACACCGCATGGCCTCACGGGATCGAAGGACGGCCGGATCTACGTCGCCGATCGCCGCGGCAATCGTATCCAGGTGTTCGACCAGCAGGGCAAATTCCTGAGCGAGAAGATCATCGCGCCCGCGACGCTGGCGTCGGGCTCGGCGTTCGTCATCGTGCTCTCTCCCGACCCGCAGCAGCAGTGGCTCTATCTGGCCGACGGCACGAACCACAAGGTATGGATCCTCCGCCGCAGCGACCTGGAAGTGGTCGGCGAGTTCGGCCGCGGCGGCCGCCAGCTCGGTCAGTTTCTCCGGCCGCACGGCATGAGCGTGGATTCGAGGGGCAACCTCTACGTCGGCGAGGCCTCGACCGGACGGCGGGTTCAGAGATTCCTGATCAAGAGATAGATCGGCAGATAGCGATATTTGTTGATGTCTTGAGGTGGTGATTTGGTGGATCGATCGGGTGATCTACTGATCGACCGATCTATCTCTCGACGTATCTGGCCCAGATAGATCCGTAGATGATCATCCGATCATCAGACCATCCGATCGCCTGATCCATCACCACGTCACCAGATCAAGAGATCATCAGATTCGAAGTGCCCTGATCCAATTTATCTATCTGATCGGCGTCCATCGGCCGGGCAAAGTAGTAGCCCTGGGCGAAGCCGCAGCCGAGGCGTGCGAGGTAGTCCACCTGCGCCTCCGTCTCGGTCCCCTCGGCCACGACCTCGATGCCCAGCGTCCGCGCCAGGCTCACGATCAGGCGGACGATCTCCCCTTCTCCGGCGTCCTGACCCTGGATGCGGGCCACGAAGGATCGGTCGATCTTGAGCGTGTCCACGGGGAACTGTTGCAGGTAGCTCAGCGAGCAATAGCCGGTGCCGAAGTCGTCGAGCGACACCCGCACGCCGAGGGCGCGAAGGTCCTGCAACGTGGCGCGGACGCGGACCGCGTCGGCGACCGCCACGCTCTCGGTTACCTCGAGGCGGAGCGCCGAGGCGGGCAGTCCGGTATTCGCCAACACCTCGGCGACCCGCGACACGAGGTCGGGCGAACCCAGCGACTTGGCCGAGAGGTTGACGCTGAGCGTTGGCGCGCGGCGGTCCGGACGTGCCCGATGCCACGCCTTCCCCTGCCGGCACGCCTCCACCAGCATCCATTCGTCGATCTGCGTGATCAGGCCGATCTCCTCGGCGATGCCCAGGAACACCGACGGCGCCAGCAGGCCGCGTTCGGGATGCTGCCAGCGTACCAGCGCTTCGAAACCCGCCACCTGCCGGGACACGAGGCAGACGATCGGCTGGTACCAGATGCGGAACTCGCGCCGCTCGACCGCGCGGCGCAGTTCCGTCTCCAGCCGGAGCCGTTCGACCGCGGCGTGGTGCATCGCCGAGTCGAAGACGGCGTAGCACCCGCCGCCCGAGGCCTTCGCGCGATACATCGCTAGATCGGCATCGCGGAGCAGCTCGTCGGCCGAGCGGTGCTCGGTCGAGCTCACGGCCACGCCGATGCTGGGGCTGGCGAACACCTCCTGGGTCTCCAGCTGCAGCGGCTCGGCCGCCATCGCCTGGATGCGCTCGGCGACGCGGACCGCATCGATCGGCTCACGGATGTCGTCGAGCAGCACCACGAATTCGTCGCCGCCGAACCGCGCCAGGGTGTTCGGCTCGGACGCGGTCTCCCGCGGCACCGCCATCCGGCTCACTACGTCGTCTCGTCGAACCGTGGCCGCCAGCCGCTCCGAGAACCTGATGAGCAACTGGTCGCCCGCGGCATGCCCCAGACTGTCGTTCACGTGCTTGAAGCGATCCAGGTCCACGAACAGGACGGCGAACAGATAGTCCGGGTGCCGGACGCGCCGGGTGATGGCACGGGTCAGGCGCTCCATGAAGAGCATCCGGTTCGGCAGCCGCGTCAGCGGATCGTGAATCGCGTCGTGCATCAGGCGGTGCTGGGCGGCGCGGAGGCTGGCGCTCATTTCATTGAACGCCCGCGCCACCGTCACCGCCTCGGCACTGCCCCGAGCCGTGAGCTCCAATGACAGATTGCCGCTGGCGATGTCGGTAGCCGCCGAGGCGATCTCGCGAAGCGGCTGGCTCACCCGCCGGCTGAACACGAGCCCGCCGGCGAGGGCCAACCCGAACACGACCAGCCCGCCGAGCAGGAAGCGATCGCGCAGCTGATCGATGAACACCTGCGTGGGCTGCCAGTCGGCCAGCAGCACCAGCCGTCCGGGCGTCGCGGCCTCTGCCTCGGGCGCCAACAGGAAGCTGCCGCCGACGTAACGATACGACCCGATCTGCGCAAGGTCCGGGAGCACGCCAACCCTGACCGTCGCCGCGGTGGCGGCGAGGCTGAGGGTGTCGGTGTGGCTGCGCTCGCGGAGACTCGTGGCCGCGATCCTGGGACCGGCCAGCAGCAGCACCTCGCACTGCGCCACCCGAGCCAGCTCCTGGGCCAACGCATCGGTCAGCTCGTAGCCGGCGACCAGAACGCCGAGCACCTCGTCGGCAAAGCGGGCCGGCGCCGAGACGACCATGAAGAGGGCGCCGCCGCGGTTGATGAAGCCGCGCCCACCGGTGCCGCGCCGCGCGGTCTCGATGACCTGGCCCAGCGTCGCGGGCCCGTCGTCGGCCGACGGCCAGCCGGGGGACGCGATCCAGCGGCCGTCGCGATCGGTGACGAGCGCAAAGCTCGCGCCCAGCTGCTGGCGGTAGCCATCGGCCATCAGCTCGACCGTCGCGCGGTCGGCGACGAGACGCGAATCGGTGAGATGGGCCCTGAAGATCGGCAGCTCGGTCACCAGAGTGGTGAGCGTCTGAGCTGAGACGGCTCGGCTCTCCAACAGGCTGTAGAACGCCGTCCGCGCGGCCTCCAGCTCGCCGACCGCCCTCGTCCGCGACTCGCGCGACACGAGCCCGATCGTGAAGGTCAGCACGGCGGTCAGCGCACTCGCCACGAGCAGCCCGAGCAGCAGCGCGACACGCGCTTCGAGTCGGCGGTGCCAGGGTAGCGGGGGCATCGTCGCCGAGAACGGGGCGGGGCTCAGAAATTCCTCCGCCACGACCCGCTGAGGCCGAGGTCGAAGGCCGTGCGTCGGTGCTGCGTCAGCTGGCCGCCCTGGTAGACCACGCCGGGGGAGAGCGCGACGGTGCGCCACAATCGGATGCGCGCGCCGGCCGTGTAGCGATACGTGGACAGCGCAAACGGCGGAATGGCGTCGTAGACCAGCCGCTCGGCGCGCCCAAACGCGGTCACCGGCCCCATCGCCGGGCGATGGACGATGAGGTCCGCATAGCCCCCGGTGGTGCGCGTGCCCTCGAAGGGCTGTCCGCCGAGCCACTCGCCGCGCGCCAGTACACCATCTGACATCCAGCGCACGTCCACGCCGCCAAAGCGCGCTCGGCCGGACGCGAACCGCTCGGGCATGTACGGTGTCGTGTCGATGTAGCTGGCACCCAGGACCCACGCGCCCAGCACGGCCTGCGTGCGGACCACGGCCGTCGTGCCCGGCCGCCGGATGGCCTCGCCGACATCTCCGGGAGCCCCAACGCTCCCTTCGACCGACAGGCGCGGCTTGCCAATGACGACGTCCGCACCCTGTTCGAGATACATGTTCGAGAGCGCGTAATACTCGCCGTAGCGGATGAGTGGCGCGCGCAGGAACCCGATGTAGGCGTGGTCGCTGGCAGCGGAGATGCCGAACGGCGTGCGATAGCGTCCGCCCTTCACCGCACGCACCCATCCCCGGTGCTCGACCACGTACTCCCCGTAAGCCTCCATCAGATCGACCGCGCCACCGTACGGATAGGCCGCACCAAAGAAGTCGCCCTCGTCCTCCGAGCGCCAGCCCCACGACCCTTCGATCTGGAAGCGCAGGCCCCGGAGCGTCTCGCCAGCGTCGCCAAAGACGCGGAGCTGCGTGCCCACGGCGGCCAGCTCCTCGGACGACGCGCCAGCTGAATGCGTGCCCTCGATTGCGATGCTTTGGGCGCCGGCCGGAAGGGCCACGGCCAGGCATGCGAGGCCGCAGGCGACGACGCCGCGGATCATGGCAAGCCGACCTCGACAGGCTGCCCGGCGGCCACCGTCAGCGTCCCGCTCATCGTCTCCACGCCCGGCCGCCACGCGTGATACGGATATCGCCCTGGAGGGACGTCGCTCAGCACGAAACGCCCATCCGCGTCGGAAACGGCGATGTGCGTGGACGCCACCGCGATCACATACGCGGCCATCGTCGGATGGATGTTGCAGAAGATGCGGCTCAGACCCGGCTTGTCGAAGTCCACGATCTTCGAGGTGCCCACGGGGTAGAGCCCGAGGTCGAAGCGCTTGCCGTCCTTGAACGAGAACACGTTGTGGAATACCCGGTCGTTGTTGGGCATCTCGACTCGGGTGCCGACCCGCACCGCCATGACGTGCGGAAGAAACCTCAGATTGCGCTGGTCGAGCACGACCCGGCCGGGCGCGGCAGGCGGCGGGCCCGGGACCTCGTCCAGCCACACGACGACATCCTTGTGCGGCCGACCGGCGACGCGGGCGACGCCGTGCACCTCGTCGACGGCCGGTGCCGCTTCGATGGCCATGACGCCGGCCGCCGCCAGAGCCGCGAGAGCGCAGGACACGGCGCGGACGGGCTGCAAGAGTGACACCGGTGGTTGTCCCCACCCCCGTATCGGTCGCGCCGGGGTAGGAGATTACTGATGGGCATTGGGAGGAGCCTGCGGTTCGAGGTCCATCGGGAGCCACCGGTCTCGATCCAGGGAGCGGGCGCTGCCGATTCAACAGCCGGGTGGCCAGACCGACCACTCACTCGTGAAGGAGTCGAATCGAATTCCGCACCTGGTCATCCTGGTGGTTCAACGCCACTCGTCAACACTTCCGGGTGCGAGAACGTCGGTTTCAGGACACCTCAATCTTTCCGGATCTGCGCGCCCCGAAACGAGACAGCTGGACACACGAACGGCCCGAAACGGAACACGGGGATGGCAGGACTGCGCGCCATCGCATCCCGCGGCGCGGGAATCGCGTTTGCAATTTTCGTGGTGCGATGACCAATGCTGTTAGCCGCCTTCGCGGAGGAACGTGCCGATGACCGCCGTCACGCGATACGTGTGGGCGATCAACGCGGCTGGATGGTTCGTCATCCTCGCCTCGATCGTGACCGTGCTGATCTCGCCGGTCAACCCGATCGCGCTCGTCCTCGCCGCACTGGCAACGCTCGGCGGCTTCTCGGTGCTCCGCCTCCGCTCGATCTCCGCGAGCTTTTCGCTGGGCGACGCGTTCACGCTGACGGCGCTGTTCCTTGAAGGGCCCGAGCTCGGCGCACTCGCCGTGGCGCTCGAGACCAGCGCCATTTCCTTTCGCCTCGGTGGCGCGCCTCGCCGCGTGATGTTCAACTCGGCGGCACCAGCACTCGCCATGTGGGGGGCGGGCTGGTTCACGTTCCGCGTGGCGGGCCTGCCGTTGCCCGCGGCCGCGCCCGACGCCCTGACCATGGCGACGGGAGTGATCGTCAGCGTCGCGCTCTACTTCCTCTTCGGCAGCAGCCTCGTCGCCGCCGCGGTCGCCCTCGATCAGCGTGGCTCCGTTCAGCAGGTCTGGCGCGAGCACTTCGCGGGTCTCTGGGTCAGCCCGACCGCCGGCGGCTATATCGGCATGCTGGTGGCATTGCTGTCCCGCGAGATCGGCACAGGGGCCGTGGTCGCCGTGTTGCCCATGCCGGTCATCGTCTACCAGATGCTCCGCACGTCGCTCGCGAGAACCGACGACCAGCTGCGGCACCTCGAGGCGATGAATCGCACCTACGCGTCCACGATCGAGGCCTTCGCGACGGCAGTGGACGCGAAGGATCAGGTGACGCACGGACACCTCCGTCGCGTGCAGGTCTATGCGCTTGGCGTTGCCAGGGAGCTGGGGATCACCGATGGGCCGGCGCTCCGATCGCTCGAGGCGGCCGCCCTGCTCCACGACGTCGGCAAGATCGGCATTCCCGAACACATCCTGAACAAGCCGGGCAAGCTCACGTCGGGCGAGTTCGAGGAGATGAAGCGGCACGTGACCATCGGCGCCGACATCCTCTCCGCCATCGACTTCCCGTTTCCGGTGGTGCCGATCGTCCGTCATCACCACGAGAACTGGGACGGGACGGGCTATCCCGACGGCGTTCGAGGCATGGACATTCCGATCGGCGCGCGCATCCTGATGGTGGTCGACTGCTTTGACGCCCTGACCTCCGATCGGCCGTACCGGCCGGCCATGTCGCGGGACGACGCCTTCGAGATCCTGCGCGAACGGCGCGGCCGGATGTACGACCCTGACATCGTCGATCGGTTCATCGAGATCCAGCCTCGCCTCTCGGAGACTTTGGGCCCCGAACCCAAGGTTGCGCCTGCGGAGCTGCATGTCGCTGCACGGCGGAGTGAGAGCCGCACCCGCATCACGGCGGCGACCGAGGGGCAGGCCGCGAGCGAGTCTCTGGCCCGGCTGCTTGGCGACGTGCTCACCGACTGCCTCGCGGTCATCTACGAAGTCGATCCGACCGGGTCTTGCGTCGTGGCGAAGGCGGCGCGGGGCCGGGCGGCGCGAACCGTCATCGGGCATCGCTTGTCGGTCGGACAGGGTGTCAGCGGATGGGTCAGTGCGAACAACCACGCCATCGATGACACCGACGCCGCTCTCGACCTCGCTGGAGTCCTGCCCGCCGCCGAGATCGCCGGGCTCAGCTGCACGAGCGTGCCGATGAGCGTCGCCGGAAGACGAATCGTGGTCACGGTGTATGGGCCGCGGTCGGGCACCGCACAACGCGCGGCGCTGGTCCGTGGACTGAATCAATACCTGCAGACATCCGTTCAGCCTGGGCCGCAATCTGCCCCCGCCGCGCTGACCGCGGTCGACATGGCAAAGGCGTCTTGACGTGGTGAGGAACGACTGGACCAGAACGGGAATCGAGTCGAAGCGACAGGTCGTCTCGGCGAATTGGCAGGACGGTGGGTCGGAGTGGAGAACGGTCATGACACGAGGACAGGGTTGGTTGTTTCGTTTCGGCGTCGCCATCGCGGCCGTCATCTCGCTGACGTCGTCTAGCTCGACCTCGGCACACACGCAGCCGGCCAGGGCATCGCGGCCGAAACTGGATCGGGCCCTCGAACGGCTCGCGGCTCTCGATGCGGAGACCAACGTCCGGGTGATCGTCACCGCCAGGGCCGGGCGCCGCGGTGAGGTCAAGGACGCCCTTGCTAACCGGGCGTTGTCCGGCGTGCTCGAGGAGCCGCTGGCCGACGCGCTCGTCGCCGAGGTTCCGGGCAAGGCCCTCCGCGAGCTGGCCGGCGATCCGCGCGTATCCCACGTGTCGCTCGACGCCCCGGTTCGCAGCTTCCAGGCCACCGAACTCACCGTCCCGCTCCTCGCGAGCAACATGCTCCTCCCGACTCTGGGCCTGCCCGACGGGCGATTCACCGGTGCCGGCGTGGGTGTGGCGGTTCTCGATTCGGGCATCGTCGCGCACGCGGAGCTGCCGTTGGCGGCGTTCTACGACTTCGTGGCCAAGGCGGGCGCGCTCACCAAGGAGATCGACCCGTTCGGCCACGGCACCCACGTGGCCGGCATGATCAGGGACGAGCAGGACAAGAACGACGCGCGATATCGGAGCGTCGCCAAGGGCGTCCGCCTGATCGGCATGCGCGTGCTGGACAAGAACGGATCGGGCTACACCAGCACCGTGATCAAAGCCATCGACTTCGCGGTGCAGAACCGCCAGCAGCTGGGTATCGACGTCATCAACCTGTCGCTCGGCCACGTGGTCTTGGAGCCGGCGGCCACCGACCCGCTCGTCCAGGCCGTGGAGCGCGCGGTCCGCGCCGGCATCGTCGTCGTCGTCGCAGCGGGGAACCACGGCACGAATGCCGAAAACGGTGCCACAGGGTATGCCGGCATCACCTCGCCGGGTAACGCGCCATCGGCGATCACGGTGGGAGCGGTGGATACCCACAACACACTGACGCGCACCGACGACGAGGTGGCGCCGTTCAGCTCGCGCGGCCCCACCTGGTACGACGCGTACGCCAAGCCGGATATCGTTGCCCCTGGTCGCCGTGTGGTGTCCTTCATGGCGAAGAAGAGCCGGTTGTACCTGGACTATCCCGCGTATCGCGTCGATGTCGCGACCCGGACCTACATGACGCTCAGTGGCACGAGCATGGCGGCTTCGGTGACGACGGGCGTCGTCGCCCTCATGATCGAAGCGAGCCGGGCCACGAATGCTGCCCGGGTGGGGCTGAGCCCCAACGCCGTCAAGGCCATTCTTCAATACTCCGCGGTCCCGATCCCCGGCGTGGACTCGCTCACGCAAGGGGCGGGATCGCTGAACGCCGCCGGCGCTCTCGCACTGGCCGGGTCCATCGACCCCACACGCCCACAAGGCGCCTGGTGGCTCACCTCCGGTGTGACGCCAGTCACATCGCTCTCCAACGGCGAGACGCTGGACTGGTCGCAACGCGTCCACTGGGGAGAGGGCGTGCTCGAAGGGGAACTCGTATACGTGCGCGAGCCCGCGTGGGCCCAGGCGATCGTCTGGGGAAACTCGATCATCTGGGGCAACGCGATCGTCAACGGGAACGCTATCGTCTGGGGGAACACCATCGTCTGGGGCAATGCGATCGTGTGGGGGAACACGGTGCTCGGTCAGAGTGCGGGCGGCGGCGTGCTCTACGGCAGCGACGCCGACTGGTACTCCGTCATGCCTGACGCCATCGTTTGGGGGAATCTCGATGGGGCGATGACCGAAACATCAGCCAATCCAATGGGAAACTGGTCGCCAGTCTTCTGAGCGACAGGACCAGCGGCAGCGGCGCCGACAGGAACGGCCGCGCTGGCGGCGTAAAGCCGCGGCCTTACGACGTCCGTGGGTGGGTCCCCGGTGGCGCCGCCCGCAGGTACTGCGCTGGCCAGTTCACGGCGACGCCGAGCTCCTGGGCCGCGTGCAGCGGCCAATACGGATCGCGCAGCAGGGCCCGAGCGAGAAACACGGCATCGGCGCGTCCCTCGCTGACAATCGCCTGCGCTTCTTCGGGCGTCGTGATGAGGCCCACCGCGCCCGTCGGAACGCCTGCCTCCCGCCGGATCCGTTCCGCGAAGGGCACTTGATATCCCGGCCCGAGGGGAATGTTGGCCTGCGCCACATTTCCGCCTGACGAACAGTCGACCAGATCGACGCCACCCGCCCCGAGCCGCCGCGCCAGCTCCACGGACTGCTCGACATCCCAGCCGCCCGGCGCCCAGTCCGTCGCGGAGATCCGGACGAACAGGGGCAAGCGTTCGGGCCAGACCGCGCGGACGGCTTCCACCACCTCGAGGCAGAGCCGCACGCGGTTGTCGAACGAGCCGCCGTAGGCGTCGGTCCGCGCGTTGCTGAGCGGCGAGAGGAACTCGTGCAGCAGGTAGCCGTGCGCGGCGTGGACCTCGATGACCTCGATGCCAAGATGCCGCGCGCGAACGGCTGCCGCCCGAAACGCCTCCACGACCGCGCGCAGCCCCTGCAGGTCGAGCGGCTGCGGCACTGGATAGGCGGGTGCGAACGGCCGATCGTCCGGGCCTGCCGGCGTCCAGCCTCCGGCCTCGGGCGCGAGCGCGCCCGAACCTTCCCAGGGACGTTTGGTGCTGCCCTTGCGCCCGGCGTGGGCGAGCTGAATGCCGGTCACGCAGGGCTGGCGCTCGAGGAACTGGATGGTGGGCGCCAGCGCTTCGGCGTGCACGTCGCTCCACAGTCCGAGATCCTGCGGGCTGATGCGGGCCTCGGGCAGGACAGCCGTGGCTTCGGTCATCACCAGCGCGGCGCCCCCCACGGCGCGCGAGCCCAGGTGGACCAGATGCCAGTCGTTGGCCAGCCCGTCGTCCGAGGAGTACTGGCACATGGGCGAGACGAAGATGCGATTCGGGAAGGTGACGCCGCGGAGCGTGAGCGGGTCGAACAGGCCGGGCATCCGCCTATTGTTTCACCACGAGAACTCATCCCCTCGCCAGATGGTTTGTATGCGTAACGTCCGTGAGACCGACACGCGTCATTTTCGGTATTCTTGAATGTCATCGATCTCATTCAGGACGTCGCATTGATCGTCGGTACTCGTGTATCTCGTGTTGGTCGGATCCTCTGCCGGTTCGTTCGTGGGCACTTCGCCGCCGCGTTCGCCGTCCTGATGGTCTGGCTCGTGGCCGGCGTGAGCGTGGCGGTGGCGCAGCAGAGCGGCACCGAGCCCGCCCGACGCGGCCAACGGCAGCCCCCGCCGCAGTTCAACCTGCCCGGCTCTCCCGATCCCCCGGCGCCGGTCGCTCCGGACGTCATCGTCCGCGGCGACAACGGCCGCGTCGTGGTCCGCGCGACCAAGCTGGCGGCGCCCCTCGCCATTGACGGCGTCCTCGACGAGCCGATCTATCGCGAGCTGAAGCCGATCAGCGACTTCATCCAGACCGTGCCGAACGAGGGTGAGGTGTCGACCGAGCGCACCGAAGCCTGGATCACCTACGACGAGAACTACTTCTACCTGTCGTGCCGGTGCTGGGATTCCGCGCGGCCCGAGGAGTGGACCGCCAACGAGTACCGCCGCGACACCAACCAGCTGCGCCAGAACGACATGTTCGGGGCGCTCCTGGACACGTTTCACGATCGGCGCAACGGCTTCAACTTCTACACGAACCCGCTGGGAGCGCGCGCCGATCAGGTCGTCACCAATGAAGGGAATCCGAACGCGGACTGGAACCCGGTGTGGTTTGTCCGCACCGGCCGCTTCGATGGTGGATGGACGGTGGAGATGGCCATTCCATTCCGGTCGATTCGCTACGTGTCGGGTGATGACCAGGAGTGGGGCATCCAGCTTCGCCGCTCCATCCGCCGCAAGAACGAGTGGACGCACCTGACCTTCGTGCCGGCCGCCACCGGCGGCGTCACGAGCATCTTCCGGGCGTCGGCGGCCGCGACGATGGTCGGCCTGGATCTGCCGCCGGCGGCCAAGAACATCGAGCTCAAGCCCTACGCGATCTCGAAGCTGACGAGCGATCGGCTGAGTGCCAACCCGGTCAGCAACGACCTCACGGCGACTGCCGGCCTGGACGCCAAGTACGGCATCAACGCCAACCTGACCGCGGACCTCACCATCAATACCGACTTCGCGCAGGTCGAGGTGGACGAGCAGCAGGTGAACCTCACGCGGTTCCCGGTGGTGTTCCCCGAGAAGCGCGACTTCTTCCTCGAGGGGCGGGGCACATTCGAATTCGGGCGCTCGTCCGGCCAGGCCGGGTTCACCGGTCAGGTCAACACCGCCAACCAGGCGCCGCAGTTGTTCTTCACGCGGCGCATCGGACTGGACAACGGGCGCGAGGTGTCGATCCTCGCGGGCGGGCGCGTCACCGGCACCGTCGGAAAGACTGCTGTCGGCGTCATGAACATGGAGACCGGTTACGAATCGCCCGCCGGCGTGGCCCAGAACGTCTGCGCTCCTCCCTATGCCGCCTGCACGCCGCGAACGAACTTCACCGTGGCGCGCGTGCGGCAGGACATCCTGCGCCGGTCGACAATCGGCGCGATCTTCACCAACCGGTCGAACTCCCCCACGGTCGATGGCGCGAATCAGTCCTACGGCATGGACGTGAATTTCTCGTTCTTCCAGAACGTCACCGCCAATGGCTACTACGCGCGGAGCCAGTCGGTGAATCGCTCCGGGGACGAAGACAGCTTCCAGGGCCGGTTCGACTACTCGGGCGATCGGTACGGATTTCGCGTCGACTACCTCGACGTCGGCGCCAATTACTACCCTGAGATCGGCTTCGTGCAGCGGCGAGGCTTCGGGCGCGCGTTCGCGTCGGGACGGTTCAGCCCGCGCATGCGGAACAGCCAGGTGGTGCGCCGGTATCTCGTCGAGATCGCACCCGAGTACCTGATCAACCGCAACGACGTCGTCGAGTCGAGCCGGACGACGGTGCGGTTCCTGACCGAGTTCCAGTCGAGCGACCAGATCACGGTTGACCTGATGGCAAACTACGAGCTGCTCGAGCGCCCGTTCCTGGTCGCGCCCAACGTGCTCATCCAGCCCGGCGAGTACCCCTTCAACAACGCGTCGGTGAGCTACGCCTTCGGGCAGCAACGCCGCATGTCCGGGACCGTCGCGCTGCAGGCCGGTCAGTTCTACGACGGCACGTTGACGTCGTTCACGGTCAGCGGCGCCCGGGTGGCGATCCTGAAGCAGTTTTCGGTCGAACCCTCGCTCACGCTCAATCACGGCGACCTGACGGCGGGCGAGTTCAACACCACCCTGGTGCGCGCACGGCTGGATTACGCCTTCACACCGTTGCGCTTCTTCAGCGCGCTCGTTCAGTTCAATTCGGCCGACCAGACCTTCAGCAGCAACGTCCGGTTCCGTTGGGAATACCAGCCCGGCAGCGAACTGTTCGTGGTCTACACGGACGAGCGGGATACGACTGTGGCGGGATACCCCGGGCTGCGCAACAAGGCGTTTGTCGTCAAAGTGAACCGACTGTTCCGGTTCTGACGCCTTTACATGACGTTGACACCTCTGTCATAGACCCGTACGATGCGGGTATGACGGTCGTGCCGTCGATGGATGCTTCCGATTCTTCACCGCGTTCGTGATCGCCTGCGCGCGATCATGAACGGCCAGCAGCGCCAACCCGTCCGCCGGGTGGCCTCCGCACGACTGCCTACCGAGTTCGGCGCTTTCGACATTCACGTCTTCGAGAGCCGGGGCGCGGCCGAAACGCACGTGGCGCTGGTCCGGGGCCAACTCGGCGATGGCAGCGACGTGCTCGCACGGGTCCATTCATCGTGCGTGACCGGCGACATCTTCCATTCGGCGCGCTGCGACTGCGGACCGCAATTGCACGAAGCCCTGGGCCGCATCGCTGACGAGGGGCGAGGCGTGCTGATTTACCTCAACCAGGAAGGCCGCGGCATCGGCCTCGCCAACAAGATTCGGGCCTACAAGCTGCAGGACGAAGGCGCCGACACCGTCGAGGCGAACGAGCGGCTCGGCTTCGCGGCCGATCTGCGGGACTATCGCGCCGCGCTCGAGATGCTGCGCGACCTCGGCGTCCGCTCCGTGCGCCTGATGAGCAACAACCCGAAGAAGCTCGAGGGACTGGCCGGCGACGGGCTGGCCGTCAACGAGCGGCTGCCGATCGAGATCGCGGCCACCGCGGCCACACAGCATTACCTGCGGACGAAGAAGCACAAGCTCGGCCACATCCTGACATCCGTCTGAGTGCTCGGACATCATCGCCGCGCTTGCCACAGGCGGCGGACATCCAACCCGAACGACCACGCAAGTGCCGCAAGGGTCGCCGCCGCGATCGCGCGGCTGGCGGCGGGACGGACGGAAGGGATCAGCGCGGCAGCAAGGCCGACGAACTGCACGACCGCCACGGTCTTGCCGCGCAGAGTCGGCCGCAACGGCCCGGCCAGCCACGGCCAGATCCAGCGGGCGGCCAGGAAGGCGTAGCGCATCAGACCGCAGGCAAGCACCCACCCGCCCGCCTTGTCGAAGCGCCAGACGAGCACCGACAGTGCGAGCGTGAGGAGCGCATCGATTTCCATGTCGAACCGCGCCCCGAACGGGCTGTAAAGCTGCGTCCGCCTCGCCAGCCAGCCGTCGACGCCGTCGAGCACGCATGCGACGCTCGTCAGCCCTATGGTCCACCAGGCCAGATCGGCGGTCGGGCGTTCGACGGCGGCACCGGCGACCAGCGCGGTGAGGACGACGCGGGCCACGGTGACGTGATTGGCGGGCCCGAAGCGGCCGTGGCTGTGGTGCCCGATGACCAACCACAGCACCGCGATCATGACCGTCGCGTAGACGGCGACAGCCGCCCAGACCAGCGCGGCACCGCCGGCGCCTCCGCTGGTCATGGCGCGGGCGAGTACGGCCAGCCCGATCGAGCCGAGCCCCGCGGCCATCCACGCACCCGAGGAGGCGCGCTCGTGCGGCGACGGCGGTGTGGTCATGCGTGAGCCGAACAAGCATTGTAACGACGCCGCTGCCGAACCAGAATGGTGACGACATGCGCGATACCGCACGCGCGTTCTGGGTGACCGCACCCGGACGCGGCGAGATCCAGGACGTCACGGTGGCGTCACCGCGCGAGGACGAGATCCTGGTCCGGACCCGCTTCAGCGGCGTCAGCCGCGGCACTGAAGCGCTGGTGTTCGCGGGCCGGGTGCCTCGGAGCGAATGGACGAGGATGCGAGCGCCGTTCCAGGAGGGCGTCTTTCCGGCGCCGGTGAAGTACGGCTACATGAACGTCGGCGTCGTGGAAATCGGGCCGGCACGCCTGCGCGGCCGGCTGGTCTTCGTGCTGTTTCCACACCAGACCCACTACGTCGTTCCTGCGTCGTCCGCGCATCCTGTGCCGGAGGATCTGCCCGCCCGCCGAGCGGTGCTCGCAGCCAACATGGAGACAGCGGTGAACGGCCTGTGGGACGCGCGGCCGCACGTCGGAGACCGCATCGTCGTCGTCGGCGCGGGCGCGGTCGGGTGCCTGGTCGCATGGCTGGCGTCACGCGTGGCCGGCTGCCCGGTTCAGCTGGTCGACGTGGACGAGTCCCGCGCGGAAGTGGCGCGCTCGCTCGGCGTCGCGTTCGCGACGCCCGCGAGGGCCGAGGGCGACGCCGATCTGGTCGTGCACGCGAGCGGGACCGTCGAGGGCCTCGCGCTGGCGCTTCGCCTCGCTGCGCTCGAGGCCACCGTGGTCGAGATGAGCTGGTTCGGCAACCGTACCGTGCCGCTTCCTCTGGGAGAAGGCTTCCATGTGAACCGCCTCACCATCCGGTCGTCACAGGTGGGCCGGATTCCGCCCGCGCAGCGGGCGCGATGGGACACGACGCGGCGCATGCGATTCGCCCTCGACCTGTTGCGTGATGAGCGGCTGGACGTGCTGCTGACAGGCGAAAGCGGCTTCGAGTCGCTGCCGGACACGATGCGGCGCCTGACGTCGGGCGCCGACCACCCACTCTGCCACGTCGTCGCATACGACTGACGCCTGTCGACCCGCTGAGGAGAGGCCTGGATGTACAGCGTGATGGTTCGCGACCACATGATGATCGCGCACAGTTTCAAGGGCGAGGTCTTCGGCCCGGCCCAGCGCCTGCACGGCGCGACCTACGTGGTGGACGTGGAGATGTCGCGCGCCGAGCTGGACCCTGACGGCATCGTCGTGGACATCGGCCGTGCCAGCGACACCCTCAAGCGGGTGCTCGCCGAGGTGAACTTCCGCAATCTCGACGAGGTGCCAGCCTTTGCCGGCCGCAATACGACGACCGAGTTCCTGGCCCGGATCGTCTTCGACGGCCTGGTCGCCGCCATCGGAAGCGGCGAGCTCGGACCTGGTGCGGAGGGCGTGGAACGGATCAAGGTGACGCTGCACGAATCGCACGTCGCGGCGGCCTCTTTCGAGGGCGCCGTGCGCTCCCGCCCCTGACATGTCGACGGTCGTCTTCGTCGTCGCCGGCCGCCTCGACACCCGGACCGGCGGATCGATCTACAACCGGCGGATGATCGACGGGCTTCGGGCGATCGGTTGGACGGTCACCGCCATCGAGCTCGAGGGGACGTTCCCCGATCCCGATGCGTCGACACATTCCGCGGCCGCGGACGCGTTCGCGTCGATGCCCTCCGGCGCCACGGTCCTGATGGACGGCCTCGCCTTCAGTGCCCTCCCCGGCGTGGCCGAGGCGCACTGTCATCGCCTGACGCTCGTGGCGCTGGTCCATTTGCCCATCGCCGCCGCGTTCGGCCTGCCCGCCGACCGGGCGGCGCGCTACGAGGCCACAGAGCGGCGAGCGCTCGCCTGCGCTCGAGGAATCGTCATCACGGGACCGGGCGCGCGACCTCAGCTGGCACGCTACGAGATTCCGGACGATCGCGTGTGCCTGGTCGAGCCCGGCACAGATCCCGCGCCGCTGGCCCACGGCTCGACCGGAGGGACGCCTCAGCTGTTGACGGTTGCGACAATCCACCCGGGCAAGGGCCACGACATCCTCCTCGCGGCGCTGGCCCCACTGATCGCAATGGAGTGGGAACTCACCTGCGCCGGACGCCTCACCGACGACCCGGCGTTCGTCGAACGGCTCCGCACCCTGGCGGCCACCCGGGGGCTGCTCGATCGTGTCCAGTTCGTCGGCGACGTGCCAGAGGTGCGGCTTCAGGCCTGTTATGCGGCAGCGGACCTCTTCGTGCTCGCGACCCGGCAGGAAACCTACGGGATGGCGGTGGCCGAGGCACTTGCGCGAGGCGTGCCCGTGCTGAGCACGGAGACCGGCGCGATCCCGGCACTCGTCGGTCCGGACGCGGGACTGGTGGTGCCGCCCGGCGACGGCGAGGCATTCGCTTGCGCGCTGAAGGCCCTCATGACCAGCGCGGATCTCAGGCGGCGCCTGGCCGAGGGCGCGCGGGCGCGGCGCGCACTGCTGCCCACCTGGCCGCGCGCGGCGGCGCGGCTGGCCGAGGTCCTCGACGGGGTGGCCGGCCGTGGATGATTCGCTGGCGCGCTGGCTCGAGCTGCGCGAACCGCACGACTGGGCCGCGCGCGACACGGCACTTGTCGACGGCCTGGTTCGAGCGCTGCCCGATGTCCCCGCGCTCCGCGTCGTCGACCTCGGCACGGGAACCGGGTCGAACCTTCGCTACCTGATGCGACGCCTGCCGGTGGCACAAGAGTGGCTCCTCGTCGACAAGTCGCCGGGCGTGCTGCGCTGGACTGCGGAACGGACGTCCGCGTGGGCGGCGGCGCACGGCCTCCAGGTGGAACCTGCAGGCGATGGATTCACCGTGCGTGGCGACAGCGTGAATTGCCGGGTGTGCGTGCGGCAGCAGGACCTCGACTTGCCAATCGAGCGCGGACTGTTCGACGACCGGCACCTGGTGACGGGGGCCGCACTGCTCGATCTCGTGTCGGACACCTGGATCCGCGAAGTTGCCGACCGGTGCCGCGAGGCGCGCGCTGCCGCGCTCTTCGTGCTCACCTACAACGGGCAGACCGCCTTCGAGCCGCACGACGCCGGCGACGACCTGGCGCGCGACCTCCTCAACGCGCACCAGCTCCGCGACAAGGGCCTGGGGGGACCTGCGGCGGGTTCGCTGGCCCACGCGCGCGCGGTACACTGGTTCGTTGACGCCGGCTTCGAGGTGCGCGAAGCGACCACGGACTGGGACATCGACGCGACCGCTGCGTTGTTCCAACGAGCCTTGATCGACGGGCTCGCGGGAGCGGCCGTGGAGCAGCGCCCCGACACGGCCGCAACGATGTCGTCGTGGAGAACACGCCGCCTGGGCCACCTCGAGGGCGGACGCTCGCGGGCAATCGTCGGCCATCACGACGTGGCGGCCTGGCCTCGTCCGCGCTGACGGACGTCACGGCATGCCGCAGTTCGACGCCTCGCAGGTTCGGCGGTACTACGACCGGCAGACCGCCGGCTTCGTCGCGCTCGGCCAGGGCGGCGGAGAAGGCGGCATCCACCGCGCGGTGTGGGGCCCCGGGGTGACGAGCCGTGCGCAGGCCTTCCATTTCGTCCACGATCGCCTGGCGGAGCTCGTGGCGGGCCTCGCTACTGCCGGGGGCACCAGCCGCCCTCCTCACGTCGTAGATCTGGGCTGTGGTGTGGGCAGCAGCCTGACGTATCTGGCGGCACGCGTGCCGATGCGCGGAACAGGCGTCACGCTCAGCCCCGTGCAGGCGCGTCTTGCGGCCGCGCGCATCGAGGCTGCAGGCCTCGCCGAGTGCGTCACCTGTGTCGAAGCCGACTACTCGCACCTGCCAGCGAGCGTGGCTGGGGCGGATCTGGCTTTTGCCATCGAGTCGTTCGTGCACGGTCCCTCACCCGCGTTGTTCTTTGCAGAGTGCAACCGACTGATCCGCCCCGGCGGTCTGCTCGTGATCTGTGACGACCTTCGCCGCTCGGTGTCCGATCCTCGTGCCGACCGCGCCATCGACCGGTTCCGGCAGGGCTGGCACGTGAACACGCTGCTGACGCACCAGGCGCTCGTCGCGCACGCAGAAGCGGCCGGCTTCGTGCACGAACAATCGAGCGACCTGACCCCCTGGCTCGAGATTGG
>DATLLC010000003.1:0-14814 GCA_035538015.1 Vicinamibacterales bacterium
CGGACACCACATGAGCCGAGAGTTGACCGAGGCCGCAGACTCGGCCACCGTTGGCGATGCGCTGGCGCTCCTGCGTGGGCGAGGCCACCTGCCGCCGCAGACCGATGTCATCTTCGTCGTCGACGGGCGACGGGTCCTCCACGGCGCCGTGCCGCTGCAAACGCTCCTGATCAACGAGATGACGGCCAGCGGCGTGTCCGGACCTGGTGTCGGCGCCGGGGCTCGACGAGCGCGGCAGCCTCGTCGGCCGGCTGACCGTCGACGAGCTGATGGACGTGCTGCGCGATCAGTCGAACCTGCAAGCCCTGCGCACCGCCGGCCTGCGCGGCGAGGAAGACCTTTTCGCGGCTCCCTGGGAGAGCGCGCGCAACCGCTGGCCGTGGCTCGGCATCAACCTCGTCACGGCCTTCCTGGCATCCCGCGTCATCGGCCAGTTCGAGGGGTCGATTCAGCAGATGGCCTCGCTCGCCGCCCTGATGCCGATCGTGGCCAGCATCGGCGGCAACACCTGGAACCAGACGATGGCGCTGATGATCCGCGCGATGGCAATGGACCAGATTCAGCCCAATGCGCCAGCGTGATGCTGACCTTCATCACCGACGCGATGGGCTTCTTCCTGTTCCTGGTGCTGGCGTCGGTGTTTCTCTTCTAGGCCGACAGCGGCGCACCGAGCAGGAGCCGGTTCTTCGGGGTGATCGCGGCGGGGATGGTCTGCGTCCAGACTCTGTAACCCGCAGCTTCGAGACGGACGGCGCGTCCGATGTCGATCGCCAGGCTGGGCTCCACCCAGCCGCACAGCTGCCCCGCGTCGCAGGTCTCCAGGTCGTGGCAGCAGGGCAGCACCGCCACGCGCGATCGCGCCCCAATCGCGGCGTCCAGCACGCGGTCCGTGAGCGCGCCGCACGCGTGGCTCGACACCACCACATCATCGGCGCGGAGGGCGGTGTCCTCGAGCGACGCGTTGCTGAACCTGACGCGGCCCGCCAGTCGAGGCCAGTCGCCGACCAGTGCGCCATGGAGCACCGCCGTCGATGGAGGCAAGGCCGTGTCCACCACGATGGCCGAAGGCGACGAGTCATCGAGGAGCAACATGACCTGTGCCAGGAGGCCGTGGCCTCCAGCGATGTCGATGACGCGCCCGCCGCGGAGCAGCCGCCGTGCACGCCGCGCCACCTGCCACGCCTCGTACAGCTCCTTGCGCGGGAGACATCCGGCGGCACAGACCGTGCGTCCGAGCCGATCGAACAGCGTGTCGCCGGAGAATCGCCCCAGATCGTATGGCGTCAGTCGCGCGCGCGACGAGGGGGAGAAGTGCACGCCCCGCATTGTAAGGGCCACACCCTGCCCCCGTCCTTGGCGCGAGATGTCCGCGGGACCCCCTCCCAATCAGCGAGTGGATGATTGCCCGGCGGACGCGCTGCGAGGTCAGCGAACCGGCCGGAGGAAGAGCCTCACGGCGCGGGCCGCGATCTTGCGGCCATGCTGAGTACCCTCGTCGGTGGCGCGGCGGAAATGAATGCCGACGAGGATGCGCGACAGGCCATTCTCCTCGGCCGCTTCCGTGAAGGTGTCGAACGATCGCGTGACGGGGACGGCATCGATGCACCGGCTCCCGATCGGCAACGTGAAGCTGCAATTGGCAAACGAGATGTCGTCGGTGCCGAAGAATCGCTTGAGCACCTCCGCGGCGGCGCCGCCCTCGACACTGTGCCCGGAGTCGTGGTCAGGTATCGGATAGGTGGGTTGGAGCGGCGTCCAGGTCGGATCCGCCGTCGTATTCCGGTTGCCGTCGGTATCGGCCGTCCGGATCGCCGTGACCGGCCGCCAGAACAGGACGTCGTACTTCACCCGCCACGATGCGACATAGCCGTCGGCCATCGCCATGTTGAGCAGCCCGAAAAGCCGAGCGGCCTGCCACTCGTCGAGGCCACGGCTGTCGGCAACCCCGCGTGCGATGCGGTTCCACATCAGCGGCGAGCTTTCGAGCCAGAACAGGCCAGCCTGGGTCTGGTCGGGCGTCCGATCGCTCGGCGTGGTCACGCCGTCGCCGCCCAGCCTCTTCACTTCTTCGAAATCGAGCGTGTACGGGTGACTGGTCACGGGGTACGGTGCGGAGGGCCTGAACTGGTTCGCGTGCTGCAGCACGAAGGGCCTGACGTCGCCCCACCCGGGTGCGAAAGCGAAAGGCGCATTATCGGTGAAGCGCCACTCGCCCGGCGCGGTGCCTTGCGGGAAATCGAAGTCCTGGAGCGGCGTATCGGAACCGTCACCGACGCGGCGCGCCAGGATGGCGGCTGCCGACGCCTGGCCCAACGCGATCCCCGCCGTCCTGGCGGGACCGGCGGGAATCAGGCTCAGCGCCGCCGCGTAGTCGGCTTCGGCGCTGGCGATGCCGGCGTCGCGACACGCTTGAGGGAACGGCGCGGGAACCTCCGCGATCGCCGCGACCAGGACGTCACGCGCCGCGGCGGCAATCGCGGCGTCCGCGGAAGCGCCCGCGGGGGCGATGGCGTTGTAGGCGTAAGGACGCGAACGGCGTTGGATCGCGTTCAGCGCGTCGTGAATGGCCACGTGCATCATCGCGTACATACGGGATTCGTGAAGCGGATCGTCGCCCGGCGCGATGCACGCCGCGAGGGCGGCCCGACCGGCGCTCGCGTTCCACCCGTTCACCGCGTTTGCCGACGCGGGATCGGGCCAGAGCCACATCAGCGATAGCACGAGGAGAGTGGTGCGAGCTGCGGCACACAGGAGTGAAGACGGAGAGGTCGGCACGGTAGCCTCCTTGGTTGCGACAGTCCTGGAACGCGAGAATGGTGCCGAGAGAACGGTTGAAAGTCCTTGGCGTCTCGCGGGAAAATCCGGGGAGTTTCAGGGGATCGTTCGATCTCCGATTCCGCCTCGACCATGACGCTGCGAGTCGGCGCCTCGTTCGGGCCATATGACGTGCTTCCGCTCGAGGGTCGGGGCGGAATGGCCGAGGTCTATCGCGCCCACGACACCCGGCTCGACCGTGAAGTCGTCTTGAAGGTCATGCTGGAGCAGCGCACGCTGGACGCCAGATCCGTCGCGCGCTTCAGGCGCGAGGCGCACCTGCTCGCGTCGCTCAACCATACGAACATTGCCGCGATCTACGGGATCGAGGAGCACGACGGTGTTCAAGCTCTCGTCCTCGAGTTCGTCGAGGGCCCGACGCTGGCCGACCGGATCGCGCAGGGCCCGCTGCCCGTCGACCAGGCGCTGGCCATCGCCCGCCAGGTTGCGTCAGCGCTCGAGGTCGCGCACGAGCACGGCATCGTGCATCGTGACGTGAAGCCCTCGAATATCAAGATGCGCGCCGATGGCACGGTAAAGGTGCTCGATTTCGGCCTCGCGACCGCTGTCGATGCTGCCAGCAGCGTCGCCGATTCGGACTCTTCGACGCTTACCGGGTCGATGGACTCGATCGCAGGCACCACCGCATACATGAGCCCGGAGCAGGTTCAGGGCCGTCCTGTCGACAAGCGTACCGACATCTGGGCCTTTGGTTGCGTGCTCTTCGAGATGCTGACCGGCGGCCGGCCCTTCGCAGCCGCCAACGCCGCGCAGACGATTGCCGCCATCGTCAGCCGGGCGCCCCGGTGGGACCGCCTGCCCCCGGAGGTGCCCGCTTCATGCCGGGCCGTGCTGGAGCGGTGCCTCCGGAAGGATCCGGCCCACCGGATCCGTGACATCGGTGACGTTCGCCTGGCGCTGGACGGGGCGTTCGAGCCGGACGCGGGTGCAGTGCAAACGTCCTCGAAGATGGCGCGGGGACGCGGCCGGTTGCGCCATGTGATGCCCTGGCTCGTCGCCGTTACCGCCCCTGGCCTCACGGCGATCTACCTCGGCACGACCACGCGTGCCCCGGCGGCGCCCCTCACCTTCGAGCTCCACGCTCCGGATGGGAGTGCCTTCAACCAGGTCACGATGGAGCCGTACCCCGTGCTGAGCCTCGATGGCCGGCGCCTGGCCTTCGTTGCCCAGAACGAATCGCGACGCTCTCTGTGGGTGCAGCGTGTCGGCACCCTCGATCCCGTGCCCCTGCCCGGCACCGAAGGCGCTTCGGCGCCGTTCTGGTCGCCCGACGGTCGCTTCGTCGGGTTCCTGGCGGATGGCCGGTTGAAGAAGGTGTCGCTGGCGGGAGATCGACCGGTGCAGACGCTGTCCAAGATTCCCGCGGCCTATGGTGGAACCTGGATGGCGGGCGGGATGATTCTGTTCAGCGGTGCGGACGGTCTCTATCGAGTGCCGGCCGAGGGCGGCGAGGCCGTCCAAGTGACTCGGCTGAACCATTCCCGGGGCGAGTTCTCGCACCGCTGGCCGTCGGCGCTTCCCGGCAGTCCATCCCGCTTTGCCTACCTGATTCGCAGCACGGGTGAGGACGCACGCGGTATCCACCTGGCCTCACTCGAGAATCCGTCGGTCAAGCGACGGCTGGTGCCAGACGACTCGAACGGCGTCTTCAGTGTGGCCGTCGATGGGAGCATTCGTCTGTCTTTCGTACACGACGCAACGCTCGTCTCGCAGGCGTTCGATCCACGGTCCGAGCGGGTCACCGGAGATGCCGTCGTCGTGTCGAGTCCGGTCGCACCCGGCGAGACCGGTCGGCTCGCACCGTTTTCCGTGGCGGCGAGTACAGTCGTCTACCGCCGGTCGGACCCGTTGCCGAATCGACTGATCTGGATGAACCGGCGCGGTGAGCGGTTGACGGCCCTCAGCGAGGAGGCAACCGAGCACCGGTATCTGACCTTGTCTCCGGACGGGATGAACGTGGCCACGGCACAAGTCGAAGCCCGCACCGGACGCCTCGACATCTGGATCGTCGACCTGCGACGCCAAACCCGCGAGCGGCTCACCCGGGATCCGGTGGGCGCTCTGTTCCCGGTCTGGATGCCGGACGGCCACACGATTGTCTACGCCTCGGCGCAGGCAGGGGTGTTCGATCTCTACTCGCGGCCCGCGAGCGCCAGCACCGACGCCACGGTGTTGTTCCGGGCAGCCACGCCCGTCCTGAAATATCCGACCGACGTCACGAGGGATGGGCGGTATGTCGTGTTCCAGGGTGCCTCTCAGCTGTTCCGCTTGTCGCTGACCGGGGACCGGTCGTTGTCTCCGCTGCCGCAGGGCATTCAGGGTCGCGTGTCGCCAGACGGTCGGTGGCTCGCGTACACCTCCACCGAGAACCCGGTTCGGCAGGTGTATGTCACCACCTTTCCAGAGCCGACCGAACGGTGGCGCATCTCGATCACCGCCGGCGAGGACCCACAGTGGCGAAGCGACGGGCGCGAATTGTTCTACATCGAGGGTGGCCAGACATTGATGGTCGTGCCGGTCCAGCCAGGCCGCGAGTTCAGTATCGGGGCCCCCCGGCCGCTGTTTCGCGCATCGTTCCCGCCCCGGGGGATGCCCTTTGGCCCGTCCTACTCCCCAACCCCGGATGGGCAGCGGTTCCTCGTCCTGGAAGCCGAGCGGGACGGAGAGATTCTGCTTCGCGTGATCACGAACTGGGCACCACGGTGATCGCACACTTTGCCGGATGGACCTTCGACTCCGATCAGCGCCTGATCACCGGCGATCGCGGAGAGCTCCTGCATCTGACTCCGAAAGCGTTCGACCTGTTGACGGTCCTCATCGAAGCAGCGCCTCGAGTCGTGAAGAAGGACGAGCTCCACCGCCGGCTCTGGCCCGGCGTGTTCGTGTCGGATGCGACCCTTGCTGGTCTGGTCAAAGAGGTCCGCCGCGCGTTTTTCGCCGCCACGCCCGGCTTCTCGATCATCCGCACGTGCCATGGCGTCGGATATGCCTTTTCGGGCTCGCCAGACCGACCGGCGTCCCGCGGCGAAGAGGCGGACTACTGGGTGATCATCGGAAATCGCCGGATCCTCCTTCACGGGCCCGAAACCGTGATCGGCCGCGACGCGAGCGCGGACGTTCGGCTCGATGCGGCCGGTGTGTCACGGCGCCATGCGCGAATCGTGATTCAGGGCGATGGGGCTTACCTCGAGGATCTCGGCAGCAAGAACGGCACCAGACATCGTGAGATGATCTGTCGTGGTCCGGTTGTGCTGCAGGATGGCGATGAGATTTGGATCGGGCCGGTTGCGATCGTCTTTCGCTCTTCGGGTTCTGCCCTGTCGACCGAAATCCTGCGAGGCCCGTCGGCTGTAGGGTGAATGCCGCACGATCAATCTCCATTGCTGGCCGTCACGCACGTTGGACAGGCGACTGGCACGACCCTCGACCTCGTCATGCTGCACGGCATCTACGGCCGCGGCCGGAACTGGCAGGCGGTTGCCCGCGCCTTGGTGGCCGCGCGACCCGACGTCGCATGCTGGCTCGTCGATCTACCGCATCACGGCCAGTCGGGCCCGGGCCGGCACGGCGACACCGTGCACGGCCTCGCGCTCGATGTGATCGACTGGGCCAGGGGCGCCGCCGTGTCGCTTCGCGCGGTGGTCGGTCACTCGTATGGCGGCAAGGGAGCCCTGGCCATGGCAGCGCGCCTGCGCGCGACGCCGTTGCAGGTGTGGGTGATCGATTCCACGCCCGACGTGAAGACGCCTTCCGGCAGCGCGTGGGACATGCTGCGGGTGGTTCGCGGCCTGCCCGATCGCTTTGCGTCCCGGGAAGCCGCTCAGCGTGCGATTCAGGCCCACGGCTACGAGCTGCCAGTGGCGCAGTGGATGACGACCAACCTGGTGCGGGACGGGGCGTCGTTCCGCTGGCATCTGGATTTCGACGCGATGGAGCGGCTGCTCCACGACTTCTTCGCCACCAGCGTATGGGACGTGATCGAATCGCCGGATCCGCAGCATGAGATCCACTTCGTGAAGGCGACACGGTCGAGTGCCATCGCCGCTGATACGCACGCCCGGATTGTGGCGGCCGCCGGATCGAACGTGCACATGCACGAACGCGAAGGCGGGCACTGGATTCACGCCGAGCGCCCCGAGGTCGTCACGGCACTGCTCCTCGAGCACCTGCCGCGGCCGTGACGGCCGCTGAGCTTCAGCGCGGCCAGCACGTCCGTTGCGCGATAGCCGTTACAATTCGAAGGGTGATGACCCCACTCCGTGCGTTGCTGGTGGCGTGTGTCTGCGCGGGCCTTTGTGGCGCAGGGTGCGGCACCGAGGTCCCGCTCCAGGTCGACACCATTCAGCTGGGGCGCGCCCTCAGTTCGGACCACCGGATCGGCCAGCACACCATCGTGTTCCGGCCGGATGACACGATCTATGTGTCGGTGCTCACCACCGACACGGGTTCCGGGACTGTCGGCGTGCGGTGGATGTACGGCGATCGCCTGATCAGCGAGCCGTCCAAGGACGTGTCCTACAAGGGAGCGGCGGCCACCGAGTTCCACATCCAGAACTCCGGCGGCTTCCCGGAAGGGAAGTACAGCGTCGAGGCGTTTCTGGACGGCCGCCCTGTAGGGCGGCGCGCATTCACGGTGGAAAAGGAGAAATGAGGGCCGCACCGGGAGTGACACCCGATATCGGTGCCGTCCCGGCGGATCCTCGAAGCGTCTACCAGCGCGGTTCGCTGCGCTTGCGGTTGCCCTCGCCGTAGCCCTGGCCAAAGCTGCCCCCGCCACCACCGGCGGTCTTGGGACGGGCTTCGTTCACCGTGAGAGCACGGCCGTTGTAGTCGTGGTTGTTGAGTTTGTTGATCGCGTTCTGCGCATCGGCCTCGGTGGCCATCTCGACGAACGCGAAGCCGCGGGCACGGCCAGTCGCCATGTCGCGCATCACGCTCACCTTGTCCACGGTGCCCGCGCTCGAGAAGAGCGCGTGCAGGTCCTGTTCGCCGGTTTCGTACGGCATATTTCCCACGTAAAGTTTCAGAGACATTGTTCGATCTTGCTTTCCCCTCGCATGGCGAGGCCGCTAACGTGTTCACGATCCGGATTGGATCGAAGGTTGGATTCGGCTGAGCTAACGGAGCACGTTCTGCGGAGAGAGGCGAGACCGAGGGGACTCGAAACCGGCGCGGGACGTAATCAACTGCAGAAGCTGTCTTCCACCTGACCCCGGCAGTGTATCACAGTTCCGGATACCCTTTCCCCGCAGTCTCCTACTCGTATCTGAGCGCAAGGATCGGATCGATTCGACTGGCCCGCCTGGCGGGGATCAGTCCCGCGGCTGCCGAGACCGCTGCCAGCGTGACGATCGTGGCAGCGGCCATCCACGGGTCGCGCGGCTGGATGCCGTAGAGTTGCGACGCCACGTAGCCCCCGAGTGCCATGGCCGCCGGCAAGCCGATTGCCAGCCCGATAACCAGCAGCGTGAGTACTTCCCTCATCACGATCCAGATGACCGATCCCGGCTCGGCGCCGAGCGCGAGCCGGATCCCCAGTTCCTTGCTGCGGCGTGTCACCACGAAGGCCATCACGCCGTAGAGTCCGACCGAGGCCAGTACCGTCGCCAGCAGGCCGAAGCCGGCCGAGAGCATCGCGATCAGCCGATCGGTGAGTAGCGTCTCGTCGAGCTGGGCTTCGAGCGGCTTCAGCTCGTACACCGGCATGGCCGTCGACAAGGCGCGCACCTCGTTGCGAATGAAAGTGAACGCGCTCGACGATGCCGAGGTGGTGCGAAGGTAGAAGGAGGCGCTGTTGCGGCCCCAGTTGGGAATGAAGGCCTGGCGCCGCACGCCCTCGCGCGGGCCTTCGTAGAGGGAGTTCTCGGCGACGCCGACGATCTCCATGTTCAGCTTCGATTCGGGCCCGAGGCCGAAGCCGATATGGCGTCCGATCGCGCTCTGGCCCGGGAAGAAGTGCTCGGCGAAACGGCGGTTGACGATTGCCACCGTGGGGTCCTTCTTCACGTCGGAGACGCGGAAGTCGCGCCCCTCGAGCACCCGGATGCCCATCGTCTCGAAGTAGCCGGGCGACAGCGCGTTCATGTACGCCTGCATGTCCTCGCCGTCTTTGGCCTGGTGCCCCTCCACGCCCATCGTGCTGTCCCACTCATCACCGGCGAGGATGGCGACGCCGGCCATGGCAACCGCCTTCACGCCAGGCCCGCTCCGCAGCCGTTCCAGCAGCTGCTGATAGAAGTTCACGCTCTGCACCTCGTCGTAGCCGCTGAGCGCTGGTGACAGGCGGAAGGTCACGAGGTTGTCGAGCTGCACGCCGGTGTCCGTGGTGCGCAGGTTGTCCAGACTGCGAACGAAGAGTCCGGCGCCGAAGAGCAGCAGGAAGCTGAGCGCCACCTGCAGGGCCACGAGCCCCTTGCGCAGGAAAAGCGATCCGCCCGCCCCGGCCACGGCGCCAACCGTGTCCTTGAGCGTGCCCCAGGTGTCGGGGCGGCTGGCCCGAAGGGCTGGAAGCAACCCGAAGACGATACCGGTGACGAAGGTGAGGGCGAAGGTGAAGGCGAGGATGCGCCAGTCCGGCTCGGCGCGGATCAGCAGCGCT
This sequence comes from Vicinamibacterales bacterium, assembly GCA_035538015.1. Lineage (GTDB taxonomy): Bacteria > Acidobacteriota > Vicinamibacteria > Vicinamibacterales > UBA2999 > VFZN01. The sequence continues at coordinate 9,434 of DATLLC010000003.1, forward strand.
GTGTTGTCGGCTGGAATCAACCCGATCAGTCCACGCGTCATCCAGACGGCGAGCAGCAGGCCCAGCACGCCGCCGGCGATCGAGAGCACCAGGCTCTCGACGAGCAACTGCCGGGCGAGCTGCCGGCGCGACGCGCCCAGCGACAACCTGACCGCGATCTCCCGCTGGCGCGCAAACGCGCGCGCGATGAGCAGGTTGGCCACGTTGGCGCAGGCGATCAGGAGGACGAGGCCGACCATGCACATCAGGACGATGAGTGGCGTCGAGAAGTCGTTCCTGAGCGGCGAGTAGCCGATCGCGGCCTTCTCGACGCGCAGCTGGCCCTTGAGGAACTGCTCGCGGTCGTAGGCCGACCAGTTCTTCGCGCTCTCCAGGGTGCTCTCGTACTGGCGAATCTGCGTGAAGAGCACCTGGAGAGGCGCCTGCGCCGTTTCGACAGTCTCGCCCGGCTTCAGGCGCGCGAATACCTGCACCCACCGCGTTCGCGGACTGCTCATCTCGAACCAGTTCCACTCCGGCACGACGACGGCCTTCATCAGCAGCGGGACGCGGAGCGCCGGCGTGCGGGCCGGATCCACCCCCGCAAAGCCGCGGGCCGAGACGCCGACGATCGTCATCGGATAGTTGTTGACGAGGATCTTCCTGCCGACCACCGACGGATCGAGGGCGAAGCGGCGATCCCAGTAGTCGTAGCTCAGCACGACGACCGGGTGGCCCCCATAGATCTGATCGTCTTCCTCCGAGTTGAAGACGCGTCCCGCCGCCGGTCCCACGCCGAGCATGGTGAAGAAGTTGCCCGACACCATCTCGGCGTCCACGCGCTCGGTCTGGTTCTCGACGCTGATGGACGTGGCCACGAGCCGGCGGGCGATCACCTCGGTCAGCGGCTCGGCACGCTTCTGGTACTCCTGATAAATCGGATACGAGTGCATGCGCGAGCCCATGTTGCTGCCGTTGTGCGACCCCTGCTGGTAGAGCATCACCAGTTCATCGGGGTTCTTCACGGGCAGCCGACGCAGCAGGATCTGATCGATCAGCGTGTAGATAGCGGTGTTCGCGCCGATGCCGAGCGCCAACGACAGGATCGCGACGATTGAGAACAGCGGGCTGCGGCGGAGCCCGCGCAGTGCCACACGGAGGTCGTAACTGGCCAGCATCATGGCGGGTTGGACGGCAGCGGCGTGCCAAGGGTTGGCTCGCGACGGGCGAGGAACTGCCGCGGCGCGCTGGTGCTACTTCCCCGGGGGCTGGAAGCCGAGCGGTACGACCTCGACAACGATGACCTCGCCGACAGTATGCCCTCTCAATCTGGCCGGTAGGTGACCAGCACTGGCGGTGGCTGGGCCTGCGGTCCGCAGGCGATGCTGCCGGAGTAATCGGCCCTGAAGCTCACGAAGTCGATGCGGTCCAGGCTCGCGCCTCGGACGCGGATCGGTTCTGAGGGCGCCTGCTGGATCACGAGAATCGAGCCGCCGTCGACGCATTCGATCGCTGTCATCGTGCCGAACACTTGAGCTTCATCGTCACGCACCCGGTGCAGGTCTGGCCTGCTGAGCGGCCCAGCGGGCGGCACGCGGGCGGGTAGCGGTTCGCCGGCCGAGTTATCTAGAGGCGCTGGAGTTGTCGGAGGTTCGACAATGTCCGGCAGCGGCGTCGGCTCGTCCGGTAGCGCGGGTGGCCGTTCCGGCAGGGGTGCCTCAGCGCCCGCGGCCGCGGCGAGCTCGACGCGCGCGGCCCCGCCAAGGTAGTTCCGGGCCCCCTGCCGGATCTCTGGTATCGCACCTCGCGCGAGTAGCGGGCCCAGCATGCCGCGAGCGGCCTTGGTCTCGCCGCGCATGATCAACACGCGCGCCAATCCGAGCGCGAAATCGTCGCGGGCTGGGGCGAGCTGCACGGCCTGGCGAGCCAGCGCCAGCGCTTCGTCCAGATCACCTGCATCCGCGCGCAGCCGTCCGAGGCTGTCGTAGGCTGCCGCCGCGGAAGGGTTGAGGGACACCACTTGCCTCAGGGCTCCTTCGATCGCGTCGGCCTCGACCATGCTGGCCTTGAAGTCCGCAATCCGCTCCAGCGCTCGCGCTCGGCATCGAGCCCACTGCGCGCTCGGCGACCAGGTGCACGTACTCGTGGTACACCACGTCGGAGTAGTCATAATCACGGTCGGCGAGGATGGCGATGTAGTTCATGGGCCCCGGCAGGAAGTAGCCGGCGACGGCGACCGGCTTGCCCTGATAGCGGGGCTGATACGGGCGGAACGCGGCCTCGGTCTTGAATACGACGATCGTGACGTCGGAGGTTTCGACCTGGGTCGACCTGGTCATCTGGCCGAGGGCGGCGTGGAGCTGCTCCATCCGTTCCGCGACCAGCCGCAGATCGCGGGCGCCGGCTTCGCCCATGACGGTGAAGCGCGGGCTGCGCACCTGGAGCCATTTGCGCTGCGGGACCACATCCGCCCAGCCACTACCCGACACGCCCAACAACGCGACGACCAGGAGTACCCAGATCGGCATGGCTGACCTCCGGTTGAGGTGGAGTGGCCGATTCTAGCCTACTGCAGAGCTGTCTCATCCACCGAGGTCAACGCCGGATCTCCGTCGAATCAACGGCGGCGCGCGGATTTCGCTGGAGGACGGCCGCCCGGGCGGCGAGTCGTGGCCCTCCGCGGCCGGGGCGCGGGCTTGGCCACGGCTTCCTGCCAGGCCAGCAGCATGGCCGGCTTCAGCACCCGCGGCGTCGCGGCCGCCAGCCGGACGAGCGTGCAACCCTGGCGCCCCCACGCGCCCGCTGCCGGCGTGAACACATCCGCATGCTCGCTGAGCAGGACGGCCTGCTCCTCGGGCTCGACCTTCACCATCCCGGTCCGCTCGTCGGCATCGAGGGTCGCGAAGATGCGGCCGTTGGCTCGAAAGTCCGGGTGCCCCATGTGCGCGTCTTCCAACGCGCCCTGGTGTGCCAGCGCCAGCTCGCGAAAGTCTTCGGCGGTCATACGTTCCTCGCTCAGTATCCCGCGGCCTCGGATGGCCCGTGGCCGCGCGCGTTCACTCCGCACGTCCATTCGGTGTGCGCCGCGAACCGCTGGTCGAAGTGCAGCATCTGCTGATTCAGCGTATCGAGGCCCTCGTCGCGGTTGTCCTGCTGCGAGAGCGTCAGGCCCGGTCGATGCTGAAACCGCAGCCCGACGCCGAGCTCCTCGAATGCCAGCCCGAAGCGCTCGCGGTAGCGCCGCGGCCCGGTCTGCACATACGCCGGCCACCGTCCGGTTTCAGCCATGCCGCAGATACTAGATCGAGCGCCTCGGCATGGGCCACAATGAGTGACTCTGGCGTTGTTCGTCTCCCTGGCACACGTGCGACGCCGAGCCCTAGCGTGAGCGCACCATGAGCAATCAGCAGTCGGACCTGACCCAGCTTCCGGATCTTCGGCGCAAGCCCGAGCACGGGCCCGTGCGCAGCCGACGGCCCGTCTATCAGGATCTGCTGCCGCCGTGCAACCATGCGTGCCCAGCCGGAGAGCCGGTCCAGGCGTGGCTCGCCCACGCGCAGGCAGGGCGCTACCGCGAGGGGTGGGAGACATTGGTCGAGGCCAACCCGTTTCCCGCCATTCACGGCCGTGTCTGCTACCACCCCTGCGAGACGTCGTGCAATCGCGACCGGCTCGATGGCGCGGTGAGCATTCACGGGGTCGAGCGATTCCTCGGCGACATGGCGATCGAAGAGCGCTGGCCTTTTCCCGAGGCCGCGCCGGGATCAGGCCGGCGCGTACTGGTGATCGGCGCCGGACCGAGCGGGCTCTCCGCCGCGTATCATCTGCGCCGGCGCGGGCACGACGTGGTCGTGCGCGATGCGGGCCCGGAGGCTGGTGGCATGATGCGCTTTGGCATTCCCGCCTATCGGCTGCCCCGCGCCGTTCTCGACGCCGAGGCCGGACGTGTCGCGAGCATGGGCGTCGGGTTCGAGTTCAATCACCGCGTGACGGATCTCGAGCGGGAGTGGAACGACGGCGCCTTCACGGCGGTGTTCCTGGCAGTGGGTGCCCACCTGTCGAAGCGCGCGGGCATTCCCGCGCGGGATGCCGGTCGCATGCTCGACGCCGTGTCGTTCCTCCGCGACGTGGAGGCCGGCACGCCGCCGCGCCTGGGGCGGCGCGTGGCCGTCTACGGAGGCGGCAACACGGCGATGGACGCGGCGCGCACGGCACTCCGGTTGGGACACGAGCCCCTGATCATCTACCGGCGGGATCGCGATCACATGCCCGCGCACGACTTCGAAGCCGCCGAGGCGTTGGAAGAAGGCGTGAAGATCCACTGGCTGCGGGCCATCACAGGGCTCGACCAAGGCCAGCTCACCGTCGAGGTGATGGCGCTCGACGCCGACGGCAAGCCGCGCGGCACTGGCACGTTTGAGAACATCGAGGCCGACGATCTCATCCTGGCGCTGGGCCAGGATACCGATACCGGCTTTCTCCGCGGCGCCGAGGGTGTGGTGATGCAGAGCGACGGCACCGTGGAGGTGGACGAGTGCATGATGACGGGCCGGCCGGGCCTCTTCGCCGGCGGCGACATGGTGCCCGCCGAGCGCAGCGTCACCTACGCGGTCGGCCATGGATCGCGTGCGGCCAGGTACATCGACGCGTATCTGCGGTCCGCAACGGTGGCCGTGCCCGAGCGACCACCCGTCGCGACCTTCGACAAGCTGCACCTCTGGTTCTACACCGACGTGGCGCATCGGCCACAGGCACACGCCCCGCTGGAGGCGCGCCGGCATTCGTTCACCGAAGTCGTCGCCGGGCTCGACGAGGGCGAGGCCCGCCGGGAGGCCCAGCGCTGCCTGTCGTGCGGCACCTGCTTCGAATGCGACGGCTGTTATGGCGCCTGCCCGGAGGATGCCGTCATCAAGCTGGGTCCGGGCCGCCGCTACGAGTTCGACTACGCCCGCTGTACGGGATGCGCGATCTGCTTCGAGCAGTGCCCGTGCCACGCCATCTCGATGGTGCCCGAGCCGCAGGCATCCGAGGGCGAGCTCTCGGTGTCCGAGCGCAAGCCGTCCGCGCGCTGAGGCCCACCATGTCATCCGCCAGGTCATCGACTCCCACCCGGCCGGAGACCGCCACGCTCGACGGGAACGAGGCGTGCGCGAGCGTCGCGTATCGCCTGAACGAGGTCTGCTCCATCTACCCGATCACGCCTTCGTCGACGATGGCGGAGCTGGCGGATCAGTGGGCCGGTGAACGGCGTCCGAACATCTGGGGCGACGTCCCGACGGTGATCGAGATGCAGAGCGAGGGCGGGGCGGCGGGCGCCGTTCACGGTTCGCTGCAGGGCGGGGCGCTGACGACCACGTTCACCGCGTCGCAGGGCCTGCTGCTGATGATCCCCAACATGTACA
>DATLLC010000004.1:0-20591 GCA_035538015.1 Vicinamibacterales bacterium
CAAGATGGTGGACAACCAGGCCGAGGTCGTGCGTCCGCTCGACGCGGTGAAGCCGGAAATCGCCGATCAGCTCCGCTGGCAGAAAGCCCAGCAGGACGCCGAAGCGCAGGCCAAGGCGCTCGCCTCGGCGGCGAAGGCACCGGCGGATCTCGATCGCCTCGCCGGCGAGCGCAGCCTCGAGCTCCACGACTCGGGGCTCTTCCTCCCGACCGACCCCATCGACGGGCTCGGCCTGCAGGCCGAGCTGGCGGCCGCGATGTTCGCGTTGAAGGAGGGCGAGATCAGCACGCCGCAGCGGGTCGCGCGCGGCTGGGTGATCGGCACCGTTTCGGGCCGGCAGGATGCCTATGTACCGGCACTGGACGAGGTGAAGGACCGCGTGCGCGACGATGTGGTCCGCCAGAAGGCGGCCGAACTGGCGAAGCAGCGCGCCGCGGGCATCGCCGCCGAGCTGAAGAGCGCCAAGGACTTCGCCGCCACTGCCAAGAAGTACAAGCTCGAGGTCAAGCCGACGGAGCTGCTGGCCCGCGGCTCGGCGATCCCCGACATCGGCATGAGCGACGCGGTCGATGCCGCCGCCTTCTCGCTCCCGCTCAACGGTGTCAGCGATCCCATCTCCACGCCCACCGCAACGGCCATCGTCCGCGTCGTTGAGCGGCAGGAGGTGACCGACGCGCAGATCGCCTCCGGCCGCGACGAGCTCCGCGAGGAGATGACCGGACAGCGGCGCGATCGCTTCTTCAGCGCCTACATGCAGAAGGCGAAGACGAACCTGAAGATCAACATCAACCAGGACACGCTGGCACAGGTGCTGGGCCCCGCGACGCCCCAGGGACTGCCTCCCGTTCAATAGGAAGTGGGAGGTGAGCAGTGCTCACTTCTCGCTCTTCACCAGGAACAGCGCGACCTCTTCGTCGGGCGTGCGCTCGCTGAACTGGTAGTCGAGCCCGTCGTTGAGCCGAAGCGTGTCGATTGCTGCGGTGAACGCGCGCCGGTCGGGCGTGCTGTGCAGGACGAGGTAGCGGACTCCGGCCCGCTGCATGGCGGCAACTGCCGCGGGGGCGGGGAATCGCGACGTCCGGGCAAGGAACTGCAGGTAGCTCTCCGGGTGATAGCCGCTGTAGCCGTTCAGCAGCGGGTGCCAGTGGTAGACCGAGAAGTACATGTACTTCCAGTCCCAGGTGATGCCGATGCTCGCCGCGGCCGGCAGCGGCCAATGGGCGATTGGGCCCGGTGGGCGCGACGCCAGGAACTGCAGCGTGTGGGCCGGCGGGATCGGCACAGGCAGCAGCGGAATCGGTATCGAGACCGCCTCCACGATCACGAGCAGGATCGCCGCTCCTGCCCATCGCCCGTGTCGCGGTCCCCGAGCCGGCGCGACCGCCAGGGCCGCCAGCACCGACAGCGCTGCCGACACGATCACGAACATTCGGGCCGGCACCCTCAGGCCCCGGTACGGCCACGCGATCTCTCGGACAGCACCGAACAGCAGCCCGTTCGATCCGAGCGAGAGGTCGAAGGCCACGACGAGCAGCACGGCATACGCGGCAACGACCGGGCGTCGGGTGCGCCATCCGCGCCAGCCCCCCACTACGGCGAGTGCCACGAGCACCGCTCCCGGAAACAGCACGCCCTCGAAGACGTCGATGTCACCGAGCCGCGGATAGAGCCAGTGGCCGTCTTGCGGCTCGAGGTAATTCCAAAGCGTCGGACTCCAGCGGGCGACGGCGGCGGCGTCCCGCTCGCCGAGCGCCGCGGCACTGTGGCGATAGGGCATCGCGTAGGGCACCACGAGCAGGATCAAGGGCAGGACCATCCCCATCAGCGGCATCCAGAATCGCCAGCGATGCCGGTGGCGTTCAGTCACCAACAGCACGGCACCGACGATGGCGGCGGCGGTGGCGAGGAACACTCCGTAGTAGATCGACGTCAGCACCTGGCAAGATGCAAACAGCCCCAGCAGGAACCCGCTGCTCCACGTTGGCGAGGAGAGGACGCGGTGCAGGGCCCACAGCGAGAGCGGGATCCAGCAGGTCCACAGCAGCTCCAGGTGCGGGTAGTGGGCGAAGCGATACGGCTGGAAGGCGAACGTGACACCGGCGAGGAACGCCGCGATGCGCGAGCCGGTGAGCTCACCCGCGAGCACGTACATCCCGAGGCCGGCGGAGACGAACGACAGGAGGATCAGCAGGTTGTAGGCGACGAGCGGCGGCATTCCGAGCCAGATGAGCGGCGCGCCGAGCAGCGCCGGCAGGAGCACGGCATCCGAGTAGGCAAGCGTGTTCGGCTCGGGATAAAAGATGTTGGCATCGAAGAGATGGCCGGGATCGGTGACCAGCTGATGGGCGATCCACGCCATGCGCCAGACGCTGAAGAGCGCGTCGTAGTGAGTACCGGCGTGCGTCGACAGCAGCCGCACCTGCGGCCACGTGGCGGCGACGGTGAGTAGGGTGAAGGCGGCGGCCGCCAAGAGCACGTCGCGTGACCGCACGCGGGACCCAGCCTCGCGAGCGTCGTCGTCGCGGTCCGGGCGCATTCCGCTAGCGCACGAACACGTACGGCATGTGCGCCAGCAGCTCGCCGGCCCGGAACAGGCGGGAGGGGGCGAGCAGGGCGGCCAGGATGTCCCGATCGCGCGGGCCCAGCAGCGAAATCAGCGTTTCGGCGGTGGACCGTGCGCGCAGCTGACCGATCGGTGACTGGAACTGGTTGCTGAGGACTTCGTAGAAGCTGCGCGTCCGCGGATAGATATCGAGCTGGACTTCTTCTTCCGCCGGGATCTTCGCGCGCTGCTTGGCGACGGCCACCGCGGCCATCAGCCCGCCGAGCTCATCGACCAGGCCGACCTCGCGGGCCTGTCGGCCGGTCCACACCCGGCCCTGGCCAATCTGATCGACCTTCTCGGGCGTCATCTGGCGCGCGTCGGCGACGCGCTCGACGAAGTGATCGTAGGTGGCCTGCATCGACTCGAGCACCTTGGTCCGCTCTTCCTGGGTGAACGGCCGGTCGGGCGAGTACATGTCGGCGAACTTTCCCTGCCGCACGGTCTCGATGTTCGCGCCCAGCTTCTCGAACGTGCCGCCGGTGACGAACTTCCCCGTGTAGACCCCAATCGATCCCGTCAGCGTGCCTGGCTGCGCGACGATGACGTCGCCGGCGGCGGCCATGTAGTACCCGCCTGAGGCTGCCAGGTCCGACATCGAGACGATGACCGGCAGCCCCTTGTCCTTCGTAATCATCAATTCGCGCCAGATCACGTCCGATGCGACCGAGGACCCGCCCGGGCTGTCGATTCTTAGCACGAGCGCTTTCGCCCCGCTGCCGCGCGCCTCGCGGATCTGCTCCACGAGTGAGTCCGAGCCCAGCACCGGTCCGTTGATTGGGTCGAAGCCGCTCTCGCCGCTGACCATCGTTCCCACGGCGTTAACCACGGCGATGCGCGCGCGCCGCGAGACGCCCAGCGCCTCCCAGGTGACCCGCGCGTAGTTCTCGACTTCGATCTGGGCGTCGAGGGTCACATCGGCAACATCGTCGAGCTCGTCCTCGTAGGCCAGATCGTCCACCAACCCCACGCGAAGGGCTTCTTCCGGCTGGAATGGCCCGCGATCGATCAGCGCGCGCACCTCGTCCTCGGGCTTGCGGCGGCCGTCGGCGATCCCTCGGACCAGCTGATCGAACTGATCCTGGTTGAGCGACTCGCTCATCTCGCGGTGGGCGGGCGTGAAGCCTTTCTCGGTGAACGTGTTGACCGCCGTCTTGTAGTCGCCGACGTGCAGGAAGTCGGGATAGGTGCCGACCCAGTCGAACGTGCCGCGCAGGAAGACCTCGTAGCTCGGCAGGCCGGTCAGATCGAGAGTGGAGGTCGGGAGCAGGTACACCTTGTCGGCGGCCGAGGCCAGGTAGTACTCCTTGCCGCCGCCGTATTCGAGAAAGGCGTACACCGGCTTGCCGCTCCGCCGAAAGTCGACGATCGCGTCACGGACTTCCTGCACCTTGGCCCAGAACGGCGATTCGAGCCCGCCGGGCTTGATCAGCAGTCGTGCGACGCGGCGATCCTGCTTGGCCTTGCGAATCACGTCCACGTAGCCGCGGACGGTGAGATGCTGTCCGCCGCCGATGGGGAGGATGACCTCGGGAATCAGTTCGGGCAGGTCCCCCGACGGACGCAGGACCAGCGTCGACGAGGACGCGATGGTGGGACTGCGGCCCAGGGCGAGATACATCAAGGTCATGGCCGCCACCGAAATGAAGGTGGCCACCAGCAGCAGGCCGAGCACGAACCGGACACCACGAGAAGCGCTCACAGGGGCAGTATAGACCGCGCCTCGGACGCCCCGCCCGCCGGGCGTGGACGACAGCTGGGACCGGATGAGCTGTCGCGGTCCCGCCCCACTCGAGATTCCGTGCAACGAACCGACCTGATTGCGTGCAACCGTGCGTTCGAACGGCGGTCGTGTGGCCGATAATCGGCCCCAACCTGCTGCGCTCGTGCCGCTGGCGCGGGCCGGACACTCGCGGATCTTGCCGTGCGGCCGACCGGGTACGACCGGTTGAATTCGTCGGACCGGGGATGCACGGTCACCGGAGCGTCACTCGCCGGGGGGCACAGTGGCGCACGACGCACAGCCGCACCCAGGCCGGCTGCCGGCAAGATTCCGCGAGCTCATTCAGGTGGCATCGTGGCCGCGGGCCCGGCGTTGCGCTCGAACCGGATCTGCCACACCCGGTCCTGCGACAACGCGAGGGCCGCCACCCGGCCGGTGGCGTCTCGGAAGAACCGGACCGTTCCCAACGCGCTGCTGAACGTGCTGTCGTAGACCGGCGTCAGCTCGATCACGCGATCCGGACGCTGACGTAGTACCAGCCGTGCGCCGTCCACTGCGGCCGTGAGCGAGGTTTCGGCCTCGACGCTCCCGTAGTCTCCAGCGAGCGCGGCGAGCTCGGCAGCGGTGGGTGCCCACGGGCTCACGCGCTCGAAGGACGTCATCCGGCCGAAAGCGTCCGTGACCGTCGCGCCGCCCGCACCGAACGACCACTGCTGACCGTTGGCGCCATGCAGCCGCGTCCCCGAGTCGGCATACAACACGACCCCGCGCGCCACCCGCACTCGGTCACCATCCTGCACGATTCGTACGGGAACGCCGGTGTTGGCGTCACGATAGAGCCCGACGAGGCCGCGCCGTTCCGGGTCGGTGAGGACGTGGGTGCCGCGCGGTTCCAGTCGGGGCTTCAGGCGATCGGCCAGTACGCGATCGACCACCTTGTAGGTGATCGACTCCGCGTTGGCATTGGCCGCGTTGCACAGCACGGCCACGCCCGCCCGCAGGTCGGGGAACGTCGCCAGGTAGGCCCGGTAGCCGGCGGTCGACCCGCTGTGCCGCACTTCCCGCACGCCGCGATAGTCGCGCACCCAGACGCCCAGTCCGTAGTCGTGCGCCTGTCCGTCGACGAAGCGGCCTGGAGTCGTCTGCTCCGCCACCAATGCCGCATCGCCGACCACTGGCGTCCGGAAGTTTCGTGTCCATGTCAGCAGGTCTCCGACGGTCGTGAGCAGCCCGCCGTTGCCGTGCACGTTCTCGAAGGGCAGGTCGAGGTGATAGCCATCGTCCTGGCGGCTGTAGGCGAGCGCGCGACGGGGCACCAGCCGGGTGTGGTCGTCGCGCCAGGAAGTGCTGGACATGCCGAGCGGCTCGAAGATGCGCTGGCGCGTGAACGCCGCGAACGCCATCCCGCTGACGCGGGAGACGAGGATCGCGGACAGGTTGTAGCCCGAATTGCTGTAGGACCACCGTGTGCCCGGCGGGAAGTTGAGCGCCTGCTGTCGCGACAGGATGTCGAGGACGTGCGCGTGCGTATACTCGCGCGTGGTCCGCGGCCAGCCACCGATACCGGCGACGCTGCCCCAGTCCCTGAGCCCGCTGGTGTGCGTCAGCATCTGGCGAATGGTGACCGGCGTACCGTAATCGGGGATCTCCGGCAAGTACTTGCGAATCGGGTCGTCGAGCGACAGCTTGCCATCGCGCGCGAGCAGCAGCACCGCGGCCGCAGTGAACTGCTTGGAGACCGAGCCTGCCTCGAAGATCGTCTCGCCTCGGTTCGGAACGCTTCGCTCGAGATCGGCCATGCCGAACCCCTTTTCGAGCACGGTCTTCCCGTCGACCTCGACACCGACCGCACATCCCGGCGTCGACGATGTCCACTCCGCGAGCACGTCATCGATGCCGGGGACCGCCACGGGCGTGGCGGCCTGTAACAGGACCGCGAACAGAATTGAGATCGAGGACATCTGCTGCTCCTCTCAGGGCCGCGCGAGGGCGCGATCCGCGGCCGCCACCGCGTCGCGGACGGCCGAAACGACCTGGCTGGCCGGGGCCGCATCGGCACCCTCGACCACACCGAAGAGCTGCCCGAGGGCGGCGGACACCCGCTGCAGCTCCTGCAGGCGCGCAGCGCCAGCCTCGCCACGCTCTCGGGCCGCGGCCACCGCTGGAGCGAGCCGCCGAAGCGCGGCGTCGAGCGCGCGCGACAGCTCGTGCTGCTGGCGAATATCGGCCTCGGCTGCCTTGACGCGCGGGTCCATCCGGACGGTCAGCGAGGCCGTGCGCGTCTGGCCGGCGGCCGTGAACCGCACGATGTAACGCCCGGGCAGCACCCACGAGCCCAATGGCGTGCGCGGCGTGTTTCTCCAGATAGCCGCGATTGGATAGCTGAAGGCGCCCACGGCCGGCCGCTCGTGATGGAGATCCCAGACGAATCGGTGCAGGCCCCGGGTCTTCCGCAATGGCTGATTCGGACGAATCCAGTAGTCGGGTGTATTACGCCCTTCCACGAGGGGCTCAGGTGGATCATCACTCGAGTATCGCCGCACGACCACACCGCCACCGTCGACGATCTCGAGCGTCACGGATGGCGCATCCGCGTCCAGCCAGTAGTGCAGGAGGGCGCCGTCGGGCGGGTTCTGGCCGGCGGGCTCGTCCGGCGGCAGCGGCGTATCCGTGTTCATGTTCCAGCGCACGCGCGTCGCATCCTGCGGCGCGAACAGCTGTGGTCCGGCCGATAGCGGCGTGTCGGGCAACAGCCGCAGCGGCGTGATGTCGTCCAGAATCCAGAAGCTGCGTCCGTGCGTGCCCGCGATCAGATCGTCGTCCTTGATCACGAGATCGCGAATCGACGTGGCTGGCATGTTCAGGCGCAGCGACTGCCAGCGCCCGCCGCTGTCGAACGACACGTACACCGCCTGCTCGGAGCCGGCAAACAGCAACCCGCGCCGCTTCGGATCCTCGCGCACAGTGTTGATGATGCCGCCATCGGGGATGCCGTTGGTGATGCGCGTCCAGGTCCGGCCGCCGTCAGTCGTACGGTAGATGTGCGGTCGCAGGTCGTCGAGCCGGAAGGTATTGATCGCGGCGAACGCCTCGCTCGCGTCGAAATGGGAGGCGTCGATCAGCGACACCTTCATCCACGGCTTCAGATCCGGCGGCGTCACGTCGCTCCAGGTGCGGCCGCCGTCGCGGGTTACGTGAATCAAGCCGTCGTCGGTGCCCGCCCAGATCGTCTGCTCGTCCACGTAGGAGGGAGCAATCGTGTAGATCACGCCGCGCTGTGTCGGCTTCGCTTCGGGGGATCCGGCGTACACCCCCACGCTCGGCGGGACCTCCCACGTGGCTCGGGTCAGGTCCGGGCTGATCGCCGCCCAGGACTGCCCACCGGTCGTCGTTTCCCACACGACGTTCGACGCGAAGTACAGCTTCCGTGGGTTGAGCGGCGAGAACAGCACCGGCATCGTGCGCACGACGCGGTAGTCGCCGTCGCGGACCGGCTTCGGGCCGACTTGCTGCACCTGACCGGTGCGCCGGTCCCAACGCGACACCTTGCCGCCGTACACGATGTCTGGATCGAGCGGATCGGACGCGACGTAGCCGTACTCCTCGACGCCCACCGGGGACCACTCGCGAAACGTGATCTGCCCGTGATCGCCGCGGCTCGAGATGCACGCCGAGCCGCTCTCCTGCTGTCCGCCGCACACGCGATAAGGAAACGAGTTGTCCGTGCTGACGTGGTAGAACGCAGCCGTCGGCTGGTTGTACCAACTGCTCCACGTCTCGCCGCCATTCAGGGTGACGATGGCACCCTGGTCCGAGGTCATGGCAATGATGTCGGGATTGGTCGGGTTGATCCAGGCCCGCTGGTAGTCGTCGCCGCCGGGCGCGCCTCGAAACCCCGTGAACGTGCGGCCGCCGTCGGTCGATTTCCAGGTCACGATGGTCGGAACGTAGACGATGTCCGGATTGGTCGGGTGGACACGAATATCGGTCGCATCGAAGGGCCGGGCCAGGACGCGCTCGTCGCCGTTGACCAGCGTCCACGACTCGCCGGCATCGTCGCTTCGGTAGATACCGCCCTGTGAACGCGCCTCGACGACGAGGAACAGCCGCGACGGACGGCTTGGCGCGATGCCAATGCCGATGCGCCCCAGGCGGTTCGCATCCCAGGTGGGCAGACCGCGCGTGAGCGGCCGCCAGGTCGTGCCCCCGTCGGTAGACTTGAAGAGCCCGCTGCCCGGTCCGCGGAAGTCGGCGTTCTCCCACGGACCCTGGCGTGCCTGCCACAGCGACGCGTAGACGACCGACGGGGTTGCCGGATCGATCAGTACGTCGGCGCCGCCTGTGTTCTCGTCCTTGGAGAGCACGCGCTCGAAGGTGCGGCCCCCATCGACGGATCGGAAGATGCCGCGTTCATCATTCGGGCCGTAGGGATGGCCGAGCGCCGCCACGAAGAGCCGATTCGGGTTCGTCGGGTCTACGACGACCTGAGCGATTTGCTGCGTATCGCGCAGTCCCAGGTGGGTCCAGGTTCGGCCTTCGTCAGTGGACTTGTACATGCCGTCGCCGGTCGCCAGGTCGGGCCGCTGCTGCGCCTCGCCGGTGCCGACATAGATGACCCGGGGATCAGAAGGCGCAACGGCCAGCGCACCGATCGAGCCGGTGGGCTGATCGTCGAAGAGGGGTGTCCAGGTCCGCCCGGCGTCGGTCGTCTTCCAGACCCCGCCGTTGACCACGCCGATGTAGAAGGTGTGCGGACGGCTGGGCACGCCGTCGAGCGCCTTGGTCCGGCTGGCCCGGTGCGGGCCGATGTTGCGCCACCGCAACTCGGTCAGCAGGGCCGCATCGGGCGTGGCTCCCTGGGCGGACAGCCGAGGCGCCGGCGGGAACGCGGCGAACAAGCTGCAGAGAGCCACGAGGCCCGCCATGCCCCCCCGCCGAAAGGCTGCAGACATGGCGGGAGTGTAACTGAACTTCGGCGACGCGCCTGCGTATGATCGTGTGAGATTCGGCCCAGCGCCGATCACTCAGGAGGACCGGAAGTGGATACTCTGCGCGCCGTGAAGTTCCTGTTCATGGGGCCCCTGATCCTGGCATTTCTGTTCGTCATCAACCTCATGACCTCGCCCGGCCACTGGTGGATTCAATGGCCGGCGCTCGGCATCGGCATCGCCTGGATCATCAGCCTCTTCAAGGTGATTCGGGCGCTCGCAGTCGCCGGCGGCCTCGCCGCGCTGGCGGCGCTCCTCGCCAGCCGCACCCGCAAGCTCTGACCCCGCGCAGGGCGCGCTGGATTCGGGCGATCATGTGGTTCATCCCGGACGGCCGCTTCGATCGCGCGCAGTAGACCCGTCGGCCAGACCGGCGATTCCGGCGCCGCCCTTCAGATGCTCCTCAGCCGCGTCCATCCGCGGCCCCGGCCACAGACCGCAGCAGGGTCAACAGCAGATCCACGGCCACGGTGTTCTGCCCGCCCACCGGAATGATGACGTCGGCGTAGCGTTTGCTCGGCTCGACGAACTCCAAGTGCATCGGCTTCACCGTGCTCTGGTACTGATCGATCACCGACTCCATCGTGCGTCCACGGTCGGCGACGTCGCGGACCAGCCGCCGGATGAACCTCGTGTCCGAATCGGTGTCCACGAACACCTTGATGTCCATCAACCGTCGTAGTTCCGGGGCCGTAAACACCAGAATTCCCTCGACGATGACGGCGCGGCGAGGCACGAACAGCTCCGTCTCGGGCAGGCGCGCGTGGCGGGCGAAATCGTAGCGAGGCACTTTGACCGAGCGACCGGCCTTGAGCTCCCGGACGTGGTCGACCATCAGGTCGGTTTCGAGCGCGTCGGGATGGTCGTAGTTGAGCGCGGCCCGATCCTCGAGACGAAGATCGTTCCGATCGCGATAGTAGCGATCGTGATCGAGGACCGTCACATCGTCCGGGCCGAGACTCTCGACGATGCGGCGGACCACGGTGGTCTTGCCGGAGCCGGACCCGCCGGCCACGCCCACGATGACGCGCGGTCCGGGCACCGGCCTAGGACTTCTTCTTGGGCGGGAACTTGTTGACCAGGTCGCCGATCGCCTCGCGAATGCGCTTGCTGCGCTCGGCGTCGGGCCGATCCCGGTGCACCTCGGCGCGCGCCACGCCTCGCCACATCGGCTTGCTGTCAGGCGTCATCACGTCCAGCACCAGCGAGCCCTGCTCGTAGATCTTGAGCGACGTCGCGACCGCCTCGAACGGCGGCAGGCCCCAGGCCACGGTCCCCGGCAGGAACTGTCCGAGCGTCTGCCCGGAGGTGCTCACGCTGATGAGGGCGAAGTAGGCGACCAGAAAATCGGGCGCCTCGCCCGCGCCCGCCTTGTGGAAGCCTTTCTTGCCGAGCATCTCCTCGACCGCGGCCATCACCGTCGGCTCGAACCGCTTCCGGGTCGGCTCCGGATCATCGTCCTTCGTGAGCGCCATCTTCACTTGCCCGGGGCCGTCGGCTGGCCAGGCCCAGACGCGCAGCTTGGAGAAATCGGCCGCCGGGTCGTGCCCGGTCTCTACCTTCACGCGCGCCGCCGATGGGAACGCGAGCAGGGCCGCGGCCACCACGCTGAGCAGAATCGGTCTCATTGCTGATAACCCCCGCAGATCGGGATGGAAGAATGAATCGTTGGTGCGGAAGAGAGGACTCGAACCTCCACCCTGTTGCCAGGACTAGCTCCTGAGGCTAGCGCGTCTGCCAATTCCGCCACTTCCGCACGCGTGGGCCGCTCGAGAGCGACCCGTCAGGCACAAAGCCCGCAGGCAGGAAACGCCAGTATACCCTACTCAAAATCCTACTCCTCGGCCGTGAACGAGAACCGGCCCTTCCGCACCGCCGCCTGAGTTTCCACCACGGCCAGGAAGGCCTGGGCCGCATGCGAGAGCGACCCCTCTCGGCGGTGCACGAGGCGCAGCTTGCGCTCGAAGTCGAGGTCCGGCACGCGCACCCGCACCAGCTCCTCACGCGCCAGTTCCGCTTCGACGGCAATCGCCGGCAGCAGGGCGACGCCGTTGCCCATGGCGACGAATTTCTTGATCGCGTCGATGGTCGGCATCTCAACCGGCATCTGCAACTGCACGCGCTTGTCCTGGAACGTTTCGATTACCTTGTGACGGTACGGCGAGGAGACATGGTGGGCAACGAACGACTCCCCTGCCAGCTCCGCGATGCTCACGCTCGCCCGACGGGCGTAGGGATGAGTGGGCGGCACCACGAATGCCAGCTCATCGCGGTAGACCACAATCGACATGAGCAGGTCGAGATCCGGACGGAACGTGACGACGCCCAGGTCGGCGCCAAAGTCCAGGACCTGCCCCGGGATGCGGCTGGCGAGCGCGCGCTGCACCGTGACATGCACTTCCGGGTAGAGCCGCCGGTACTCATGCAAGAGCGGTAACAGGTAGAGGCACGTCAACTCGTTGGCGGCCAGGGTCAGCCGCCCGGCCTTCAGTTGGCGGACATCGTCCAGCGCGGCCAGGGCCTGCTGACGAAAATTGATCAGCCGTTCGGCATGGATGGCCAGCACCCGTCCCGCATCGGTCAGCAGGCCCCTGCGGCTCGCCCGGTCGAAGAGCGGATGCCCGACTTCATCCTCCAAGCGCTTGATGGTCTGGCTGATAGCCGGCTGTGTGCGGTAGAGCGCCTTGGCCGCCGCAGAGAAGGTTCCCGCCCGAACGACCGCCAGAAAGGCTTCCAGCTGAGAGAGTTCCATGGCGACGACTATAAGGCACAGCCTATATTTCCATAGCGATTATTACTTTGACTTATTGGGTCGCCCCCCCCACACTCGGAATGGAGCCATAGAATCCGATGACGGCACGGGCACGCGTACGCATCTTCGACACCACGCTCCGCGATGGTGAACAGGCCCCCGGTTTCAGCATGACGCCGGCCGAGAAGGTCCACATGGCCGAACAGTTGGAGGCCCTGGGCGCGGACATCATCGAAGCCGGCTTCCCGATCTCGTCCGATGGGGATTTCGAGGCGGTCAAGGCAGTCGCCGCGAGGGTTCGCACCTCATCAGTGGCGGGGTTGGCGCGGGCGGTCACCGGCGACATCGACCGAGCCTGGACGGCACTCGCCGCGGCCGCCCGGCCGCGGATTCACGTGTTCCTTGCCACGTCGGACCTGCACCTCGAACACAAGTTGCGCATCGACCGGGCCACCTGCGTGGCCCGCACCCGCGAATCGGTTCGCTACGCCCGCGAGCGCACGCCGGACGTGGAGTTCTCGGCCGAGGACGCCACCCGGAGCGACCTCGAGTTCCTCTGTCAGGTGGCGGAGGTCGCGGTCGAGGCCGGAGCCACGACCGTGAACCTGCCGGACACGGTCGGCTACGCGCTGCCGGCCGACATCACCAACATGTTCACGCGGGTCCGCGCCCGCGTCGGTGACGAGATTACGCTGTCCGCTCACTGCCACAACGACCTCGGGCTGGCCGTGGCCAACTCCCTTGCCGCAGTGGAGGCCGGCGCCCGGCAGGTGGAATGCACCATCAACGGCATCGGCGAGCGTGCCGGCAACGCCTCTCTCGAAGAACTCGTGATGGCCCTGCACGTGCGTCGAGAAGCCCTGCCCTTCGACACGGGGATCGTGACGACGCGGCTGGTGCCGACCAGTGAAGCGCTGGCGACTACAGTGGGCATCGGCGTGGCCCCCAACAAGGCGATCGTCGGCGCCAACGCCTTCGCCCACGAGTCCGGCATTCACCAGGACGGCATGCTGAAGCATGCGCTCACCTACGAAATCATGCGGCCCGAATCGGTGTGCGCCGCCGGCACCAAGCTCGTGCTCGGCAAGCATTCGGGCATGCGCGGGCTCGAGGCTCGCTGCCGGGCGCTCGGCCATCGCCTGGGGGAAACGGAGCTCGAGCGCATCTACCGGCAGGTCACCGCCCTGGCGGACCGCAGCAAAACCATCAGCGACGAGCAGCTGGCGGGCATCATCCGCGAGGAAGCGGGCCGTCCGACGGTGAGCGCGGGCCCGCGCGTGAGCGTAGCCGGGCCGGCGCGAGGGGCGGCATGGCGCTGAACATCGTGCTGCTGCCTGGCGACGGGATCGGCCCCGAGGTCACCTCAGAGGCCGCTCGCCTGCTGACCCGCGTGGCGGAGCTCTATCGCCACCCGATTCGGCTGAGCACCCATCCTGTCGGCGGGGAGGCCATCGAACGCACGGGACAGCCGCTTCCGGCAAGCACCCTGGATGCCTGCCTTGCCGCCGACGCCGTGCTGCTCGGTGCGGTCGGCCATCCCCAATACGAGAACCGGCAGCCGTCCGAACGGCCCGAGGCCGGCCTTCTGGCGCTCCGCCGGGCGTTGGGCGGCTTCGCAAACCTCCGCCCGGCCATCTGTCACCCCGCCCTGGCGGACCGCACCCCGTTTCGCGCGGAGCGGCTGCAGGGCGCAGACATCCTGATCGTCAGGGAACTGCTCGGCGGGCTCTATTTCGGCGAGCCCCGCGGCTACCGTTCGAGCGACGTCGCATTCAACACGCTCATCTACTCGAAGGCCGAGGTCGAACGGGTAGCGCGCGTTGCCTTCGACATGGCGCGCGGCCGGCGTCGGCGGGTGGCGTCCATCGACAAGGCCAACGTGCTCGAGACATCGCGTCTGTGGCGAACCGTGGTGACCGACGTCGGGCGCGACTACCCCGACGTGACGCTCGAGCACGTCTACATCGACACCTGCGCGATGCGGCTGGCCACCTCCCCTGCCAGCTTCGACGTGATTCTGGCCGACAACCTCTTCGGCGACATCCTGAGCGATCAGGCCGCCTCGATTGCGGGCTCGCTTGGTGTGCTGCCCTCGGCTACCATCGGCGGACGCGTGGACCTCTACGAGCCCGTTCATGGCTCGGCGCCCGACATTGCCGGCAAGGGGTTGGCCAACCCGATTGGCGCGGTCGCCAGTGCGGCGATGCTGCTGCGGCTGACCGCCCGGCTGACGCGCGAGGCCGACCTGCTCGAACACGCCATCGAGGTCGCGCTCGTCTCCGGGGCGCGAACCCGCGACCTGGCGGGACCGGCCGAACCCATCCTCTCCACGCGGGAGATGGGAGATGCCATCGAGCACGCGCTCGTCGACCTGCACGATCACCATCACGCTTATCACGCGGTCTAAGTCATGAAGCTCAGCGGCGCAGACATCCTCGGGTCCTGCCTGGTCGCGCCTGGCGCCGCTCTCAACGTGATAATTCACGCGCCGCATTCCGCGCTGGCCGAGTCGGGAGCCGACCTCTTGTGATGACCGAAGAACTCACCGGGTCGCGCACGGTGGTGGTCCATTACGCCCACACCATCGACGCACTGGACCGCGTGGGCTCCGTACTGCGCCAGCAGCGCGTGCGCGCCGACGCCTTCACCGCGGTGGCCGCGCCCGACGGCGCCACGGCTCAGGCCACCATCATGTTTGAGAGTACCGAGCGCACAGCGGCGCGCGTCGGCGCGCTGCTCGGCCGCCAGATCGGCGTGCTTGCCCTAGAGGAGTGGAACGATGATGATTCACGACGCTGACGCCAACCTGGACCTGATTCGGGCCCGCCGTGTCGCGGTGGTCGGTTATGGGTCGCAGGGCCACGCGCACGCCTTGAACCTGCGCGACAGCGGCGTCGATGTCAAGGTGGCGCTGCGCCCCGACAGCCGTTCGCGCGCCGTCGCGGAGCGCGACGGCTTCGCGCCGGTCGACCCGGCCGCGGCGACGCGCTGGGCCGACGTCATCATGATCCTGGCGCCGGATCTCGAACAGCCGGCGCTCTTCCGGGATCAGATCGCCCCCAACCTGCGCCCGGGACAGCTGTTACTGTTCGCGCACGGCTTCTCCATCCGCTTCGGGTGGATTGCGCCGCCCGAGGGAGTGGATGTGGCCATGGTCGCGCCGAAGGCCCCGGGCCACCGCGTCCGAGAGGTCTTCCTGGAAGGGGCCGGCGTCCCCGCGCTCATCGCGATCCACGCCGATGCCACCGGCCAGGCGAAACCGCTCACCCTTTCGTATGCCAAGGGGCTTGGCTGCACTCGCGCCGGGGTCATCGAAACGACATTCGCCGAGGAAACCGAGACGGATCTCTTTGGCGAGCAGGCGGTGCTCTGCGGCGGCGTGAGCGCCCTGGTCACGGCGGGCTTCGAGACGCTGGTGGAAGCCGGCTACAAGCCGGAAGTGGCGTACTTCGAATGCCTGCACGAGTTGAAACTGATCGTCGACCTGATGTACCGCGGGGGCCTGAGCTTCATGCGGTACTCGGTGAGCGACACAGCTGAGCATGGGGACTACACCGCGGGTTCGCGAATCGTCACCGACGAGACCCGGCGCAACATGAAGGCGATCCTCGCCGATATCCAGTCGGGCGCCTACGCCGAGCGGTGGAAGCGCGAGAAGGACGAGGGGTTCAAGTGGTTCCTCGCCGAGCGCGAACGGCTCCGCGATCACGAAATCGAACGCGTCGGCGCACGGCTGCGAGCCGCGATGCCGTTCCTCGAGCCCTCGAAGATGCCCGAGCCACAGGCCGTGGAAAAGTAAATCGAGAACGCTCTCAGATGCCGTGCCCGTACCCGGAGTCGTAGACGTCGACGTAGACCGGGGTCGCCTCTGCCGCGCCGAGAGCGGGGCTGCCCTCTTCGAGCATCACGACCACCTCACGCACCCTCAGGCCCTCGGGACGGTAGGCCTGTACGGCCCGGTCCACGGCCGCGCACAAGGCGGCCAGCGCCGCCGGGTCGTCGACCCCCTCGGTGCGGCCCTGCACGCTCACTTTCGTCCCTCCATGCGTATCGCCTTGCATTGCCTCTTCTCCTGTATCGGTCCCAAAACGAAAAAAGGCCACTCCCCGTTTGCGGGTAGTGGCCGTCTGCTGTGTCGGTCCGGTGGAGTCTGCCCTACCCGCGCCGTTTCGATGGAAGGGGCCCGATCAGGCCCCCGATAAGGGCCAGGCCACCGTACAGTCGGAACGCGAGCACACCGCGACCGACTTGGCCATCAACAGCGGGCAGTCGGTGGACGGGGCTCATTCGCGTAGCAGACAGCTTACGCCTCGGCGCGCGGGCGCGTCAAGGCACCCGCGGGGCCTGATAGGGCGCCAGAATCTCGCGGACCCGGGCAATCGGCAAGGCCTCGGCCGATCCGACGCTGCTCGTCACGGTCGTCGCTCTCAGCAGGGAGTTGTACACCGCCTCTTCAGTAGCTTCGAGCGCGGCCTGGAATAGGGGCGACACCCCATCGGTCGGCAGGAGCGTGCGAGCGGCGGGCTGTTCGTCGCCAAACCGTACACGCAGAGACGGATGCGTGGAGAAGGCCACCGCGAAGTCCCCGCTGCCGTTGCTGAACGAGGAGCCGGTGCGGGCGAGGCCGAACACGGCGCGGGCGGCCAGTCGTTTCAGGTCCCGAGCGTCGAGCGGCGCGTCGGTCGCGACGACGATCATGCAGGAGCCATCACCCGCGTCGGCGGCAGCGCCGCCGCGTGCGGAGGGCTGATAGGCGTAGCGGCCCAGGCGCTTGCCGACGGGGGCGCCGTCCATCGTGAGCACCCCGCCGTAGTTGCTTTGCACGAGAACGCCGACGGTGTAGCCGCCAAGACCCGGGGCCAGGCGGCGCGAGGACGATCCGATCCCGCCCTTCCAGCCGAAAGCCCGCGTACCCGTGCCCGCGCCGACGCTGCCCTCTTCCACCAGGCCGCCACGCGCGGCCTTCAGCGCCGCCGCCACGTGCTCGGGCCGCACGGCCAGGGTCCGGATGTCGTTCAGGCCGCCATCGTTGGTCTCCCCGACCAGCGCGTTCACGGATCGGACCTCGGCGTTGCCGGGCTGCGCCAGCGTCCACTGCACGAGGCCTTCGACGACGGCACCCACCGCCAGGGTGTTGGTGAGGGCGATCGGAGTCTCGATGGTCCCGAGCTCGTCCACCTGCGTGGAACCGGCCAGCTTGCCGAAGGCGTTCCCAACGAACACCGCGCCGGCCACCTTGTCCTGGAACACGTTGCCGCCGTGGGGCACGACGACGGTTACGCCGGTTCGCGTGCGATCGCCCTGATTGAGTGTCAGGTGGCCGACCGACACGCCGGCTACGTCGGTAATCGCGTTCGAGGGGCCCGGCGCGAACACGCCAGGAGCCAGCCCGATGTCCCGCGCACGCGGCCGCGATCCCTCCTGCGCCGCCGGCACGGCGATCGTTCCGACGCCGGCGCTCGCGCACAACACGACGATCCAGGCAGTGCGCATCGACTCCTCCTTCGTTCCGGTCATGACGTCCAGGGAAGGCCGCATGATACGATCCCCTTTTCTCGATGCGCACCATCACGATGGAGGCGGTCCGGGACGCGGCCGCTCATGTCTATGACGCCGCCGTCCGCACGCCGCTCGTTCGCCTCGACCTGCCGTTCGGCTCCGGACAACGCCCCGACATCTATCTCAAGCTCGAGTCGCTGCAGCCGATCGGATCGTTCAAGCTGCGGGGCGCCTGGAACGCGGTGCGGCGGCTGCCTGCCGACGTCCTGCGCGATGGTGTCTGGACGGTCAGCGCGGGCAATGCCGCTCAGGGCGTGGCCTTTGCCGCGCGTCGCGCTGGCGTGCCGTGCTCGGTGATGGTGATGGATACGGCGCCATCCACCAAGATCAAAGCCATCGAGGCGCTCGGCGCCGAGATCGTGCGGGTCACCTACGACGAGGCATGGCGCACCGTCGAGTCCCACGCGTCCGATCGCATGCGCGGACATTTCGTGCACCCCTTCGACGACGACGACTTCATCGCTGGCAATGCGACCGCGGCCCTCGAAATCCTGGAGGACCTGCCGGACGTAGACGCGGTCGTGATCTCCCTCGGCGGCGGTGGCCTGATCGCCGGCGTGGGCTCGGTGATGCGGGCGATGAAGCCCGGTGTCCGGATGTTCGCGGCCGAGCCGGAGACGGCGGCACCGCTGGCCACCTCGCTGGCCCGCGGCCAGGCGAGCCACTTCGAGGGCTGGACCGCGTCGTTCGTCGATGGCGCCGGTGGCAAGTCGGTGCTGCCGAGCATGTGGCCGCTGCTGCGGACCGTGGTCGACGCGTCGCTGGTGATGCCGCTCGCGGAGGTGACCGGCGCGATGCGCCATGCGGCCGAGCGCGTGCACGTGATCGCCGAGGGCGCCGCGGGGTGCGCCATCGCCGCGGCGTGCAGCGGGCGCGCCGGCCATGGCAAGGTCGTCGCGATCGTGTCCGGCGGCAACATCGACCTCGCCCGTTTCGCCGAGCTCGTCGGGGCCCTTCCCGCCGCTCGCTGACTGCTCGTTCCACCCATAGACACGCACACCGTATGTCCGAAGAACGATTCGCCGCCGCGGCTCCCCTTCCGAGCCGCATCCATCGTCTGCACGAGCTCGCCGTCGACCTCTGGTGGAGCTGGGACCTCACCGCCCGTGAAGTGTTCCGTCGACTGGACTATCCCCTGTGGCGCCGTACCGATCACAACCCGGTGAAGATGCTGCAGCAAATCTCGGCGGAGCGCCTGCAACAGGCGGCGGAGGATCCGCGGTTTCTCCAGTCGTACGACGCCGCGGTCGCGCGTCGCGATGAGGCGAAGGGGTTCGTCCACCCCTGGTGGCGGGAGCACGGGCATGCCGTGAACGGCGGCACGATCGCCTACTTCTCGGCGGAGTTCGCGCTGCATCAGTCGCTCCCTATCTATGCTGGCGGGCTGGGCGTGCTGGCCGGCGATCACTGCAAGGAGGCGAGCGACCTGGGCGTGCCCCTCGTCGGGGTCGGGTTCATGTACCCGCAGGGTTACTTCCACCAGCGCATGTCGAACGACGGCTGGCAGGAGGAACGCTACGAGCGGCTGTCGTGGACCGAGGCTCCCATCGAAGCGGCGCTTACACCCGATGGCCGTCCGTGCGTCACCGCCGTCCCGCTGGGCGATCGCACGGTGCTCGCCGCCGTCTGGCGCGTGCGACTCGGGCGCGTGCGGCTGTTCCTGCTCGACACGGATCTCGAGGAGAACGCGCCGTGGGATCGCGAGCTGTCCGCCCGGCTCTACGGCGGTGACCGCGAGATCCGGATCCAGCAGGAGATCATCCTGGGCATCGGCGGCGTCCGGGCGCTGCACGCGCTTGGCGTGAACCCCACCGTGTGGCACCTGAACGAGGGCCATGCCGCGTTCGTGGCCCTGCAACGCATCCGGGAGCAGGTCGAGAAGGGCAGCTCGTTCGACGACGCGTTGGCGGCGGTGCAGCGCTCGACGGTGTTCACCACCCACACGCCGGTCCCCGCGGGCCACGACGCGTTCCCGTTCAGCATGGTCGAGAAGCACTTGGCCGGCTGCTGGGGCGAGATGGGCGTCCATCGCGAGCGTTTCTTGGCACTCGGCCAGCACGATAGCGGGCAGGGCTCGCTCTTCAACATGACGGCCCTGGCGATGCGCACGGCGGAGAACATCAACGCCGTCAGCGCGCTGCACGGCGACGTCACGCGCACCATGTGGCGATCGATCTGGCCGGACACGCCGGCGGACCAGCTGCCGGTGCGCTTCATCACGAATGGTGTGCACCTGCCGACGTGGATGGCGGCGCGGCTGTTCGATCTCCTGACCCGACACCTCGGCGAGGGCTGGGTCGAGCGGATGGACGAGCCGTCGTTCAGCGACGGCCTGCTCGCCATCCCGGATGCGGAGCTCTGGGCCTTGCGGGAGCAACTGCGTCACGACCTGTTCGAGTACGTCCGCGAGCGGATCCGGGCGCGCTGGGCGCACGAGCGGGTGGGAGCCAATCGCGTCGTTGCCGCGGGAGCCATGCTTCACCCCCATGTGCTCACGCTGGGCTACGCGCGGCGGTTCGCGTCCTACAAGCGACCGGAGCTCATCTTCCACGATCCGGAGCGGCTGGCCCGGATTCTGAACAACGCCGACCGCCCGGTACAGATCGTCTTCGCGGGAAAGGCGCACCCAGCCGACGAGCCGGCGAAGCTGCACCTGCAACGCGTCTTCAACCGATGCCTCGACCCCGCGTTCGGGGGTCGTCTCGCCTTCGTGGACGATTACGACATGCACGTGGGCCATTACCTCGTGCAGGGGTGCGACGTGTGGCTCAACAATCCGCGCAAGCCACTCGAAGCGAGCGGCACCAGCGGCATGAAGGCGGCGATGAACGGCGTGCCGCACCTGAGCATCGGCGACGGATGGTGGGCGGAAGGTTACAACGGCAGTAACGGGTGGCTGATCGAGAGCCACGCCAACCCCGAGGACCAAGCGGCTACGGACCTGGCAGACGCCGAGTCCCTCTACAC
>DATLLC010000005.1:0-19555 GCA_035538015.1 Vicinamibacterales bacterium
CCGCCCACCGGATGAAGTCGATCGCGGCGATCTCCGCGAAATCGAGGCCGGGCCGGAGCAGAGCACTCGCCCAGCCGACATCCGCGCCGGCCGATTCATTCCGGCAGTCGAGTACATCCAGGCCAACCGCTATCGCATGCGGGTGATGGAGCAGATGAACGCCGCGATGTCCGACCTCGACCTGTTCCTCGGCGCCGAGGGGCTGCTCACCAACCGTCTTGGCTATCCGATCCTGAGCATGCCCAATGGCTTCTTCGAGGGATCGCCAACCGCGCTGCACATGACCGGCAAGTTGTTCGGCGAGCCGGAGCTCTTACTCCTGGCGCACGCGTTCCAGTCCAGGACCGACCATCACTTGAAGCATCCGGCGCTGCAGTGAAAAGCACGCGCAGGAATGCCGTCAAACGCATGAGGGAGGACACTATGAAGATCGCGGGCATCGTCGCCGTCGGAACGTTGGCCATCAGCATCCACGCGGCCGCCGCGCCGGACGATACAGTCACCTACCCTGCCGACTACCGGCAATGGGCTCACGTCAAGAGCACGCTGGTCGGCCCGCAGAACCCGGGCTTTGCGACCAACGGCGGGCTGCATCATTTCTATGCGAACCCGAAGGGCATGGAGGGGTATCGCACCGGGACCTTTCCGGATGGTGCGGTGCTGGTCGACGACCTGTTCGAGATGAAGGACGCGGCCACCCCCGGCGTGAGCGACGAAGGCGCGCGCAGGCGGCTCGCGGTGATGGTGAGGGATAGCCGGAGGTTCGGGGACACCGGCGGTTGGGGTTTCGAGGTCTTCAAGGGTGACACGCAGACGGGGTCGCTGGACGTGAAGGGCCGCGCCGCGTGCTTCGCGTGTCATCAGAAGGCGAAGGGCGAGGTATTCAGCCAGGTGCGGAAGTAGCTACCGGAACTTCTCGACCAGCATCAGATCGTTCACTTCGTCGGCCTGCCCGCCATGCAGGCGCTGCCTCTCCTCGCGCTCCTGCTCGGCCGGGCACGCGTCGGCCGCACACTATGTGAGCGTCTGGTGCTCGTGTGCCGCGCCCTCCCCGCGCATCATGCTCGGACCCCTTCCTTATCGCCCGCCCGAGGCCAGCGCGGCGCGAATCCGCGCGAGGTGGTGGTAGCTGTGGCGGACGGCGTGATCCTCGAGAAAGAACTGGCACGTCAGCGGCGCGTCCGCGTTGAGGGAAACCTCGGCAGCGCGATCCAGCTCCTCGTCGGTCAGGCTCCTGATCGCGGCCGCGGCCGCGGCGCTGTTCCGCTCGAGCAGCTCCAGCGCCGCCGCCAGCGTCACCGTGCCGTTCTCCGTCGCGTGCCGGGCGTTCAGCTCGTGCACCGCGTCCCAGGTGACGCCGCCGATCGCTTGCCCCGCGGCCAGGCTCTGGGCCAGCTGAATCTCGAGCGGATACATGCTCGCGACGTGATGGACGACGACGCCGATCGGCCGGCCGTCGTGGGGGATCCGGATCTGCCACTCGGTCGCGCTCAGGGTGCGCGCCAGCGCGGCGAGCGCGGCGGCGCCCTGTTCGAGGCGCTCGGCCAGCGCGTTCGCACGCCGGCTGACGGCCGTCTCGCGGGCGTTCCGCGACGGCTGCGAGGTGACTGTACTCATGGTCTGCGTTCCTCCGATCCGCGCGGGATGCGCGGTACGTTCACGCTACCTGCGGTATGGTGGTGCAGCCATGCGCGCGCGTCCGAATCACTTGACCAGAACGCCAGATGCGTGACCGATCTGCTCGATCGTCCGGTCTGGATGCTCGCCCGTCCGCCGCACCCGACAACGGTGGGCCGGCCGACGTGCTCTCGGACGTGCTTCGCTCGGTGCGTCTGTCCGGGGCGGTCTACTTCGACTTCGAGCTGAGCGCGCCGTGGGTCGCGGCGGCGCCGCCATCGCGCGAAATCGCGGCGATCGTGATGCCTGGCGCCCAGCGGGTGATCGAATACCACCTGGTGGCGCGCGGCGCGTGCTGGGGGCATGCCGTCGGCGAACCGCCGATCCGTCTCAAGGAAGGCGACCTCATCCTCTTTCCACAGGGAGACGCACACGTGCTGTCGAGCGCGCCCGAGCTGCGGGGGCAGCCGGACATGTCGCTGTTCGTCCGGTCGACAACGCGCTTGCCGCTGGTGATCGAGGGCGGCGGCGGCGGTCCCGATCACACGCGGATCGTGTGCTGTTTCCTCGGGTGCGACGAACGGCCCTTCAATCCCCTGTTGACCG
Source organism: Vicinamibacterales bacterium (assembly GCA_035538015.1). GTDB lineage: Bacteria > Acidobacteriota > Vicinamibacteria > Vicinamibacterales > UBA2999 > VFZN01. Next base: position 2,224 of record DATLLC010000005.1, read on the forward strand.
CGCTGCCGCAAACCATTCACCTGTCCGGGGCAGGTCAGGACGCGCCGAGCGGATGGCTCGGCACGCTGCTGCACATCGCGCTGCGCGAATCCGGCCTGGCGCGGGCCGGGCGCGACAACATCCTGGCGCGAATGTCGGAGCTGATGTTCGTGGAGACCATCCGGCGCTACATCGAGACGATGCCGTCCGGGCAGATCGGCTGGCTGGCCGGCTTGCGGGATCCGATCGTCGGGCAGGCACTGGCCGAGCTCCACGGCCAGCCTGCTCTGGCGTGGACGGTCGAATCGCTGGCGCGAGCCGTCGCTGTGTCGCGGTCCGTGCTCGCCGACCGCTTCGCGGAGATGGTCGGTCACCCACCGATGCAGTACCTGGCGCTCTGGCGGATGCAGCTGGCGTCGCGGCGGCTCCTCGAAGGAGAGCCGGTCGCGGCGGTGGCCGCTGCCGTCGGCTACGAATCGGAAGCGGCGTTCAGCCGGGCCTTCAAGAAGCTCGTTGGTGACTCACCGGCGACCTGGCGGCGGGCCAACGTGCCGCGCGAGCACAACCCCTCCTGACGGACGCCCTCGGGCATCTGCCATGCCCGGCCGTCGCTCGCGATGTTCGGTCGCTGACTTGGCGCGCCCCTGGACTCCCCGGCTCTGCCGTCACCGGTCCGGCACCTGCCCGCACCCGTCCGCACCTACCAGCACCCGCCCGCACCCGGCGTGGGTTATGATCCGGCCCCAGGCCCGGTCGAACCCCTGGCTACGTCCAAGGAGTCTGTATGACGCGCGCGCTCGCGGTCCTGGCAGGATCTCTCGTCCTCGCGCTCACGGCCGTCTCGGCCACGTCAGCTCAGACCACACCCGCGGCGCCGGCGACCGTAGTCCCGACCTTCACCAAGGACGTCGCGCCCATCCTCTTCAAGCACTGCGCCAGCTGTCATCGTCCGGGCGAGATTGGCCCGATGTCGTTCATGAGCTATGAGACTGCACGGCCGTGGGCACGGGCCATCCAGCAGAAGGTGGTGGCCCGCGAGATGCCGCCCTGGGGCGCCGACGCCGCTCACAGCATGAAGATGCGGAACGATCGGAGTCTTTCCCAGGCGGAAATCGACACGATCGTGGCCTGGGTGAAAGCCGGGGGACCGCGCGGCGAACCCACCGACATGCCGCCGGCTCCGACGTTCGCCACTGGCTGGCAGCTCGGCGAGCCCGACTACATCTTCGAGATGCCGATCGAATGGACGATCAAGGCCGAAGGGGCAGAAGCCTACCTCTATTTCTATCAGCCGATTCCGTTCACCGAAGACAAGATGGCCCGCGCCATCGAGATCCGTCCGAGCAATTTCAAGACGGTCCACCACTCGGGCGCGTACGTGATCGACATTCCCGATGGCTACACGGTGAAGGACGGCTATCTCTACGACGAAAAGGGCAAGCAGATTCCCGCGACCGAGCCGATGGGCAAGAAGGCCAGCGGCGGTGACGATGCCCCGCTCGCGGGCGCCGACAAGCTGATTTCGTACGTCCCCGGCCGCGGCATCGAGGAGCATCCGGATGGCTTTGCCAAGCGCATTCCGGCCGGGAAGTACATCCGCTGGGTGATGCACTACAACCCCACAGGCAAGGAAGAAACGGATCGCAGCCGTCTGGGCATCTGGTTCGCCAAGGGCGCGGTGACGCATGAGGTGCTGAACCTCCAGGCGGGCGATCCGGTGCCCGGCAGCGGCAACCGCGGCCTCTACTTCGCGCAGGGCAAGGAAGTGCTCTACGAGTCCGACGACACGACCGGCCGCCGCGGCAAGACTCCGACGATTCCGCCCTACGAGGGCAACTTCAAGATGATGGGCATTACGCCGGTCAACGAGCCGGTCACGCTCTATGCCCTGACGCCGCACATGCACCTGCGCGGGAAGAGCATGAAGTGGTGGGTGGTCTATCCTGACGGCCGCGAGGAGACGATCCTCGACGTGCCCAACTACGACTTCAACTGGCAAGTGCAGTACGAGCTCGAGAAGCCGCTGAACGTCCCGGCCGGCAGCAAGATCATCAACGTGGCGATCTACGACAACTCGCCGAAGAACAAGTGGAACCCGGCGCCGCACCTGCCGGTGTACTGGTCGGAGCAGAGCTGGGACGAGATGTACCAGCCGACGACGCAATTCTCGGTCGACAGCCGCGATCTCACCAAGGTGTCCAAGGCGACCAGCGAGCCGCGGTCGCGCCAGCAGCGATGAGCCATCGTCGCCTTTTGTCGGGTCTGGTAGTGGTGTACCTGGCCGCGGCCGCCGCTCCTCTGCGCGCGCAGGCTCCCAGCGACAAGGTGCCGATCGTGGCCGCGGTCGGGTGCCTGGTGGAGCAGGGAACGGAGTGGTTGCTGACCGCCGCCACCGAGCCCGAGCCGAGCATCGCGAACGGGCCGCCGGCCGGCCAGCCGTACAAGGGGCCGACCGCGGGCAAGAACACATTCAAGTTGATCGGCGTTTCCGAGTTCGACCTGCCGTCCCACAAAGGGCACACCCTGCTGGTAAAGGGGCTGTTCATCAAGGCCACCCCCATGAGCCGCCTGAACGTCACCTCGGTGACGATGGTTTCCACGACGTGCGCGACGCCACCGAAGTGAGCCCGCCCGCCTTCCAGCCAGCTGCATGAACCAGCCTGTCGATCTGAGCATCCGCCAGTTCAGCGGAGCGTGGCGGGCGATGTGTGGGCCGAGCGCGAGCCGCACCATCACGACCGATAACGGTCTCGACTACGTCTTCAGCGGTCTCCCGATCGCATTCTTCAATATCGCGCTCGTCATCGACGACGGTCTTTCAGCCGATCGGCTGGCGGATCACGGGCGCCGCGCATGCTCGTGGGCCGCCGGTCGCGGCGTGCCCTGGATGTTCATCGTCACCCACGAGGCGCTTGGACCTGGCGTGCAGGCGGCGCCCGTGCTCGACGGCTGCGGGCTGGCACCCCTGATGCCGCTCACCGGGATGATCGCGGACGACGTGCCCCCCTCGGCGAGTGCTCCGGCCGGCCTCGAGCTCCGGATGCCGAGCGACGATCTGGGCTGCGCGGCCTTGCTCGACGTGAACGCGGCGGCCTACGGCATGGATCTGGAAGCCGGGAAGGCAGTCGTCGGAAGGCAGTCGTTCTGGGTCGACCACGTACCCATGCTGGGGCTCACCGAGGGCAAGGCGACGAGCTGTGCCGCGGTACTGATGGTGGACGGCTATCGCTACGTGGCGATGGTTGCCACCGATCCCGGCCGGCAGCGTCGCGGCCACGGTGCCGCGGTGATGCGCGAGGCGCTCGAAGTGGCGGCGCGGACCCACGGCCGAGGGCCCAGCGTGCTGCACGCCACCGAAGCCGGACGCCCTGTCTACGAGCGCATGGGATACCGGACGATCTCCAATCACACCGTCTTCATGGAGAAGCGGTTCCTCGCCGAGCACTGACCGCCATCGGCGTCCTTCTCGCCGTCGAGATCGCCGATCCTCGCGGTCTGTTCGTGCCATCGATTTCAGGGTAAGGTGTGGACACCCTGCGCTCGCGGGGATGGGAGCCGCCAGCATGGCCATTTCACTGACCGTCAACGGTCGGCCGCGATTGCTCGACCTCGAGCCTGACACGCCGCTCCTGTGGGCGCTTCGCGACACACTGGGTCTTACCGGCACCAAGTTCGGGTGCGGCATCGCCGCCTGCGGCGCGTGCACCGTCCACGTCGATGGCCAGCCGATGCGTTCCTGCAGCGTACCGGTGGTCGCGGTCGAGGGGGCGTCGGTCACGACCATCGAGGGGCTGGCCTCCTCCGAGGGGAGCCTCCATCCCGTGCAGCAAGCCTGGATCGATCACCAGGTGCCGCAGTGCGGCTACTGCCAGTCGGGCATGATCATGGCCGTCTCCGCGCTCCTGGCGGCCGAGCCTCATCCGACCGACGCGAAGGTCGACGAGGCGATCACGAACATCTGCCGTTGCGGCACCTTTGCCCGCGTGCGCCGCGCCATCCAGGCGCTCGCGCGGACCGAGTAGAGGACTGCGCGGTTCAGGTCCTGGAGCCATCGCACATGGGCAAGTGGACACGGCGGGCGTTCATCGGCACCGGCACCCTGGTCGGCGGCGGGTTCGTGCTGGGTGTGGTCGGCGCGGCGTTCTCTCCGAGCCGCCACGGCGTGGTGTCCGACGATGCTGAATCGAAGGGCGAGCTGAATACCTGGATCACGGTGACGCCGGACAACATGGTCACCATCCTGGTGCCCCACTGCGAGATGGGACAGGGCGCCCAGCAGGCATTGGCCATGATGGCAGCCGAGGAGATGGACGCCGACTGGTCGATGGTCCGCGTCAAGGAGGCGCCGGCGCTCGACGCCTATGCCAACGGCTACGTGGCGCGCGCCGTCGGCGGCGAGTCGATACCCGGCGTGCTCGGCCGCGCGTTCGATTACGGCACGTATCGGCTGGTGCGCTGGTACGGGCTGCAGCCGACCGGTGGCTCGATGTCGGTTCGGACGACCGGCCGCTTTGGCATGACGGTCGCCGGCGCCGCGGCCCGGGAGATGCTGGTGGCGGCCGCGGCGGAGCGGTTTGGAGCGACGCCGTCGGAGCTGACGGTGAGCCGCTCGCAGGTCCACCACGCGGGATCGGGCAAGTCGGCCACCTTCGGCGAGCTGGCCGCGGCCGCGGCAAAGCAGTCGGTGCCGTCCAGTCCGGCGTTGAAGAGCGGAGATACCTACACGATCCGCCGCACCGCACCTCCACGGCCGGACATCCCGTCGAAAGTGAACGGGCAGGCGATTTACGGCATCGACTTCACCCTGCCGGGGATGCTGTATGCCGCCGTCGAGATCGCCCCGGTGTACGGGGGCAAGCTCGTGTCGGTGGACACGGCCCCAGCCGAGTCCATGCCCGGTGTCAAAGGCGTGGTGAAGCTCGAGGAGGCCGTCGCCGTAGTCGCCGACAGCTACTGGCGCGCGCGCACGGCGCTGGCCAACCTCGAGCCGACGTTCGATGACGCGGGCCATGGCGGCGTGTCGAGCCAGACGATCTTCGCCGCGTTCGATCAGGCGCTCGGCGCGCCACCCGAAATGCCCAAGGACGCGGCCACCGTCATCACTGCAGACTATCAGGTGCCATTCCTCGCCCACGCGACGATGGAGCCGATGGCCTGCACCGTTCGAGTGGACGGATCTGGCGCGGAGGTCTGGGCGGGCACGCAGGACCCGTTGAACGCCCGGGCCACGGCTGCGTCGGCCCTGGGGCTCAATGCCAGGCAGGTGGCGGTGACGAACCTGTTGGTCGGCGGCGGCTTCGGCCGGAAGCTCCCGTTCTCGCTCGATTTCATCGGCCTCGGCGCCCGGATCGCGAAGGCGATGTCACCGGCGCCGGTGAAGATGATCTGGAGCCGCGAGACCGACATGCAGCACGGCTACTACCGGCCGGCGGGCATGGCGCGGTTCGCGGGCGCGCTAGGCGGCGACGGGAAGCCGCTGGCTGTCGCGTGTCACTACGCGGGCGGTGGCGACGGCGAGTCGGTGTTCATGCCGTACACCATCGCCGACAAGCGTGCCGACGCGAAGGATGCGAAGCACCCGATCCGGACCGGGGCCTGGCGTTCGGTGCTGAACTCCCAGCACGGGTTCTTCAAGGAGGCGTTCATCGACGAGCTCGCATACGCCGCCAAGGCCGATCCCTACACGTTCCGCCTGAACCTGCTGGGCGAGGAGCCGCGTTTCCGCGCCGTGCTCGAACGCGTCGCCGCCATGGCCGACTGGAAGAGCCCGCTGCCGCCGCGTGAGGGGCGAGGCATCTCGCTCGTCGAGAGCTTCGGATCGATCGTCGGGCAGGTCGCGCACGTGTCGGTGTCCCCCGATGGGGCCTTGCGCGTCAAGCACGTCTACGCCGCAGTGGATTGCGGAGACGTCGTCAATACCGATGCCGCCACCGCGCAGGTGGAGGGCGGCATCATCTTCGGCCTGTCGGCGGCGATGAAGGGCGAGATTACGATTGCCGGGGGGCGGGTCGTGGAGAGCAACTTCCACGATCACGAGATGATCCACCTGTCGGACGCGCCCCAGATTACCGTGGAGTTCATCCATTCGGGCCACGCGCTGGGCGGGCTCGGCGAACCGGGCGTACCGCCGGTGGCCTCCGCGGTGACCAACGCCATCTTTGCGGCGACCGGGATACGCATCCGGCGCCTGCCGATCAAGAACCAGGCCCTGCGGTCCGCGGCGGCCTCCACATGACTCGGGTGCCGGGGGCAGGCATTCATGCGCCGCGCTGATTGACTCCCAAACCGTGGCGCACGGTCTTGACACGTGCGGTGCGGGCGCAGAACAGTTGCTCGACCATGTCCGCGCCAGACGTCCCATCCCAGGCGGTCTCCGGTGGTGATCGCGAGCAGTTTGCCGCCTATACCTTCGGGCTTGCCTACGACGAGATGTTCGAGGCGCCAGGCCGGGCGCGTCCGCATTACCAGGCGTTGTTCGAGCGGCTGCAGTCGGTGGATCCCCTGGAGATGCGCCGCCGGCAGTCCACCGCGGACCTCGCCTTCCTGCATCAGGGCATCACGTTCACGGTCTACGGGCAGGAGGAGGGGACCGAGCGCGTCTTCCCGTACGACTTGATCCCGCGCATCCTCACCGCCGCCGAGTGGGCTCGGCTCGAACGCGGCCTGACGCAGCGGATCACGGCGCTCAATCTGTTCCTCAAGGACATCTACTCGCGCGGCCGTGTCCTCGACGCCGGGGTCGTGCCCCGCGCGCTCGTCTACAGCTGCAAGCACTTCCGCCGCGAGATGCAGGGCGTGGAGGTGCGCCACGATGTCTACGTGTCGGTAGCGGGCACCGACCTGGTCCGCCTGCCGGACGGATCGTTCGCCGTGCTCGAGGACAACCTTCGCGTGCCGAGCGGCGTGAGCTACATGCTCGCCAACCGGCAGGTGATCAAGCGCGTCTTCCCGCTCCTGTTCAGCAGCTACGACGTGCGGCCGGTCGATCATTACGGGCAGGAGCTGCTGGCGACGTTCCGTGCGCTCGCCCCGCCGCACCGGCCCGACCCGACGATCGTGCTGCTGACGCCCGGCGTCTTCAACTCGGCCTACTTTGAGCACACCTTCCTGGCCCGTCAGATGGGCATCACCCTGGTCGAGGGACGGGACCTGTTCGTGCACGACAACCTCGTGTACATGCGAACGACGACGGGTCCGCAGCGGGTGGACGTCATCTACCGGCGCGTCGACGACGACTTCATCGATCCGCTGGCCTTCCGCTCCGACTCGACGCTCGGCGTCCCCGGACTCTTCAATGCCTACCGCTCGGGGAACGTGGCCCTGACCAACGCCGTCGGCACCGGCGTCGCCGACGACAAGGCTCTTTACGCGTACGTGCCGGATCTCATCAAGTACTACCTCGCCGAGGAGCCCGTGCTGCCCAACGTCGAGACGTGGCAGCTGTCGGACCCGACGCACCGGCAGCACGTGCTGGATCGACTCGATTCGCTGGTCGTGAAGGCGGTCGGCGAGTCGGGTGGCTACGGCATGCTGATCGGCCCGCACAGCACCGCCGCCGACCGCGAGGAGTTCCGCCGGAGGATCCTGGCCGACCCGCGCAACTACATCGCCCAGCCGACGCTGGCCCTGTCCGCCGGACCGTGCTTCCTGGATGGCCGCGTCGAGCCGAGGCACATCGACCTCCGACCCTACATCCTCACCGGGGAGCGGGTCGTGATTGTTCCCGGTGGCCTCACACGCGTCGCGCTCAAGAAGGGATCCCTGGTCGTCAACTCGTCGCAAGGCGGCGGCAGCAAGGACACCTGGGTGCTCAACGATCATTCCCCTCGCCAGCATGCCAGCGGCATGCCCTCCGAGTTGTGACCATGCTCTCGCGCGTCGCGGACAGCCTCTACTGGATGAGCCGGTACCTCGAGCGGGCCGAGCACATCGCCCGGGTGGTGAACGTCAACCTCAACCTGACGCTGGACCGGGCGCCGGCCGATGCGGCGCGCCACTGGGGCCGGTTGCTCGCCGCGCTGCCGGACCCACCACCGTGGCTGGCCAGGACGCCGGAGGACCTGCTCGAGCGGGCCACCGTGGACCTGGCGAATCGCGAATCGATTGCCGCGTGCATCGGCGCCGCGCGCGAGAACGCGCGCCAGGTGCGCGAGGAGATCAGCTCGGAGATGTGGGAGGAGATCAACCGGCTGTACCTGAGCGTCCGGCGGAACCGGGTGAGCGAGCGGGAATGGACGGCCGGCACCCATGAGTTCCTCACCGCCGCCATCGGCGGGGTGCACCTCTTCCAGGGCGTCACCGATGCCACCATGACGCACGGCGAGGGCTGGCACTTCATGGAGCTCGGCCGCTACCTCGAGCGGGCCAGCGCGACGGCCGCCCTGCTCGAGGTGCAGTTCCGCGAGTGCGAGTGGAGCGAGGAACGGTATCCCACCGTTGGCGACTATGTGGAATGGGTCGGACTGCTCAAGTCCTGCTGTGCCTTCGAGGCCTACTGCCGCCACTACACGGCGGATGTTCGGGCGCGGCGAATCGCCGAATTCCTCGTCCTGAACACCGACTTCCCCCGCTCGATCCACTTCGCGGTGGTGCGCATCCTAGCCTCCCTGCGCGCGCTCGCGCTGCTGAGCGGGCGCGCCAATGGACGCGCCGAGCGGCTGGCCGGACGCCTGCAAGCCTCCCTCGACTTCGGGCAGGTGGACGAGATCATCGATGACCTGCCGGCCTTCCTGTCCGGCATCGTCCGGCAGGCCACCGAGATCAACGCGGCGGTGCACCAGCAGTACGTCGCCTATCCCATCGACACCGCCCTGGCGGGCTGACACCGATCACATGGCCGTCCACTACGCCATCCGTCACCTGACCGGCTTCCGCTACGTGACTCCGGTCAGCGAGAGCGTCATGGAGCTGCGGATGAGGCCCTCGAACACCGCCCAGCAGCGCTGCCTGCAGTTCGAGGTGGAGGTACAGCCCCGGGCGCGCGTGTTCGCGTATCGCGACTACCGCGGGAACTGGGTCCACCACTTCGACATCCCGCGCCGCCACGGTCAGCTCGCGATTACCGCGCGGGCGCAGGTGCAACTCGACGATCCGACGCCGTTGCCCGACCGGCTGCCGCTCGAGGCCTGGCGCACGATCGACGAGTGGGATGCACGAGAAGAGGAGTGGGAGTACCGGCAGCCGAGCCGTTTTGCCGAGTGGTCGCCGGCGCTGATCGGGTTCGCCGACGCGCTCGGGACCTCCCGCCGGCACGAGCTGGATCCCCTCACCAGCGCGCGCGAGACGATGGCGGCCATCCATCGCAGCTTCGAGTACGCCCCCAACTCCACGCGGGTGGATTCGCCGATCGATGAGACCCTGGCGTCGCGGCGCGGCGTCTGCCAGGACTTCACCCACATCATGCTCGCCACGCTTCGATGGATGGGTGTGCCATGCCGGTACGTGAGCGGCTATATCGCGCCGCGCGAGGTGACGGGCGGCAGCGAGCCTACGACGATTGCCACACATGCCTGGGTGGAGGCGCTCCTGCCGGAGCTGGGCTGGGTCGGCCTCGACCCGACGCACAACCTGCACACAGGCCTGCGCCACGTCCGGGTGGCGGTCGGCCGCGACTATGCAGACGTCCCGCCGACCCGCGGTACCTTCAAGGGGCAGACCTCGAGCGCGCTCGAGGTGTCCGTCGAGGTGACCCCGGCCGACGCCCTGCCGACGCTGGACCGCGCGGTACTCGACGTGACGTTCGTCCCCGAGGCGGCGGCGCCGGCCGACGGCGAACGCGAGCGCCAGATGCAGCAACAGCAGCAGTAACGCCCCGGCACAGGACCGGGTGCCCGTCACTGCGTGCCGCTCCATGCACTACCATTCGGAAAGAGCAAGCCATTGAAGAGACTGGTGATGGCCGGTGCCGTGTTCCTGACGCTCTGCGCCGCGCACCCGGCAGCGGACCGGACGCAGGATCGAGACCCGGCACCGGTCGATGAAATGCAGACGGTGGCCGTGCCCGAGCCGTCGCGACAGGCGCTGGAGTATTACTCCAGCGGCAACCTGTTGTGGGTGGCCGACCAGGTGTGGTCGCTGCTGATCCTGTTGGTCGTCCTTGCGACCGGCTTATCGGCGCGGCTCCGCAACCTCGCGCTAGGTCTGGCCCGGAACCGCTGGTTCTTCGCGCTCGCCCTCTACTTCATCTTCTTCACGGTGATCACGTCGGTCGTCGATCTGCCGCGGGCGTACTACGAAGAGTTCGTCAGGCAGCACGCGTACGGGCTGTCGAATCAGACGCTGCAGAAATGGTGGACGGACGGGCTGACGACGCTGGCGCTCTCCTGTGTCATCGGCCCTCTGGTCCTCTGGGTACCGTATCTGCTCCTTCGGAAGAGCCCGACCCGCTGGTGGCTCTACAGCGCCCTCGCCCTGGTCCCGTTCATCATCGTCGGCAATCTGATCGCGCCGATCTGGATTGCCCCGCTCTTCAACCGCTTCGGGCCGATGCAGGACGAGGCCCTCGAGGCACGGATTCTCGCCCTGGCGGATCGGGCCGGAATCGAGGGCGGCCGCGTCTTCGAGGTCGAAAAGAGCGTCGATACGAAGACGCTGAACGCGTACGTCGCCGGCGTCTTCAACACCAAGCGAATCGTGTTGTGGGACACCATCATCACGCGCATGGGCGAGCGCGAGCTGCTGTTCGTGATGGGCCACGAGATGGCCCATTTCGTCCTGGGGCATACCTGGCAGCTGATCGTCCTGAACACGGTGCTGCTGATCGGCTCCTTCTACGCGGCGTATCGCATGGCCGGTGCGGTACTTCGCCGCTTCGGCGATCGGTTCGGGTTCACGCGGATGGACGACATTGCCTCGCTGCCGCTGCTGCTCCTGCTGGTGAGCGTGTTCTCGCTGGTGGTCACGCCCGCCATCCTGGCCGTCACGCGCCACATGGAGCACGAGGCGGATCGCTACGGTCTGGAGATCACCCAGTACAACCACAGCGCGGCGACGGCGTTCGTCAAGCTGCAGAGCGACGCGCTTGCCGTGCCACGTCCGGGGCTGCTCAACATCCTCTGGCGACAGAGCCACCCGCCGCTCGGCGAGCGCATCGACTTCGCCAACCAGTACCACCCCTGGCGCGAGGAGATCCCGCTCGTCTACGGCGATCGCTTCAAACCCTGATACGGCGGTGCATCGTCCCGACCGGCGGGCTCGCCTTCCTCGTCACCGTCCCCCGGGATGCCAATGCTGCAGCAGCGTGATCGGTGCGTCCACGTCCTGGATGACCGTGTTGATGAGGAATCGCCCGTTGGGTGCGACGTCGTACTGCCGTCCCTGACCCGCATCGATGCCGCCACCCAGAATGCGAGTGGAGAACCGTACCATGGGGGTGCCAGGCAGCAGCGTGGCTCCGTTGAAGGCGATCGGCACGGTCACGAGCGCACCGACCGGGTCGATGTAATACAGCTCCTTCCCGTCGGGCCGCCAGACCGGATGAATCCCGCCCGCGGTGGACACCTGCCATTGACCGCCCGCGGGCGTCGAGCCGGGCGGGGCAAAAGGCCGCACGTAGATCTCGGGCCGCCCCGACTCGTTCGACATGTACGCGATCCAGCGGCTGTCCGGCGAGAAGGCGCCCCAGACCTCGCGAGCCGACGTCTTGAGAAAGACGAACGGCGCGCGCGGGTCGCTGGCGTCGGCCGGGTTTCCGCCTCCGATTGGCGCCACCCAGAGGTCGCTGCTCGTCTTTGGATCGGTGCTGTGATACAGGACGAACCGGCCGTCCGCCGACCAGCTGCTCGGCGTCTTGACTTCGTCGGAGGCCACGACCCGCTCCTCCGTCCCCGCGCCGCTCGCGAGCTTCTGGTAGAGGTCCCCGCCGCCGGTGCGAGTTGACGTGAACACGATCCGGCTGCCATCCGGCGACCAGATCGAGATGTCGTCGGTTGCCGCGTCGAAGGTAAAGCGGCTCGTGCGCGCGCCGTCGAGCAGCCAGAGATCCTGATTGCCCTGGATCGTGCGCCCGACGATCACCCGGCCGCCCACGGGTGACACCCGGGGCCGGCCCCAGGTCGGGTCTGGTGCCCCGATGGCGCCCAACGCCTTCCCGGAGGCATCGAACCAGGCGAGCTGGCGCTGGCTGGCGCCGCCCGTCCGATACGCCACCAGTCCGGTTGCGGACACCGAGACCGCGCTTCGCTCGGACGTGTCGACCGCCACGCCGTCGTCAACGGTCAACGGCTCGCCCGTCAACGCCCCGCGTGACACGTCCAGCCGCTGCGCGAGGAGCGCGCCCGCGCGCACCCAGAGCAGCCAACCGGCGGGGTGGTAGATGCCGGCGCTCTCGCTGGGCGTCAAGCGGATCGGGGCACTTCCATCGACGGCGCCCAGGTAGATGCCGGCGGTGTCCGGTGGGCCGCCCGCGTAGTACAGGAACCGGCGACCATCGGGCAGCGCGTACGGCCAGCGGTGCCCGATCTGTTGCGGGCCAAATGTTGTCACCTCGACCGTGGAGCCGCCGGCCGCGGACACGCGCATGAGCGGGCTGCTCGGACTGGGCGCGAAGACGATGAACTCGTCCGCGGCCCACATCCCGCCGGCGCCGCTGCTGGCCGGCGCGACGATCCGCGGACCGCCGCCGCCCAGATCGAGCCGCTTCAGAGAGGTGTCGGTGAAGAAGCCGATCGAGCGGCTGTCGGGAGACCAGAAGGGATTGCGTCCGCCCTCGGTCCCGACCAGCGGCTGGGCAGTCGTCGCCTCGAGCGAGCGCAGCCACAAGCGCAGGGTGCCATCGCCCGAGGCGGCGAACACGATGTGCTGGCCGTCTGGCGACAGCGCGAACGAAGCCGGATCGTCGGTTGCGGGAGTGACGATATCGGTTCGCATTTCGGCGGGGATCGGTGCTCGTGCCCAGGGCGCCCACGCGGCCACCGCCGCCGCCGCGGCCACCATCGACAGCGCCGCGATCGTCCACGGCAGCCATCCTCCCGCCGCCACGGCCGCGATCGGACCCGCGACCGCGCTGCTGCCGGCCAGCGCGTCCTCGATCTCCAGGCGAACGGTCGCGGCCGAATCGAGGCGGCGCCTCGTCTCGCGCGTGAGGCATCGGTGCAGCAGCGCCCGGATCGTCGCTGGCGTCTTCGCTGGCAGGGCTGCCCAGTCGGGCTCGGCCTCGTCACCCCTGTAGGCGCGCTGGCCCGTGAGCATTTCGTACAGCACCGCGCCGAGGGCCCACACATCCGCGCGGCGATCCACCGGCCGGCCCCGCGCCTGTTCCGGCGACATGTACGACGATGTGCCGATGATCATCCCCGGTATCGTCATGTCCGCGTCCGTCGCACCGGTGGAGTCCATGGCCTTGGCGAGGCCGAAGTCCAGCACCTTCACGCTGCCGTCGGGCCGCAGCATCACGTTTGCGGGCTTCAGATCGCGATGGATGATGCCCTGGTCATGCGCCGCCTCGAGCGCTTCAGCGATCTGCCTGGCGATCGACAGCGCCTCGCGGACCGGAATGGCGCCGCGCGCGATGAAGTGCGAGAGATCCTCGCCCTCCACCAGTTCCATCACGAGCGCGGGCACACCGCTCGATCGCTCCAGTCCGTAGACCGCGGCGATGTTCGCGTGGCTGAGCCCGGCGAGCAGTTCGGCTTCGCGCTGGAACCGCGCCAGGCGCCTGGCGTCTCCGGCCACCGCCGCCGGGAGCACTTTGAGGGCGACGTTGCGTTTCAACGAGGTGTCGGTCGCTCGATACACTTCGCCCATCCCGCCCTTGCCCAGGGCGGAAACGATCTCGTAGGGGCCGAGCCGAGAACCGGGGACCAGGTCCACGCTGCGGGGATTATATGTGGCGATTGCCCGGTCGTCCCGGCCTTCGCCGGTCGCGTGCCGGCGCATGGGATGCCGTCGCGTCATCGCGGCACCGAGCTCGGCATCGTGGAAGAACGCTCGCGTACTCCATCGCCGCCGCTCGGTTCGCCGAGCTGATGACGCTCTTCGACGACTTCGACCCGGCGTTCGCGATCGTGGAGCCCAGCCCGCGGACGGAACGCTGGCCGTCGGGTCGGGGCCGGCCCGGCCAGCGCCACGAGATCGGCGGGTTCGAGCGTCAGTCTGCGATTGGCCTTCTCCGTTCGAGGCGCGCGGGGTCAGGAGGTGCGGTGCCGGGCCGCACGTGCGTGTCCGGGACGGGATCGCCGCTCTGCAGGGCCAACGGCACCACGCCCGCCCACACCGGCCACTCGAGGTCCTCCTCATCGTCCACGGGAGGGCCGGTGCGAATCTTCGCCGATGCCTCCTCGATCGGCAGGACCAGCACCGACGTCCCCAGCAGCTCCTGGGCGGTTACGGGCCGCACTTCCTCCCACCGGCCAGGAACGATGTGGTTCGTGAACGCGCGCAGCGCCGCCGCCTTCTCGTCGGGATCCGTGACCAGGCACGCCTGGCCGAGTATCACGACCGAGCGGTAGTTGACGGAATGATGGAATGCCGATCGCGCGAGGACGAGCCCGTCGACCAGCGTCACGGTGACGCAGACCGACAGGCCGGCGCTCAGCGATCGCAGCATGCGGCTCGCTGCCGATCCGTGCAGGTAGATGGCATCGCCGACTCGAGCGTACCCGGTCGGGATGGCGTAGGGCTGTCCGTCCACGGCAAACGCGACATGGCAGACGAAGCCTTCGTCCAGGATCCGGTAGACGGCGCCGCGGTCGAAGACGCCGCGCTTCGGCATCCGCTTGATCCGGGTGCGATCGGTGACGGCGAGGACAGATGGAGGTGTGCCGGTCATCTCCGAAGCCTATCGCTGGCTGGATAGCCAGATAGGTCCACTTCGGATACATTTGACCAGTCCACTCGTGCGCACCCCGATCGCCATCGACCGCCGCAAGCAGGTGCCGTTGCACCGCCAGATCTACGACGAGTGGCGGCGCGGCATCCTGTCGGGCCGCTTCGCCGCGGGCGACCGGATGCCCTCGACGCGCGAGCTGGCGGCGGCCCTGCAGGTGTCACGCGCCACGGTGACCGCCGCCTACGATCAGCTGGTGGCCGAGGGGTACCTCGATGCGGCGCGCGGATCCGGCACGTTCGTCTGCGAGGAGCTGCCCGAGCGGGACCGCTGGCCCGAAACATCGGCGTCGCGGCCATCCAACGCCCCGGCGCGGCTCTCCACCTTCGTCGCACGGCTTGCCGCGGTGCCATCGCGCGCGCCTGCGACGGCTGGCGTCATCAACCTGTCCAGCACCGGGCCCGACTACGACTTGTTCCCGTTCGGCGTCTGGGGACGCCTGGTGCGTCGGCACCTGCGGCGCCTGAGCCCGAGCCTGTTCCGCTACGCCCACGACGTTGCCGGATACGAGCCGCTCCGCGAAACGGTGGCGTCGTACCTGCGCCGCTCGAGGGCGGTCCAGTGCCTGCCACAACAGGTCGTGATCGTCAGCGGATCGCAGCAGGCGCTCGATCTCTGCACGCGCGTGCTCGTCGATCCGGGGGACGAGGTCGTGGTGGAGGACCCCGGGTATCCCGGTGGCCGCCCGCTCTTCGCGGCAGCGGGAGCCCGCCTGCGGCCCACGACCGTGGACGCCGATGGCCTCGTCGTCTCGGCGCTGCCAGCGGAGGCCCGGCTGGCGTACGTCACCCCATCCCACCAGTTCCCGCTCGGCGTCTCGCTGTCTCTCGCGCGGCGGCTCGAGTTGCTCGCGTGGACGCGCGCCCGCCGCGCGTTCGTCATCGAGGACGACTACGACAGCGAGTTCCGCTACAGCGGGGCGCCGCTGCCCGCGCTCCAGGGGTTGGGTGACGCGTCACGGGTGGTCTACGTCGGCACCTTTTCGAACGCGATGTTCCCCGGGCTTCGAATTGGCTACCTCGTGCTGCCGTCCGCGCTCGTCGAGCCGTTCGTGCGCGCGAAGTGGTATGCGGACCGGCAGACCGCGTACCTGGAACAGGCGGCGCTCGTGGATTTCGTCCGCGAAGGACACTTCGAGCAGCACGTCCGCCGCATGCGTCGCGTCTACAAGAGCAGGCGCGAGGCGCTGCTTGGCGCGCTGGATCACCACTTCGGAGGCCACGTCACCGTGGTCGGTGAGCCAGCCGGCATGCACGTGGTCGTGCGCTTCGATGCGCCTGGGATGGCCGACCGGGCGAAGCGGAGTGGCGTCGGCCTGCTCAGCACCGGCGCCTACTATGCGGGTGACGCCGCGCCGAATGAGTTCATCCTGCGCTTCTCGGGGTTGGGCGAACGGGCGCTGCGAGAAGGGGTGCGACGCCTGTCAAAGCCCGGCGGATAATGTCGCCGTGAACACCCGACGCCAGTTTCTGATCACGGCTCCCCTCGGGATAATGGGAGCGGCGTCGGCTTGCCGCCGCCAGGAGCCTGGGGACGCGCAACCTGCGGGCACGCAGCAGACGCCCGGTGCCCCGGTGGCCTTCGGCACGGCGAGACCCACCGGTCCAGCGGTGACGGCGGCGACGTTCGCGGAAGCCGAACGGCTCGTGCAGGTCTCCTACACCGATGCCGACCGCGCGACCATGGTCGCGGCCTGGCGGCGCAGCATGCCATCGATGCTCGAACGCCGGACGGGGCCGCGGACGGTGCCGCTTCCCGACACGCTCGCGCCCGGCATGGTGTGGAACCCCGTGCTCCCATCGGTGCAAGTGCCGGTGGCGCGCACGCGCTTCGTGCCTGTGACCGCGGCCGCCGCGGCTCTGCCGTCCAACGACGATGACATTGCTTTCGCGCCGGTGACCACGCTGTCGCGATGGATCGCGGCCCGACAACTCACCTCCGAGCGTCTGACCACCATCTACCTCGATCGAATCGCCAGGCACGACGCCCGCCTGCGATGCGTGATCACGCTGATGCGTGAGGAGGCATTGCACGCGGCCCGCGCCGCCGACGCCGAGATCGCCGGCGGGCGCTCCCGCGGCCCGCTTCATGGCATCCCGTATGGAGCCAAGGATCTCCTCGACACCGCGGGAGTGCCAACCACCTACGGCGCCGAGCCCTTTCGCGATCGCGTCCCCACGGCCGACGCGGTGGTGATCGCGCGGCTGCGCGCGGCCGGAGGGGTGCTGCTGGCCAAGCTGTCGCTGGGTGCACTGGCGCTCAACGACATCTGGTTCGGTGGTCAGACGATGAACCCGTGGCTGCTCGAAGAGGGCGCGTCGGGATCGAGCGCGGGACCGGGCGCCGCCCTCGCCGCCGGGCTCGTCGCCTTCGCCATCGGCAGCGAGACGCAGGGCAGCATCGTCGCGCCGAGCATGCGGTGCGGCGTCACCGGCCTCAGGCCCACCTTCGGGCGGGTCGCGCGGACCGGCAGCCTGCCGCTCTGCTGGTCGCTCGACAAGCTCGGGCCGATGGCGCGAGGCGTGGAGG
>DATLLC010000006.1:0-35123 GCA_035538015.1 Vicinamibacterales bacterium
GCCGCTGCCGGCGCTGGCGCAGCGCCTCAACCTGCAGGTGGGGCGCCATGCCCCGGCCTCCCGGTTCATCACGTTGTTCCTGGCGTCGTTCAACCCAGCCACCGGGTGGCTGACGTTCGTCAACGCGGGCCAGACGCCGCCGCTGCTCCGGAAGCCGGATGGCACGATCATCCGGCTCAACACCGGTGGCGTCGCGCTGGGGATGTTCGAAGGATCGGTGTACGAGCAGGGGCACATCGAGGTCGGGCCAGGGGACGCGCTCGTGATGTACAGCGACGGGATTACCGAAGCCGAGAGCCCAGACGGCACGCCCTTCGACGAGGCGGGACTCGAACGGACACTGGCGCTGCACGCGGGCGCGTACGGCACCTCGGCAGCAGCCGAGCTGGGCCGCGCCATCTTCGAGGCGGTCGAGCGACATCGCCGCGATCAGCGACTCTCCGATGATTTGACGGTCCTCGTCCTGAGCCTGTCGACGCCCGCTCCCGCCGCGCCGCTGATCGTGGGGCCGACTGCCTACTCGTCCCAGACCCATTGAGGGGATAATCCGGTAATGCGGAGAGCTTGGATCGGCCTGGCTCTCGTCCTGTTCTCGGTGCCTGTGTCCGCGCAGCCGGTCGAGCCCCCGAGCGCCGAGGATGTGTCGATTCAGGCGTTCCTCCAGGCGGTCGAAGCCTCGGTGTTGGCCATGGATCGCCAGCGGTGGACCGATCTGGTCTCCGACACTTCCGATCGGGACGAATCGCTGACGTTCTTCGAGTCCGCTGTGCCGGAGGGCGTCACGCGCGCGGTGGTGAAGGCACGCGATCGCGTGCCGCTGGCCGGGACGCTCCCGGGCGATGGCTTTCGACTGACCGTCGAGGTCTTCATCGAAACCGGGCCACGCGGCCGCATCGCGACCTGGAGCCTCGACATCCGCAAGCCCCGCGGTGGCACGGGCGAGCGGCAGCCCTGGCGGATCGCCGCAGCCGACTTGCTGTCGTCGGTCGACGGGCTCCACCGCCTCGTCCTGCACCCGGACAAGCAATTCACCGCGCAGAACCTCGTGCTGCGCTCCGTCGACTTCGAAGTGCGCCTGCCCTCCGGCCAGGTCTTCGTCTCCGAGACGGCCGACGGGGTCACCGCCCTCGTCCTGCTCGGCGACGGCAGCATCTTCTTTTCGCCGAAGCCGAAAGAGGAGCGCGGCCAGGTGCGCATCTTCGCCGGCGCCGAGACGCTCGACACGCCCTTCACCATGGCGTTCGTGCGCATCAGCCCGTTCGAGTTCGAGCGGATCGTCGGCGACACGATGCTCACGCGGCTCCAGGCCGTCGACCCGCGCGCGTTCAAGCGTGCGCAGCAGGTGTTCGACGAGGAGATCCGGAATTCGTTCAGCCTGGACCTGAGCGATCTCAGCCGGGAGACCTGGTCGCTGCTCCCGCAGTCCGGCGATTTCGTCGCCGAGGTGCGGACCCGCCGTTACGACAAGCTCACCTTCGCGCGGGCGTCGTCGGAGCCCGAGGACGTCTCGTTGTTCCAGCGAGCGCGCAAACGGAACATCGCGCTCTACGCGTCGGAGCAGAAACTGGCGGTCCGCGGCCAGTTCTACGACGAGGACTCCCTGGTCGACTACGACGTGCTCGATTACACCATCGACGCGGCCTTCTCGCCGGAGCGCGAATGGATGGAAGGCCGTACGCGGCTGAAGTTACGCGTGCGCGCGTTCGCGCTAGGCGCCATCACGCTCAAGCTCGCCGACTCGCTCACCGTCAACTCCGTCATCAGCGAGGAGATGGGGCGGCTGTTGTTCCTGCGGGTGACCAACCAGAACTCGTTCGTCATCAACCTGCCGACGCCGGTGCCGCGCGATACCGAGCTGACGCTGCACGTCAGCTACCAGGGCCGGCTGGCGGACCAGAGCATTAGTGACGATTCGGTGGCTGTGGCAGCCGATCAGGCCGATCGTGCGCGCTCGCCCGATCAGCCCGACGATTTGCAGCTGGTTCCCCCCGAGGACAAGTGGCTGTTCAGCAACCGCTCTCAGTGGTATCCGCAGGCGCAGGTCACCGACTATGCGACGGCGGTGCTGCGGATCACGGTGCCCGCCGAATACGCGGTGGTGGCCAGCGGCGTGCAGGCGAGCGGATCGCCGGTGGTGGTCGGGGTCCAGGCGCCGGGGCAGCCCGGGCGCGCGCTCTTCACCTTCACCGCACCGCAGCCCCTGCGGTATCTCAGCATGGTGGTCAGCCGCATGCAGCGCGTGGACGCGGCCACCGTCGCCGTCGACATCGTCACTCCAGGGAAAGTGGTGATCGTCGGGTCGAATGGCACCCTGGGATCCCAGTTGAAGGCCCTCGGCATCCCTCCGGTCGGCGCGCGCAACACGCTCGAGCTGACGATCGACAGCAATCGACGCCAGGAAGGCCGGGGGCGGGATGCCGTCGGGACCATCGCCGAGATCCTGCGTCTCTACGCGTCGATTGTCGGCGACGTGCCGTACGACGCCCTCAACGTCGCGATGGTCGAGTCCAACCTGCCGGGCGGGCACGCGCCCGGGTATGTGGCGGTGATCAACAACCCCCTGCCCACGACACCCTTCACCTGGCGGAACGATCCCGCCAACTTCGGGAGCTTCCCGGAGTTCTTCCTCGCGCACGAACTCGCGCACCAATGGTTCGGGCAGGCAGTCGGTTGGAAGAACTACCACGAGCAGTGGCTGAGCGAAGGCTTCGCCCAGTACATGGCGGCCCTCTACGCCCGCCAACGGCGTGGAGACGATGCGTTTCACGACATCCTGCGGCAGTTTCGCCGATGGAGTATCGACCAGTCGGACGAAGGGCCCATCTACCTCGGCTACCGGCTCGGGCACATCAAGGGGGAGTCGCGGGTCTTCCGCGCGCTCGTCTACAACAAGGGCGCCCTGGTGCTGCACATGCTGCGTCGGCTGATCGGCGACGACGCGTTCTTCGCGGGCGTGAAGCGGTATTACAAGGAACGTCGGTACGCGAAGGCAGGCACCGACGATCTCCGGTCGGCGATGGAAGCCGAGAGCGGGCGCAGCCTGGCGCGATTCTTCGAGCGATGGGTGTTCGACTCGGGCGTTCCGCGGGTGCGATACAGCGCGTCGATCGGCGCCGATGAGGTGACCGTGCGCCTCGAGCAATCGGGCGATGTGTATGACCTTCCCGTCACCGTGACGCTGCAGCACGCCGATGGCAAGATGCAAGAGGAGGTCGTAATCCTCACCGAAGCCGTCACGGAAGCGCGCATCCCGGTGAAGGGCGGCCCCGTTCGTACGGTTGACATCAACCAGGACCACGCCTCACTGGCCCATTTCGAGCGCGCGCGCTAGCTGCAGCACCGCGCGCACCGGCCGTACCGGTGCGAACCTCCGCAGCCGCTCTTCACTTCACGTAGATCGCCGTGACCTCGCGTTCGCGACCGGGTCCGGTCTTCTCGAGGACGACCCAGAACCGGGAGCGTCCGTCACGGAACGGCAGGGTGATCCGTTGATCGAAGACGCCGGGCTCCACGGCCGGCGGACCCGCCGTCGCCCGGGCCAGCGAGCGGCTCTTGATCTCGCGTTCGGCCATCCCCAGTCGCACTGCTACCCCGTTCTCCAGCATCAGGAACGGGACGCTCTGGGAACCGCTGGGCACGCCGTCGGGGAGCGCCGGCAGCGCTGATTCGACGAACGTGACCGTGCTGGTCGGCGGTGGTACCCACTGGCGTACCATCGGCAACCCCATCCAGATCACGCCGGCGAAGACGCCGAGCGCCACGATCCATTCGATGAGCGACCGCATCCGAGTCCCCGGTCAGTGAAGTATCATTTCTGGGTGGAAAAAGTCACCTTGACCATCGATGGACGCCAGGTGTCCGTGCCCAAGGGCACGGCCGTGCTCCGGGCGGCCATCGAGGCCGGAATCCAGGTTCCGTATTACTGCTACCACCCCGGCCTGGGCATCGACGCGTCATGCCGGGTCTGCCTGGTCAAGATCGAAAAGATGCCGAAGCTTCAGACGTCGTGCTCGACGCCGGTTGCGGAGGGCATGGTTGTGCACACCGACGATCCCGAATCGGTCGAGGGACGGGCCGGCGTCTTCGAGTTCCTGCTCATCAATCATCCGCTGGATTGTCCGGTTTGCGACAAGGGCGGCGAGTGCCCGCTGCAGGACTTTTCCTACAAGTTCGGGAACACCGAGAGCCGGATGGACTTCCCGCGGCGCACCTTCGACGGCGAGGGTGTCAAGGCCGACGTGGACTTCGGCCCGACGTTGATGCTCAATCGCAACCGCTGCATCATGTGCACCCGCTGCGAACGCTTCATGCGCGAGGTGGACGGGGACGCGCAGATCGGCATCATCAATCGCGGCAACGGGACCGAGATTGCTACGTTCAACGAGGAGGGGATCCACTCCCTGCTCTCCGGCAACTTGATGGACGTCTGTCCCGTCGGGGCCATCACCACCCGGCAGTATCGATTCCGATCCCGTCCGTGGGACAACCCGCACGCGGTCGATACCACGTGCACGCTGTGCTCGAAGGGTTGCAGCACCACCGCGTGGCTCAAGGCCAAGCCCGAGTGGGCGAAGGGGTCGCGGCTCATCCGCGTCACCCCGCGCTACAACCCCGCCGTCAACGACTACTGGATGTGCGATATCGGCCGCTTCCAGTATTTGTGGGTCGAGGGCGACCAGCGGCTTCGCCGGCCGCAGCTGCTGACCAAGGACGGCGCCGCGCAAGCGGTCACCTGGAGGGACGCCCTGGTCAAGGTGCGCGACCTGCTCAACGCCGCCGGACGCAGGGACGCGACCTCGGTGCGGATGCTCGCCTCCGCGCACGCCTCGATCGAGGAGCTCTTCCTCCTGAAACGGCTCGCCCAGGACATGAAGGGCGAGGAAGGCGCCTCCCACGTCCACGTGGCGTGGAAGCGCAGCGAGAAGCAGCAGCCGGCAGGGACGAAGTTCCGCGTGCCCGCCACCGACGCACCGAACGTCTCGGGCGCCGCGGCGCTCGGCCTGCAGGTGGGCGCCGGGCTCGAGGGTGACGCCGATCTCTCCGCTCTGCGCGCGGCCGTCGATCAGGGCCGCGTCAGCGTGTTGTACGTCGTGGATCCCGGCCCGGACGGGTCGATGGGGGATCTGCAGTGGCTGGCAGAGGCACGCACCAGCGGCCGCCTCCCGGTGCTCATCTATCAGGGCGTGGTCGCCACGGCGCTGTCGAAGGTGGCCGACGTGGTGATGCCGGGCGCCGCGTGGGTGGAGAAGGACGCGACCTACGCCAACGATCAAGGCCACGTCCAGACGGCCTCGCGGGCGATCAACCCTCCGGGTGAGGCCGTGGAGGACTGGCAGATTCTCACCAGCGTGGCCGCCGCCCTCGGTTTGCCTTACACCTACACCAGTTCACAGCAGGTCCGCGCCGACGTGGGACAGCTCGTCGCCGACGTGCCAGGGTATGCCGACCTGGGGTCGCGCGCCTTCAACCGGCCCGTCCCCGCCGAACACTGGCTGCAGGCGAGCAACCCGATGGAGCGTATGAAGTGGAACGACATGTTCCAGGACCTGCCTCCCGTCAAGGGGCACAACGTGCAGATGGAAAGGGCGCCGCAGGCGGCCGTGATCCCGCTGCGGCTGGTGACCGAGGAGATCTCTCGCGCAACCGAGTAGCCCCACGGGTATCCTTACGCTGGCCATGATGCGCCGCTCCGTCCGCATCCTCGTGCTGCTGCTGACCATCGCGGTCACAGCGGGCGTGGTCTGGCGGGCGACGATGAACGAACAGGTCCGGGGGCGGATGCGGTTGGCGGCGCAGCAGACCGATGCGCTCGCCGCCGATGCCATCTTCGAGCTCATCGACCTCAGGTCCAGCCTCCATGCCTACGTCGCGCCCGGCCAGGGCGAAGCCTTCTGGGCCGGGCGGGCGCAGGGCCAGATGGCCAGCCTCCGCGGTCGGCTGCGCGAGCTCGAGCCGGCGTCCACGGCGGCCAACCATCCGCTGACGACCGCGATGGCCAGCCTCGACGGGCTGGCTGCGGTCGAGGCCCGAGCGCGCGCCTCGGTCAGAGACTCGCAGTCCCTCGTCGCCGGGGATATCATCTTCACGGAAGCGCGGGACCTCATCGACAGCGCGGCGCGCGATCTGTCCGACGCGCGTCAGGCGATGGCGCGCGCCACCTCGGCGCGTGAAGCGGGCATGGCCAACGAACAGTCGCTGCTGGCCGGCGCCCTGATGGCGGCGTGGATCTTTGCCCTCATCCTCCTGGTGCCCGTTCCCAGGAGGGAAGTCGCCGCCGTTGTCCAGCCCGTGGTCACGACAGAGCAAGGCGGTTTGAGCCTGCACCTTCGCGACATGACATCCTCGCCTCCGCCGAACCGCGAGCGATCCGCCGCAGCTGTGGCGCCGGCCGCACCTGTGGCAGCGCCCGCGCCTGCACCCGTGCCACCCGCGGCGCTGGTCGCACCCATCGCCGTGCTGGAATCCCTGGCTTCACTCTGCGCGGATATCGCGCGGGTGTCCGACGTCGGAGAACTTGGCCCGCTGCTCGGCCGGACGGCCGCACTGGTCGGCGCCCGAGGCGTTGTCGTGTGGCTCGCCGCGGGAGGCGGCCAGGAGCTCGTGCCGGCCGTGTCCCATGGCTACGACGAGAACATGCTGGCCCGCCTGGGGCCGATCGCCATCGACGATCACAACCTGACGGCAGCTGCATTCCGCACGGAAGAAGCTGGCATCACGCCGGCCCAGGACGAGCAACCGGGCGCAGTGGCCGTGCCGCTGCTCTCGGCGTCAGGCGCCAACGGAGTGCTGGCGGCCGAACTGCTGGCCGAGACGAATCCCGCCCGCTCGGCCGCGCTCGCGGGCATCATCGCCGCCCAGCTCGCGGCGTTGTTCCCGGCGTCGGCCGCCAGCGGCGAACCGCCGCAGCACGCCCACGCCAATTGATTCCCCCGACCCTCAGACCGGCCGCATGTACGCCGCGGGACGAACCGGGCGGCGGGGTTCACCCGGGTTCGCTCCGGGTGCGGAACGAGGCTCGATCGTTGCCTTCGTCGTGCCGGCCTTCTTGTCGCGGAGGTAGCCGATCGTGACGTCGCCATCGCCGACTTCGCGCATCGTGTCGACCACCTGCTCTGCGTCTCGTACCCGTTCACCATTGATCGAAGTGATGACGTCACCGGCCTTCAGTCCCGCCTTCTCCGCGGCGGAGCCTGGCTCCACCGACGTGATGAGTGCGCCACCCTCGCTCGCTCCGAAGTACTGCGAGAGCTGATTGCCCATCGAGTCCACCGAGATCCCGAGCCGACGGCTCGACGGTGCCAGCAGATCGTCGAAATCGTGGTCCCAGCGGAAGCGCATCGGCGGCATGTCCATGCGGAACTCGCGCAACCCGCGCTCCACGTCGCGGCGGATTCGATCGCCGTCGATGTTCATCTCCCACGAGAATGCCCGGGCCTCTGGCGTGGCCGCGAGGGCCTGCCGTTTCCCGTCCCGCAGAACGGCGAGCGGCACCTGCCGGCCCTCGGGTGTCTCCTGAACCAGGCGCGTGAACTGACGCGCGCTGCGCACGCGCTCGCCGTCGTACTCCACCACGACATCTCCGGTCTTGAGCCCGGCCTTCTCCGCCGGGCTTTCGGGATCGACCGAGTCCACCCTGACGCCGCCGGCCTTGTCGGTAGCGTCCAGATCCTGCACCATGACGCCGAGACGGCTGCCCCGGCCGTCGAGGAACATCAGCTCGCGGCGCTCGCCTGGACCCTGCAATTCCCGCGACACCCTGGCTCCCTGGGCCGCGAGCGCCGATACGGCGGCCACCACGCCGACCGCCAGCACGCCAATGAACGACCAGTAACGCACCTTGCCTGACATGCCCGCAACCTCCGTTCGAGGACGAGCGCGCGGCTCGCGCCATCCGCCGTGTTCGCGTGGCGGGATGGCGGAGAACCCAGCCGCCCTCACCCTGCCAGTTTGAGACGACAGTGGCCGGCTCTTGGTTGGGCACAGATTCGAGGGAGACGGGCCGGACGGCGCGGAACTAGGGGCTAGAATCCCGATATGGCACAGGCCGGTTCGCATGCCGAGCTCCGCAAATCGATTCTCGAGCGCGCCGAGTCCGCGCGCGTCAAGTTCCTCCGCCTGCAGTTCACCGACATTCTCGGCGTGATCAAGAACGTGGAGGTGCCCGACCGGCAGTTCGAGGAGGCGCTCGACGGGCAGTTGATGTTCGACGGCTCGTCGATCGAGGGCTTCGTGCGGATCGAGGAGTCGGACATGTACCTCAAGCCCGACCTCTCCACCTTCCAGGTGTTCCCCTGGACCGACCCCAGCGGCGCCCGAGTGGGACGGCTCATCTGCGACATCGCCAACCCGGACGGCACGCCGTTTGTCGGCTGCCCGCGCACCACCCTCAAGCGCGTCATCGCACTGGCCGCCGATCGGGGGCTGACGATGAAGGCCGGTCCCGAGACGGAGTTCTTCCTGTTCCTCCGGCGCGACGGGCGTCCGACGATCGAAACCCACGACGCAGCCAGCTATTTCGATCTGGCGCCGGTCGATCTCGGCGAGGATGTCCGCCGCGAAATCGTCCTCGCACTCGAGCAGATGGGCATGCACGTCGAAGCGGCGCATCACGAGGTGGCGCCCGGCCAGCACGAAATCGACTTCCGCTACGACGACGTGCTGGCAACCGCGGACAACGTGAGCACGAGCCGCTTCATCGTCAAGAACGTGGCCATGCGGAACAACCTGCACGCCACCTTCATGCCGAAGCCCATCTTCGGCGTGGCCGGCTCGGGCATGCATACACACCAGTCGCTCTTCAAGGGAGGCGAGAACGCGTTCTTCGACGGTGACGCCGAGTGGCAGTTGAGCCTCACGTGTCTCCAGTACATCGGCGGCTTGCTGCGGCACGCCAAGGGCTGCTGCGCGATCACGAACCCGCTGGTGAACTCGTACAAGCGGCTGGTGCCTGGTTACGAAGCACCGACCGCCATTGCGTGGTCCGAGAAGAATCGCAGCCCTCTCGTGCGCGTGCCGGCAGCCCGCGGTGTGAGTACCCGGATCGAGTGCCGGATGCCCGATCCCGCCTGTAATCCGTACCTGGCCCTGGCGGTCATGCTGCGCGCCGGGCTCGACGGGATCGACCAGCAGATCGATCCCGGACCTCCGGTGAACAAGAACATCTACAAGATGAGCCACCGCGAGCGGCGGCACCTGCGCATCGACGACCTGCCGGCGAACCTGAGCGAGGCGCTCGACGAGTTCGAGAAGGACGACCTCGTGCGCGAAACCCTCGGCGAGCACATCTTCCAGCACTTTCTCGAAGCCAAGCGCGAAGAGTGGGCCGACTACATCCGTCACGTGTCGCCGTGGGAGACGGAGCGGTATCTCGGGGTGTATTGAGTCGGGATCCGGGAACCGGCAGCCGGGATCCGGGAACTGGCAGCCGGCAACCGAGAGCCGGCAGCCGACAGACCCAGTCACCTCGAACGGTCGCCGGCGTCACCGCGGTAGGACGCACCGCGCAAGGGGTTCGGCGGCAGGCCTGCGTGTTTCATTCGGAAAATGCCTCGATCCGCGTGTGGCATGCGCGTTGAATATCTGTCTGGCAGCCGCGGCGGATCACCGAGGTGCCTAATCAGGCAGGCGCTGGCATTAACGCACCCCGGTTCTCCATTCACGATCCGACCGCGGCGCTCGTGTCTGCGGGAGGGGGATGTCATGGTCAAGCTTCGCCGAGTGCTCGTGCTGTTCGCGCTGCCGGTGGTTCTGGCGACTGGCGCGTGCGCATCTTTGGGTTCGCCGTCGATCTCCGAGGTCCAGGCCAACCCGGGCCGGTACAGCGATCACACCGTCACGGTGACGGGCACGGTCACGACCGCGTGGGGCATTCCGCTCGTGCCGTACAAGATGTATCGGGTGACCGACGGCACCTCCGAAATCCTCGTGCTCTCTGACAACACCCGCATGCCCAGCCGCGGCGCGAGGGTCCGGGTCCGCGGCGAGGTCGAGGAATTCGCCGTGTTCGGCGGCAGATCGGTCGGCCTCCACCTGCGGGAGAAGAGTCTTAAGGTGATGTGAGGTGAGAGGTTCTGGGGTTCTGAGGTTCTGGGGTTCTCGGGGTTCGCCCCAGAGCCCCAGGAAAACCTGGTCGGCCACCCGTCGGCACTGCCCGTACCCGCCCGCACCCGTCCGCACCTGTCCGCACCCGCCCGAAGCTTGTGAACTTCTAGTACAATTACCGGGCTGTGGAAGCCATCGAACACCCGTCACTGTTCGCCGCACTGGTCAATGCGCTGCTCGCCCCCCTCGGCGTCCACGCGCCCGACCACCTCGTCTTCTCCGCGCTCATCTGCCTCATCGTCCTCGTGCTCGGTCTGGCCATCCGCTCGAAGCTGAGCGTCGAGAACCCGGGCAAGCTTCAGATCGTCCTAGAGGACGTCGTCAGCTTCTTCGTGTCGCAACTCGAAAGCAACATGGGCCCCAAGGGCCGGCAGTTCCTGCCGCTGCTCGGGGCTCTGTTCGTGTTCATCTGGATCGGCAACATGATGGGCCAGGTCCCCGGCCTCGGCGCGCCGACCAGCAACATCAACGTGCCGTTCGCCTGCGCCATCACGCTATGGCTCTACTATCACTATCAGGGCGTTCGCGCTCAGGGCCCGATCTCCTACATCAAGCACTTCGCGGTCATGCCGGGCGTACCGATCCTGATGTCGCCGGTGATCTTCGTCATCGAGATCATCAGCCACCTCTCGCGCGTGCTCTCGCTCACGCTGCGTCTCTTCGGGAACATCTTCGGCGAGCACCTGGTTGTGCTCATCATCGCGAGCATCGTGCCGTTCCTGATGCCGCTGCCGATCCAGTTCCTGGGCCTCGTGGTCGGCACGCTGCAGGCGTTCATCTTCTTGACGCTGGGCGCGATCTACCTGAGCGCGGCGGTTGCGGTGGACGAGCACCACTAGCGGCAGGATCAGGGATCAGGGATCAGGGATCAGGGATCAGGGGTCAGGGATCAGGGGTCAGAGGGGGCAGCCGATCAGCGATCAGCACGCGGCCTGACCACGCCACGCCCGAGGATCGGACTCAGACCACCTTATCGGGTTTGAATCCCTGCCTCCCCGCCAGCTCTGCGGCAAGACACCGATCCCTGCTTCGGTTGAACGCAATTTCGCGACGAACCTTACAGGGGTTCGTCCAAGCGGCCCGGGCGGTTATCAGCGGGCCGCGGTCAGCCAGTGAATTAATTGAGCCCGACGCGCATCTCCTGGAGCGACCGGACACTCGATGACGCGACACCAGTCTAGCGGTGATCGGCGAGACGAACCTGCCATCGCGCAAAGACATCGAACGGCCTTCGCGTCTGCGTGAGGCACCGGGGAAGAATCGTGGAAGCGCGGCAGGATTCCCGAACGCGAACGTCCAGGCAGTCGTAACGGGCACTGACTCGACTCGACCGGGGTTGGGGTTGTAGAAGAGTTCCGTGCTGTCCGGCGAACTGCACTCCTAGCGCGCATCTCGCGTACCCAACTACGAGCAGCAGACCGCGATTCATGTCAGCGCAACTCCTTGTGGAGCCACAGAATGTTCTGGCCTCGGCAACCGTGGCAAGGACGACCTGACCCCAAGGGTTCGAGCCCTCTCGCTCATCCCCGACGTCCGAGCGCACCTGCGAGCAGATTGGTGATTTCCCTCATCTGCAGCCGCGCAAAGTCACGCAGGGATGCTTTTCGTGGATCAGGGGTCCCGTCATCGCAGTCGCCGTCGATGTACAGGACGTGCACTTAGTCGAGGCCAGCCGACTTCATCAGTGCTTGGGTGGTTCCAACGACGATGCTGCAATCGCCTCCGATCAACAACGGCACGTGGCCTGGTTGGTCCAGAATCGGCATCAACCGATCACTCAAGATCTCCCAAGCGATGCGCGGTCCCGGCCAATTACGGATCGGTGGAACTTCATGATGGGGTAGATAGCTGGGCAGGGGGATGTCGCCGCCATCTATCGCTTCGCAACCCGCCACCTGCAGTTGTGCTACGAAACCGGAGTCTCGATACGGCTGCGCATCGTGCTCACTGCCCGGTGTCAACGACCCCGTGCGATATGGCACACCGAGCACATGGTAGATCGGGCCGTCAGCGAGCCGTGACGTTCCGGTATGGGTCATGCAAACCAGTATGGATCTAGGTGCGGGATCGCCGGGCTGCAGGCGGACATCGAGCAGCCGCTGAAGCAGACCGCCGAGGCTCAGCAACAAGAGGAGTAGCCGCTGAACTCCTGAAATCGACCAGCCGGTTGTGAGGACTCTCGGTCACGCTGCCGTGATCAGGTCGTTGTGAATTCCGTCCCTGACACCCACGAAACGAACTCCACGACCCGCGATCCGCCGAGGCTAGCGGCCGATGTCTTCCAGGCCGCGCCGTTGGAATGCTTGAAGGTTGCGCCACGCTAAGGTGGAGCTTCGAGCAGCGCTCGGTACTGAACTGCCTTGTCGTGCTTGCCCCACGCGACATAGAGGTCGATCAGGCGGGCGATGGTCGCCTGGTCGTCACGACGTGGCGGTGGGGATAACGCTTCGAGATCCCGGCGCGCCTCGAGCAGCACCGCCTCCGCCTCGCTGTAGCGCGCCAGCGCGGTGAGCGAGGCACCCAGCAGGCTCTTCGTCGCTCCGACGCTCCAGTCGTCTTCAGGAAAGATGCGCCGGCGATTCGGCACGAGTTGAGGCGCGAGCAGTCGAATCCGCAAGCCCTCCCGAAGCAGCGCCTCGGCGGCCTTGGGCTCGTTTCGTGCCAGGTGTACGGAAGCCAGATTGATCGTGTAGATCGCGACCAGTTGATGATCGCTCCCCAGCGCCTGGCGCGCGATGTCCAGGGCCCCCTCGAGCGCGGCCTGCGCCTCGTCATATCTGCCCTGGTCGCGCAGAATGCGCGACAGGCTGTTCAGCGTCACGGCCACGAGCGGGTGGCGTTCGCCCAACGCCTTCCGATGAATGTCGATGACCGTGCGAAAGGCCGCTTCGGCCGCGCCTCGGTCGCCCTTGGCTGCCGTGATCAATGCGGCATCGTGCAGCGTCGTCGCGGTCATCGCGTGCGCTTCGCCGCGAGTCTTGCGATTCACCTCGAGCGATCGCCGGAGCAGCGCCTCGGCGCCGTCGAGATCGCCATTCAGCCGCAAGACCGATGCCAGGTCGCTCAGGCTGACCGCGGTTTCCCCGTGTTCGTCGCCGAGCACCTTCCGCCGGATCGCCAGCGCTTCGCGGTGCAGCGGCTCGGCACGCCCGTTCAACCCTTGATCCTGGTAGATGCGGCCAAGTTCGGCAAGAGTGTCCGCGACACTCGTGTGCTCCGGGCCGTAGATGTGGCGCCGGATGCTCAGCGCGGACTCGAGGCTCGCGGCCGCTGCTTGGTAGTCGCCCTTCTCAGCCGCCAGCGCGCCGAGATCGTTCAACGTTTGCGCCACACTGGCGTGCTCCGGCCCGAACGCCGCCCGGCCGCTGGTGAGCGCCCGTTCGAGCAGTTGCTGTGCCTTGTCGTACATGCCGAGGCGGCGGTACATCCTTCCGATGACGGTAAAGATCTCGGCCTGCGCCTCGGGCAGGTCGACGAGCTCCTTCTGCACCCGCTCAGCCGAAGCATCGAGCAGTCCCAGAGCCGTCAGCCCGTCCGGGGTCGCGCGGTTGGCGATTGGATCGGCGCCGATCAGCAGTCCGGTGAGAGCCTCGCTCACCTTGGCCGCCTTCGCGGCCTCCCTCTGCGCGCGGTCGCGTTCGGTCGCGAGCCGGTTCGTATAGAAGACCGTCAAGGCGCCAAGCATGAGGACCACCACCACCGACGCCGCCACGCCCCGGGCGTGTCGCCAGACGAACCTCGTCGCCCGATACCGCAGCGTATCGGGGCGGGCGCTGATCGGCTCGTGACGCAGAGAACGGCCGAGATCATCCGCCATCGCCGTGACCGAGGCATAGCGCTCGGCTGCGTTCTTCTTGAGCGCCTTGGCGACGATGGTGTCGAGATCTCCCCGCAGCGCCCGGCGCAGCCTGGCCACTGTTGTGCCGCACCGGGCGGCATGGCGAGCGAGCGCCTCCGGCTCCTCGGTCCGGCCAACAACGGCGTCCGACATCCGGCGGGGCTCCACTTCGAGGATGGCGCGGCTCAGCGTGACGGGTGATCGGACAGCGGCGCCCGCGGGATGTTGCCCGCTCAGCAGCACGTACAGGAGCACGCCTAACGCATGCACGTCGGTGGCGGTAGTAACCTGTCCCTGCGCCAGCTGCTCCGGAGCCGCGTATTCCGGCGTCATCGGTGCGCCGGCCTCTCGCGTGAGCCCGACCGCCTCGCCAGCCCCCGAACCACTCCACAGCGCGTCGTCCTTGATCAGCTTCGCGATGCCGAAGTCGAGCAGCTTGACTCGGCCATCCACGCTGACCAGCACATTGGCCGGCTTGATATCCCGGTGCACGATCAGGTTCGCATGCGCGTGGGCGACGGCCTCCAGCACATTGAGAAAGAGACCGACGCGCGCCTCGATCCCGAGCGCGTGCTCGTCGCAGTAGCGGTCGATGGTTTGACCGTTCACGTGCTCGAGAACGAGGTACGGCTGGCCCGCTGCTGATACACCCGCATCGATGAGCCGGGCGATGTGCGGGTGCGTCACCTTGGCGAGAAAGGTGCCTTCGCGCCGGAATCGCTCTTCGCCGGTGCGGCCCACGAGCGCGATGTTCAGCAGCTTGACCGCCACGCGTGCTTCGAAGCGGCCGTCGCAGCGCTCCGCCAGCCATACGCTGCCCATTCCGCCCTGGCCGATGTGTGAGATCAGGCGGTAGGCCCCGACGACCTGCCCCTCCAGCGACGGCATTTCGGCGGAGCGCGGAACCAGAGCAAGTGCGCCTTCCAGGTACCGGGACTCCTGCAGGTCCCCGTGCTCAGCGAGCAGGCTCTCCAGCTCAGCACCGAGAGCCGCGTCGCTTGCGCGGATGGCGGCGAGCCAGGCGGCGCGACGGTCGCTGGTCATCGACAGGGCCTCGTCCAGGTGCGGACTGAGCGCGCGCCAGCGATCAGGGCTGATTGGAGGCACAGGTCACTTCTCGTCTGGCCGGGCGGTGGAGCTTGACACCTTCATCAACCGTAGCAGTGTGCCTCGCGAGTATTGCGTTGATTGCGCTCTCACTAGTCACGTCTGGCGCCAGCTACGCGTCGTTCCTGCCAGCCCGAGGGCATCGTAGCAAAGACGCCCGACTCAGACTACTCGTTGCCGGCCGGGACTTGTCGGGCCTTGAAGGCCGCCGGGACGATGACCGCGATCTCATGTGCGTGCTCCTGTTGACGTCAGGCGATCGATGTCGGCACGGCTGTAGCCGATCTCCCCGAGAATCTCCCCGGTGTGCTCACCGAGGCCCGGCGGCGGTCTGCGATAGGACGGCGGCGACCCGGAAAGACGCATCGGGTTGCCTATCGTAGCCACGTCGCCGAGCTCCGCGTGGCTCATACTGACGAGCATCTGGCGCGCCTCGACTTGCGGGTCCGCCAGCGCTTCGTCGATGGACCTCACGCGACCGCAAGGCACACCGAACCGTTCCAGCCGTGCCAGGAATTCCTCGACCGACCAGGCCGCGGTCTGGGTTTCGACGATGGCGACGAGGGCGGCACGGTGCTGCAGCCGTCCGATGTTCTCGGCAAATCGCGCATCACCGGGCAGGTCGGGGCGATCGATGGCCTGGCAGAACTGCCGCCACAGCTTGGGGTTACCGGCGCAGACCATCACCAGACCGTCTTTGGCGCGCAACGTCTCGTAGGGTGCAATCGACGGGTGCTGGTTGCCCATGCGCGGGGGCTTCTGGCCCGTCGCGAAGAAGATCCCCGCTGGCAGCGACATCGTTGCCAGGATCGAGTCGAAGAGCGAGATGTCGACGGCCTGGCCGCGCCCGGTGCGATCGCGGTCCCGCAACGCAAGCAGGATGCCTGCGAACATGAACTGCCCGGCCATGTAGTCGGTCACGGCGACGCCGACTCGCGACGGCGGCCCGTCGGCCGGCCCGGTGATGTCCATCAGGCCGGCCTCGGCCTGGAGCACGGGATCGTAACCAGCCAGGTCTCGGCGCGGGCCGGTGTGCCCGTAGCCGGTAACCGACGCATAGACGAGGCGAGGATTGATATCCGTCACCCGGTCGAATCCGAACCCGAGCCTGGCGAGTGTGCCGGGGCGCAGGTTCTCGACGAGCACGTCGGCGTCGCGGATGAGCCGCGTGAGCACCTCGGCGCCTTCTGTCGATTTGATGTTCAGCGCGAGGCTCCGCTTGTTGCGATTGACGCCCAGGAAGTAGCTGCTCCACCCGTCGATGAACGGCGCCCAACCCCGCGTATCGTCGCCGTGCTCCGGCTCCTCGATCTTGATGACATCGGCGCCCATGTCACCGAGGAGCATCGTGCAAAACGGCCCGGCGAGCACGCGTGTGAGATCGATGACCTTGAGTCCGTCGAGGGCTGGCATCGTCCGCGTCCGTCTCTCAATGCCGCCTGGCAGCGGTAGGGCTGCTCGTGGCCGGCCACAGCTCGCGCCGCGGCAATCGGTTGATCTCGTCGATGATCTTCGCGTAGGCGCGGCCCACCTGTTCCAGGCCGGCCGCCGGTACCCACTCCTCGCTGTCCTCCTCGGTGTGCTTGACCTCGGGGGAGGTGATCACCTGCATCGACGGAGCGTCGCGCGCCACCTGGCCGATCTCGCCGGAGGCGCCGGTGTCCATGTCGGCGGTCAGGCCGACGTTGAACCGCGCGAAGGATCCAAGCGCGATCTCGAGCAGCGCCGGGCTTCCCCAGACCCACCACCGCATCGGCGACACCGCGTTGGTCTTGCGGAGGTGGGGTCCCCAATATTTCGTCCGGACGGCGGACACATGTTCCAGGTTGATGATGAGAGCGGTCTTCGCCAGGACGGTATCGCGCTCATCGTGGAGCCATCGTGCACCTGGCCCGCCGTGATGGCCGGCCGAGCCCAGGAAGATGATCTTCCGCCTGCGCTCGGCGCGCGGCACCTTCGAGAAGTGCTCCAGCAGGCCCATCATCACGGCCAGGCCGGATCCGTTGTCGATGGCCCCGTCGAAGTAGCCGTCCATGTGGGCGACGATGATGATGTCCTCGTCCGTGGTTCCGGGGAGCGTGCCGAGCACGCTGGCGGTCTTCAGGTTCGCACGGTCTTCGGACTCGAGCGCGATCTTGACCTTTACCGATTCACCCTTGCCGATGCGCTCGAGAAGCGCGCGGCCGTCTTCGTAGCCGACGCAAAAACCCGGCTTGCCTTGCGTGCGAAGCTCCCACACCGTGAAGTTGTCGGAAACGCCGTACATCATGCCGATGGCCGCCGCGCCGGCATCGAGGGCGCGCTGCACGGCGCGCTCGGCCGTAATCGAGTGCCGGAGGACGCCGGGCTGCGGGATGCTCTGGATCAGGACCGCCTTGCCCCTGACGTCGCGGCCGACGAAGTCTGCAGCGGTGCCGGTGTTGACCCAGACGACCTCGAACTCCACTCCGTTGGGTGGTGTAGAGGGGGAGTCCTCGGCCGGCCGGGCCGTCTTCAGCGCGAAGGTGGTGCCGCCGCTGGAGAAGGAAATGGCGAACCACTTGGCCGTCCACTGCGGCGCCAGATCGAACGACTTTCGGTGCACGTTCTCCAGGCCGAATTTCCGGAAGTAGCCCTCGACCCAGTCCTGTGTCTCGGCGTGGCCCTGAAAGCCGACGTTGCGTCCCCAGAACAGCGTGCCCCGTGCCTGATCGCGCCGCGAAATCGCCGCTGCCTCGCGGACCACCGCCTTCAACTTCATGCCGTCGATGTCCGCGTATCGGCCGTCCTCGGGCAGCAGCGGCACCAGCGCGACCGGCAGTATGGCCCCCATGAATCCGTCCTTTCGATCGCCGGCAGAGTCGCCCGGGCGCACGGCGACATCTTACTGTGGCGGCGGGAGTCGAGGCCGCCGAGGAACGGCCGCCACAGTAAGGTGCTGGAGGGGTGACTGCTATGCTGGGACGTTGCCCGAGCTCCCCGAAGTCGAAGCGGTCCGTCGCCTTCTCGACCGTCATCTCACGCACGCTCGCATCGCGCGAGTCGAGCTCGGTCGCGCCGGCCTGCGCTCGCCCTTTCCGCCACAGTTCGAAGCCCGGCTAATCGGCCGGACGGTACGATCGCTGATGCGCCGGGCCAAGTACCTGTTGGCGACCTTGTCATCGGGTGACACCCTGATCATTCACCTGGGCATGTCCGGATCGTTCCGCGTCGAGCCGCCCTCTGCCGCCAACCGGGGCGAATCCGCCGAGCCGGATCGTCACGATCACGTCGTGTTCCACCTCGACTCGGGGGACCGGGTCACCTTTAACGATCCGCGGCGGTTCGGGCTCATGGATCTGCTCGGCGAGGAGGAGCTGGCGCGCCATCGCGTTCTCAGCCGGCTCGGTCACGAGCCGCTCTCGGCGGACTTCGATGCTCGCGCGCTGGCGGAGGCCTGCCGCGGAAGGAAGACGGCGCTCAAGGTGGCGCTGCTCGATCAGCGGATCGCCGCTGGCATCGGCAACATCTACGCATGCGAGGCGCTGCACCTGGCTCGCCTGTCGCCGTTCAAGCGCGCGTCCACGATCGCCACCGCGGGCGGTGCGCCGCGCGAGGCGGCTAATCGGCTGGCCGACGCCATCAAGCGTGTGCTGAAGCGTGCCATCGATCGAGCGGCGACAGCGTCGAGCTCGGCGCGGTTCCGTGTCTACGATCGCGAAGGCGAGCGGTGCCCGCGGCGGGGATGCGGGGGCAGGATTCGGCGGCGCACGCAGGCTGGCCGATCGACGTTCTACTGTCCGACCTGCCAGCGATAGGGCGGCGGCCGGACGAGGTCTGCGACGGCCTACGCCGTGATCTTCACCACCACGACCGTCTGATCGTCGGTCTGCTCCGCGTCCCCACGGAACGCCTGCACCGCTCCGAAGATCGCACCGACGATCTCCTTGGCCGACGCCGCGTGGGAGCGTTCCACGACCTCGATGAGACGACCGGCGCCGAACTCCTGGCCTTCCTCGTCGAAGGCCTCGAAGATACCGTCCGAGCAGAGGACGAACACGTCGCCAGCCTGAAGGTCGAGCGTCACTTCGTCATAGGTGGAACCGGCGAATGAGCCGAGGGGGACTCCAGGCATGGGAATCTGTTCAGCCCGTCCGCCGCTGCAGCGGACCGGGAACGGCAGCCCGGAATTGGCGAAGGTCACCTGACGCCGGCGGAGGTCGAACATGGCGTAGCAGAGCGTGCAGTAATACTCCTCGAGCTGCCGCTCGTGCAGGATGCGGTTGATCGCGTTCAGCACCACGCCGGGCGTGCTGCGCCGGGTCTCGAGCCGGCGCCGGAAGGTACGCCCGCGCACCAGCTCGCCGGCGAAAGCGCTGTAGAGCGCCGCGGGGACTCCCTTCCCCGAGACGTCGCCGACCGAGACCACCAGGGTGTGGGGCTCGGGTGAGAGAAAGTCGTACATGTCGCCGCCGAGTTCCCGCGCCGGGTCGAAATGCCACGCGACGTCGACCCCGCGCAGGCGTTTCGGCAGCTCCTGCGGCAGCAGCGCCAACTGGACGCGCTGGGCGAAGCGCAGCTCCTTCTCCAGCCGCAGTTCGTTGGCGCGGATCTCCTCGTAGAGGCGGGCGTTCTCGAGCGCCACCGCCGCCTGAGACGCCAGCAGGGTCAGCAGCTCCACGTGCTTCTTGGTAAAAGCGCCGAGCTCCGGGCTCTCCAGATCGAAGACGCCGACGCAGCGATCCTTCAGGAGCAGCGGGATGACGAGCTCTGAGCGCACGTCCTCGACCGCCTTGATATAGCGCGGATCCTGGGTCACATCGTCGACCAGCACGGGCTCCCTGTGCAGCGCCGCGTAGCCGACGAGGCCTTCGCCCAGCTCCACCGGTTCGAGCGCCTTCGGGTTGTCACCGTACTTGATGGCGAGCTTCAACTCCAGCGTCTCGCTCTCCTCGTCGAGCAGCGCGATGCCGAAGGTGCGGTAGTTGATGAGGCGCTTCACGAGGTGGGCGACCCTGGTGAGCAGCTCCTCGAGATCCAGGATGGCGCTCATCTCGCGGCCGATCTCCGCGAGGGTTTCGAGCGTCTCGGCGTACTCGCGCTCCGACTCGAACAGCCGGGCGTTCACGATGGCTTGCGCGACGTGGGCGGCGAACTGCCGCAGGATCATCTCGTCGCGCTCGGTGAAGGCGGCTCGCTTGTCGCTCAGGAGGTTGAGCGCACCGATGACCTTCCCCTTGTGACGGAGCGGCACGGCCAGCTGCGATCGAACGCCGGGGACCGTGTGCAGGTAGCGCGGATCCTGCTCGACGTCATCGAGCAGGATGGGTCGGCGCTCCGCCACCGCCGATCCGACGATGCCCTGGCCGACCTGGAGGCGGAAATTGCGGACCACTTCCTCCGGATAGCCCACCGCGTAGGCGATGTGCAGGTCCTGCCGCCGTTCGTCCAGCAGGTAGACCGAGAACACCGTGAACGAGGTGAGACGTGAAATGAGCTGGGGAATTTTCTCGAGCAGCTCGTTGAGGTCGAGCACCGAGGTCACTTCGCGACCGAGCTCGGTGAGCACCGCGAGCTCGGTCGCGTCGCGAATGGCGGGAAACCCCGCCGACGAATCCTGCCGATCGGTCATTGGCTGCTGGTCTTTCGGGCGGCCTCACCGAGCGTGTAGCGGGAAATCCAGTCCTGGATGCGGGTGAGGCGATCCTTCTGATGATAGTACTCCGTGATGCCGTGTCCCTCGCGCGGGTAGAACACGAGCTCCGTGGCCTTGCCGCGATCCTTGAGGCCGCGGAAGAGCTCCTGGGCCTGACCGATCGGCACGCGCTCGTCGCTGCCGCCGTGCAGGATGAGGGTCGGGGTCACCACCTTGTCGATGCGCGTCATCGCCGAGCGTTCCATGTAGAGCGGCAGCCGCTCCGGCCCCGCCTGCCCGCCGAAGTAGCCGATCAGGACATTGGGAATGTCGTTGGTGCCGTACATGCTCCACAGGTTCGTCAGGCCAGCGCCCACCATCGCGGCCTTGAACCGCGCCGTCTGGGTGATGGACCACGCCGTCATGTAGCCGCCGTAGCTCCAGCCGATGAGGGCGAGCTTGTCGGAGTCGGCGATGCCGCGGGCGACCAGCGCGTCGATTCCTGTCATGATGTCGCGGTAGTCGCCGCCACCCCAGTCGTTGATGTTGGCGCGCAGGAACTTCTCGCCGTAGTTGGTGCTGCCCCGCGGATTCGGATAGAACACGGCCCAGCCCTGGCCCGCCCACAGCTGACCGCCTTCCAGGCCGCCCACGCGATAGTTGTTCACGAACGCTCCGGCTGGCCCGCCGTGGGCGACGACCAGGAGCGGATACCGCTTGCCCGCTTCGAAGCCGACCGGCTTGAGCAGCACGCCTTCGACCGTCCACCCGTCGCTCTTCCAGGTGACGACCTCGCTGGCGCCGAGCGCGAACTGGGCCGCCTGCGGGTTCGTGGTCGTCAAGCGGTTGAAGGTGCGGAAGTCCGGGCCGGTCACATAGACGTCGTTCGGCGACTCGGGCGAGTCCTGCAAGACCGCGATGACCGCCCCGTCACGGCTCTGCGAGCCGAGTTGCAGGGTGCGGCGTTCGGTGAGGGCGGTGTATCGCGCGGCGGTGACATCGTACGAGAACACGGTGGTGTAGGCACGCTGACCCGTCGCGAAGATGATGTGGCTGCCATCCCGGCTCCATTGCGGCGTCGCGGCTTCGAGATCGAACGACGGCGACGAGGCGTCCTTGATGACCCGGGCCGCGACGTCGTAGATCATCAGGCGCGACTGCGTGATCTGGCTGGCCGGTGTGCCATCGCCATTGGGTTTGGCGGTGTTGAGATCTGCCACCCACGCGATACGGGTGCCGTCGGGCGACCACTGCGGGCGGCTGTCGCGCCCGAAGTTCGTGCTGATCTTCGTGATCTGCTTCGTGGCGACCTCGGCGATGTACACGTCCTGCCGCTCATCCCGGAGCATGCTGGTCAGGCCCGCGCTGAAGACGATGCGGCTCCCGTCGGGTGACCAGGACAGGGGTCCGGCATCCACCGTGTAGTCCTGTCCGCTGGTGATGGGCGTCGCCACGCTGCTGTCGGCGATCTCAACCACCCATACATGCCGATAACGCAGGTCTCCTTCGAACACCAGCTCGTCGTCTCGGGAGCGGACCTTGGCCGTTTCATCCGAGCTGCGCGGCTCGGTCGCCACGAAGGCGATGCGGCGGCTGTCGGGCGCCCATGCATACGTCGCGACGCCTTCCTTGGCGTCGGTCACCCGCCGGGCTTCGCCACCGTCGGATCGCATCACGTAGACCTGCGGCCGCGGCGCGTCCTCACCCGTACCGGTCCCCCGCGCAGACAGGAAGCTGATGGAGCGGCCATCGGGCGACCACTGCGGCTGGGAGTCGCCGCGCTGACCGAAGGTGATCTGGCGACCAGGGCCGCCGGCCACCGGCACCATCCAGACGCGCGTCCGCGACTCGCGCTGGTTCGGCTCCTTGTCCGAGGCCGGCTCCCAGGCCCGCACGGTGTACAGCACCCGCGTCCCGTCAGGCGACACCATCGGCGAGGAGACACCCTTCAACTCGAGCACGTCGTCCACCGTGACAGGCCGGGGCTGGGCAAGACCCGTAGTAGTGACACCAGCACAAACGACGGCCGCTAGGAACGTGCGCATGCTTCGCCTCCAGAGCGGGAAGTATACTGAGAGCATCCCGCAATGCAGAACGAAGAAGTGAAGCTGCCGCTCGACTACTCGGCTATCGAGCGCATCCTGCCCCACCGCTATCCTTTTCTGCTCGTCGACCGCATCATCGAGTTCGAGCCGGACAAGCGCATTGTTGGCATCAAGAACGTCTCGATCAACGAGCGCTACCTGTCGACGACGTCGGGAAACGGGCGCCCGGCGCTGCCGCCGACCATCCTCACCGAGGTGGTGGCGCAGGTGGGTGCCATCCTGATCCTCGCCAAGCCCGAGTACAAGGACCTGCTGATCTTCTTTCGCGGGATCGAGCGCGTGCGCTATCGCGGCCGGGTATACGCCGGGGACGTGCTCGAGGTGGAGGCGCGCGTCAAACGCCTGCGCAATCGGATGGGCGTCCTGGAGGGCCGCGCCCGGGTCGGAAACCGCATCGTCGCCAACGGCAGCATGACCTTCGCGCTCGGGACGAAAGACGCGCAGGAGACGTGAGGCCGCTCAGAACCGCAGAACCGCAGAACCCCTCAACTCCCCTTATACAGAACCCGTCCGAGGCGTTTGTTCCACGTCGTGAATTCCCCCTCGCCCGCATCCTCCTGAACGGCGCGCCTCACCTGATTGATCCGGGCGTCCAGTTCGTCCACCGACGCCAGGATGAAGGCCTCGATCGTCTTCGGCTCCACCGGCGACCCGTGTTCGCGCGTGCCGTGGTGCGACAGCACCAGGTGCTCGAGATGCGTGCGGAGGTCGAGCGGAAACCCGGAGACGCCCGACGCCGCGTCGCGCACCAGGACGAGGCCGAGCGCGATGTGCCCCAGGAGATTCCCTTCACGCGTGTAGCTGATCATGCCGGCCTCGTAGGCCAGCTCCTGCAGCTTGCCAATATCGTGCAGGATCACGCCGGCCAGTACCAGGTCTGCGTTCGCGCCGTAGGCGCGAGCGGTGGTGGTCCCGACGTCCGCCATCTTGACGATGTGCTCGAGGAAGCCGCCGCGATAGGCGTGATGAATGACCTGCGCCGCGGGCCATTCGCGAAGCTGCGCTTCGTGATCGGCCAGGATCCGCATCAGCAGCACGCGCAGGCTCGAATCCGTGACGGCCGCCACACGCGCGGTCAGCTCGACCCACATCTCCTCGATCGGGCGCCCAGCGCTCAGGACGCATTCATCCTCGCGGAATCCCTCGAGGCGGTCCTGCTCGGGATGCACGCGCCTGATCGACGACACCACGAGCTGAAGCCGCCCGTTGTACGAGCTCCCCTTGCCCTCCACCCGCACGAACTCGCCGGCGTCGAATTCCGGCTGGTATCTGGACGGCTCGTCGAGAATCTTGGCGGTGACCTGGGCGGTGACGTCCTGGAGCGTCAGAACGAGGAACTCCGACCCGCTGCGGCCGGTGCGAACCTCCTTGCTCGTACAAAGGAAGAAGCCCCAGCCCGCGGAGTCAGGCATCAGCTCGGCGAGCCGTGGCAGCCGGGGCACTCGTCGATTGTACTCCTCTGACCACGGCCGTCCCGGTGAGCACCAGGGCGCCAGCAACGAGGATGCGGGGCGAGAAGGGTTCACCGAGCAGCAGTGAGCCGAGGACGACCGCGATCAGCGGGTTCACATACGCGTACAGCGACACCGTGGAGATCGGCAGATGCTGGACGGCGTAGATGTACGCTGTATAGGCGACGACGGATCCCGCAACCGTGAGATAGGTCATCGCGGCCAGCGTGCGCGCCGTGAAGTGGAGCGCCGCCCATTCGCCGCCGGCGGTCGCCAGGGCCAGCAGCATCGTGCCGCTGCACAGCATCTGGATGCTGGTCGCCGCGACCGGATCGCCCGAGGACGGATGCCGCTTGCTGTACGACGTGCCGAGCGCCCACCCGAAGCAGGCGAGCTGAATGCCGATCACGCCGCCAACGAACTGGCGGCCCGCCGCGCCGCCTGACGACAGCTCCGGCCACACCAGCACCACGATGCCGGCAAAGCCGATGGTGAGCCCGCCGAGCGTCGCCCAACGCACGCGCTCTCCGCCCGGCAGGCAGGCCTCGACGCCGACGCTCCAGAACGGCACGGACGCGATGAGCACGGCAGTCAAGCCGCTCGTCACGAACTGCTCGGCCCATACCACGAACCCGTTGCCGACCACGTTCATCAGAAAGCCGAGGAGGACCAGGCCGGCCCACATCCGTGGGCCGGGCAGCCGGCGTCCGGTGGCAGCTGCAAAGAGCCCGAGCACGACGCCCGCCGATAGCCAGCGCAGGCCGGCGACGAGCAGGACCGGCACGGTCTCGAGCGCCACCCGAATGGCGAGATAGGTTGTGCCCCAGACCACGCAGACGGTGATCCAGGCTATCCAGGCGAGCCGCTCGACGCTCACGGCTGATCGCTGGCCGGCTGCGGCACGGTGGCATCGGCGATGCGCACACAGTTGCCGCCTTCGTCTTTCGCACGATACAAGGCGTGATCCGCGCGGCCGATCAAGGCCTGTACGTTGACCTCGCCGGCCAGCGCCTGCGCCAGCCCGAAGCTGGCGGTCACACGCAGGTTCTCGCCGGCCCAGGGCACCGGTCGATCGGCCACTTCGCGACGCAGTGTCTCGGCCACCCGCTTCGCGCCGGCCAGCGGCGTCTCGGGCAAAAGCACGAGGAACTGCTCGCCGGCGTAGCGGCATTTCAGGTCCGAGCCGCGGAGCACTTCTCGCATCCGCTTGCCGATGACCGCCAACACCGCATCACCACCCAGATGACCATGGCGATCGTTGACGTCCTTCAGCCGATCCACGTCGAACATGATGAGCGAGACCGGGGCCTGGCTGCGGCGCGCCCGCCGGAGCTCGGCATCAATCACCTCAATCGCGTGGCCGCGCGTGAAGCAGCCGGTCAAGGCGTCGCGTACGCTGTTCTCCCTGACTTCGCGGGCCAGCTGCGCGTGACGGATCGCCAGCGCCAGGACGGGCGCCGAGGCCTCGATGGCGCGACGGCGCTCTTCTCCGAGCGCGCCGTCGGGTGTGCGGACACCGAGAACGCCGATGGCCGCCGAGTCCACCATCAGCGGGAAGCCGATCGCCCGTTCCGCCAGGCCTTCGCTCGTCTGGCCGCTGAGCAGCTGCTCGGCCAGATCCCCCCATCGCAGCACCTCGTTGGTGCCCCTCGTATCGCCGGCCAGGGCCTCCCACTGCGTGCCTTCGCGAATCAGTACCCAGACGCGATCGGTCCCGGCAATCGTCGGCAGGTGCTGGG
This sequence comes from Vicinamibacterales bacterium, assembly GCA_035538015.1. GTDB lineage: Bacteria > Acidobacteriota > Vicinamibacteria > Vicinamibacterales > UBA2999 > VFZN01. Next base: position 25,935 of record DATLLC010000006.1, read on the forward strand.
CAACCGAGACGCGGATGGACTCGAGGTCGTTCGCGCGCCCGAGGGCCTGGCCGTACGCGACCAGGTGCTCGACCTCTTCGGCGCGGACCTCGACTTCCCGGCGGCGAACGTCGGCAATGGCCAGCGTCGTCTGCGCCGCGTACCGCCGGCGAAGGAGGTGGACGGCCAGGCTGGCCGCCAGCACGACGAGAGCCGGCAGCACGGCGAGGCCACTTTGCTCTTCGGCCTGCCGCGCGTAGGAGAAGATGCGTGTGAGCGGGCTGGAGAACAGAACGACGATGGCCAGCGCCAGACCTACCAGGGGGAGCAGGTCCTGACGGCCAGGGATCTTCATGGACACGCTGAGCCTAGCCGCAGCCCCGGAGCCTGTCAAACCGAAGATGCGATAGATTGAAGGGCACCAACTGACGTCGTTGGGAAATCAGACCACGTCCTTCACGCGGTTCTTCGAAGCCGCACACGAGGGGTTCTACATCGGAACCCTGGATGGCAGCGGCTCCACGACTGCGGCCGCCAACGCCCGTCTGAAGCTGGTACTCGGCTATCCACCCGAGACGCCGGAGTGGCTCGTGCTGCCCTTCGATCCGGAGCGGTTCGTGGACGCCGACGCCCGGCTCGCCTTCCTCGGACGCCTGCAGAAGTCGGGCGCCGTCGCGGATCACCTGCTGCGCCTGCGCCGGCTCGACAACTCGGTGGCATGGGTCGAGGTCACGGCGGCGGCCGAATGTACCGACGAGGGCCACCTGCGCGTCGAAGCCGTGGTCCGCGACGTCGGCGAACGACGCCGCCTCGACAACCAGTCGCGCGACATCCAGACCGAGTTGCTGCAGGCGGAAAAGATGGCGGCCCTCGGCCATACCATCTCCGGCGTCGCGCACGAACTCAACAATCCCCTGGCGACGATCCTGTCCTGGGCGGAGCGCCTGTCGGCGCAGCCGGGGGACGAGAGGGCCAAGCGCGGACTGGCCGTCATCCTCGGCGAAGCCGAGCGGGCCGCCCGCATCGTTCGCAATCTGCTCACCTTCGCTCGGAAGCGTCAGAGCACGCGCGGGCTCGTGGACGTGAACCAGGTGGTTCGCGAAACCCTCGCGCTCAGGGCCTACGAGCAACGCGTCTCGAACATCACGCTGATCGAAGCGCTGGCCTCGGGGCTGCCGCCGGTGTTCGCGGACGGCCATCAGATCAAGCAGGTTTTCCTCAACCTCGTCATCAACGCCGAGCAGGCCATGCTCTCGTCTCACGGGCGCGGCACGCTCGTGATCCGTTCGTGGCACGACCACGAGAAGGACAGCGTGCTGATCGAGATCAACGACGATGGGCCTGGCGTGCCCGGCGAGGTCCAGACGCGCATCTTCGATCCGTTCTTCACGACCAAGGAAGTCGGCAAGGGGACGGGCCTGGGCCTCAGCGTCGCATACGCACTCGTCAAGGAGCACGCCGGGCGGATCTGGCTGCGGTCGGAGGGGGACGGCACGTCGTTCTACGTCGAGTTGCCGGTCACCGTGAAGGCGGAGCCCGCCCCGGGGCCGACGCCGTCAGCCACCGTATCGCTGGACTCCTTCAAGGGTACGCGGGTGCTGGTCGTGGAAGACGAGCCCGCGCTGGCGATGGCGGTCGCCGAGGCGCTCGTGGATGCGGGGTTCGTCGTGGATCGGGCGGGTGACGGCGAGGAGGGGCTGTCCCGCCTCGCCGAGCAGTCCTACGATTTGATCGTGTGCGACCTGAAGATGCCGCGCATCGATGGCGTCCAGTTCTACCGGGCGATGGCGGCCGCCACGCCGGGCCTCACCCGGCGAGTCATCTTCGTCACCGGCGACGTGGCCGGCACCGATGCCGAGCGGTTCCTCGACGAGACTGGGTGCCGCTGGCTGTCGAAGCCGTTCAGGCTCGGCGACTTGCTCCGCGCGGCGCGCGACACGCTGTCGTAAGGCACCACCAGCGCGGTCGTGGCGCGACGTTGGGCGGCGGCCGGCACGCGGGTATCCGACGCGGGCAGGGACGCCTTGGCCATGACCGGCTTCACCTGGAATGCGAGAATCGCCGCGCGCATCGTCGACGCGGCTGCCGCCGGCGTCTGATCCGTGCCGAGCGCTTCGCGCAGCCGACGAAGCGCCCGCGCGTGGAGTTGCGACACGCGCGACTCGTTGACGCCGAGTTCCTGGCCGATCTCCTTCATCGTCACTTCGCCGTAGTAGTAAAGCGCGATCACGCGCTGCTCGCGTGCCGGCAGCGAGGCCACGGCCTTGCGGACCCGCTCCCGTACTTCGGTCTGCTCGTAGAGCGCGTCCGGCCGTTCCGGTTCGGCGGGCATCAGCACGGCGGGCAGCTGCTGGTCGTCGACCTGATCGTTCGACGAGTAGGGCGAGGTCGATTCGATCGTGTTGATGCGCACGATCGTCTTCCCCAGGCGCTTCTCGTCGGAGCCGACGGCCGCGGCGAGATCGGCGAGCGACGGCTCGTGACCCAGCTGGGTGCGCAACTTCTCCCGCGCGGCTTCGAGCTCACGGCGCACGCGACGCACGCCACGGGGCCAGGCATCTTTGCGAAGCGCGTCGATCATCGCACCTCGAATGCGGCGTTCGGCGAACGTCTCGAACTTGATCCCGCGGCTGTCGTCGAAGCGGTGCGCGGCGTCGATCAGTCCAATCACGCCATCCTGCACCAGGTCGCCGAGATCAATTGAATGCGGCATGGTCGCCGCCATGCGTCGGGCCAAGGCCTCCACGAAGGGCAATCCAGCCTCGACGCGGGTTGTTTCTGCGGTCGCCTCATTCATTTCGTTCGCACATCCTCCGGACCCAGGGTCAGGTCCGCAAGCTCTAGAGGCAACCCGGATGCCAGCTCTGTCGTCCGACGTTTGCGGGTCCGACAGACGCGCGCTCGAAATTTGTAAGTAGCTGGCGGTTAACGGGTTAGGGCCAAAACCCCCGCTGCCTCGATCGGCTTGATTCGGCACAATTCGTCAACCCCTTGACGCAGGAGTGACCTTTTCCGTCAATGGACTGACACTATCTGTACCGTAGCCTTTGCGCGGAACGGAGCACCGCAATACGAAATGGTAATCGCGGGCGAAGCGGGCGTGGAGGTTGAGGTGGGGAGGCACGCGCGGGACGGAGGACCGCCCCGCATCGGGAGGGAGAGCCGCTACTTCGAGTCGGCCATCGACACGCGAATCTCGCGCGCCAGGCTCATGGCCTGGAGCGCGGCCGACACCACCTGGGTGGCGCGGGCGCGCTGGCCGGCGTCGGACGCCTTGGCTTCAAGCAGCTCGGCGTGAGCCAGGATGACCCCCAACTGGTTGTTCAACCGGTGAATGAGGGTCCGCAGGTCATCCCCGCCGGAGTCCGACGTCGTGTCCGTCATGGACGTCAGGGCGTACCCCGCGTCGCCGTGAATTGACGAGCTCACGCCGTTGCGGTCGGAGCTGAGGGAGCCGAGCCATCCGGCTGGCGCCACAGGGTGTCCGTAAAGATCCGGATGCTGCCGCCGGCGGTCCGCACGTACTCGACCTTACCCGCTGCGATCCAGTTGTAGATTGTGCGGCGGCTCACACCCACCAACTCGCACGCTTTCATGATGCTGACCGTTTGACGTTCCACTGACCTGCCTCCTCGTCGATTGGACGTGCCGTCTGTCTTGCTCCCCGCTGTCCGGCTACAAACGGACTATCGGTTCCTGCCAGCATGGGATTAGGTGTGCAGCCTTGACAACGAACGTCAAATCTTTGACAATCTCTCTAAATGGCTGATTCCAAGCCAAATATTCTTCTGGTCGACGACGAGGAAGCGCTCAGGCTCGTGGTGGCGGAGCGCCTGACCGATGAAGGATTCGACGTGGTCGAGGCGGCTTCGGGTGAGGCAGCTCTCGAACAACTGCAGCGCTTCGCCTTCGACGTCATCATCTCGGACCTCAGGCTGCCCGGCCTCGACGGGAGGCAAGTGATTGACGCGGCGCTCGAGCGGTATCCGGGCATCCTCGCGATTGTCGTCACCGGGTATGCGACCGTCAAGGACGCAGTCGACATCATCAAGCGTGGGGCGTCCGACTTCGTCGCCAAACCTTTCCAGTTCGACGAATTGCTGCACGTCATCAACAGCGCCCGCGAACAGCGGCGCCTCAAGGAAGAGAACGCGTACTTGCGCCAGCAACTCGACCAGCGTTTTGGCCTTGGCGCCATGGTCGGCAAGAGCGCCCCGATGCGGGCGCTCTATCAGCTCATCGAGACCGTGGCCTCCACCTCGGCCACGGTGCTCATCACGGGCGAGACGGGGACCGGCAAGGAGATCGTGGCACGCGCCATCCATCAAAGCTCGCTCCGACGGCAGCAGAACTTCGTCGCCATCAATTGCGGCGCCATCCCCGAACCGCTGCTCGAGGCCGAGTTGTTCGGGCACGTGCGGGGGGCGTTCACCGGGGCCGTACAGTCGCGCCAGGGACGGATCGAGCAGGCCGACAAGGGCACGATCCTGCTCGACGAAGTGGGGACGATGCCGGCCTCACTGCAGATGAAGTTGCTGCGCGTGCTGCAGGAGCGTGAGTTCGAGCGTGTCGGCGACTCGCGCACCATCAGGGTGGACGTCCGCATCCTCGCCGCCACCAACGCCGATCTCGCCCGGATGGTCAAAGAGGGGACCTTCCGGGAGGATCTCTTCTATCGACTCAACGTGGTCGCGGTGCAGCTCCCGCCGCTGCGCGAGCGATCGGAAGACATCCCGCTGCTGGTCGCGCGGTTCATCGACAAGCTGCAACCGGCTGGCGACGGGCGCGAGCCGGTGGTGGTGTCGCAGGAAGTGATGCGGCGCCTGATGGCCTGCGAGTGGCCCGGCAACGTCCGTCAACTCGAGAACGTGATCGAACGCGCGCTGGCCCTCGGCGGCGGGCGGCGCCGGATTGACGTCGACGATCTGCCGCCAGACATGCGCGGAGACGCGGCGCCGGTGCCGGTGGCGCCGAGTCTCACCGAGTCGGGCGTGGACCTGCCGGCGCTGGTGGCCGACTTCGAGCGACAGATGATCGATCAGGCGCTGACGCGCACCGAGGGCAACCGCGGCGCTGCAGCGCGCCTGCTTGGCTTGAAGCGGACGACCCTGGTCGAGAAGCTGCGCAGGCTCGGGGCGGATGTTTCCGTGGTGGCGGACGCGTAGGCGCAGCAAGCCCTCTCAACCGCGTCCGACCGCCTGATCCGTAAAAATCGTGACCTGGGGCGCGTGTCGCAGCAGCAGGTCCAATGGCGTGTTGGTGTGCATGCGGCGCGCGGCCGCCTGGACCAGCGCGCGCTTGCGCTCGCCCAGAGCCACCACCCAGATTTCGGCGGTGCTGATCAGGAACGACAACGAAAGGGTGAGTCGACGGTAGGGGGCGCGGGGCGCATCGTGCACGGCGGCCACTCGGGTCAGCTCGTCGAGCGCCGGGTGGCCAGCGAAGAGCCCCGCGACGTGGCCATCCTCACCGACTCCGAGGATGGCGAGGTCCAATGGTTCATCCCTGAGTTCCCGCCCGAGCACGCGATCGTATTCGGCCGCCGCCGCTTCGAGATCGGTGCCCGTCGCGGACATCGCGTGCAGGCGGGGCCCGCGACCGTCTCTCACCTGTCCGAGAATCCGGCGGGTCAGGTCGGCGTGCGATTCACCGGCCTCTGAGAGACCGGCCCGCTCGTCCACGGTGAACAACGTGATCCGCGACCAGTCCACCTGCGCCGACCGCAGGGCCGCGAGGAAGATGAGCGCGGTCGGTCCGCCCGATACGCCGCACGACAGCGGTCCGACCGCCGCGCGCTGCTCGAATTCCTTTGCGATCTCACCGCGCAGATCGTCGAGGTTGGCGACGATGAGTTCCATCTCGGGATAGGATACCTTCGCATGCCGCCGCGTTTTGCGTACTGGACGATCATCGTCGACAACCAGCCGACGGCATTTCGCGCCAGGGAAGCCGACGAGCTGCTGCCGACCTTCAACCGCCTCAAGGAGAAGCACCCGTCGGCCGTGATGATGTGGTTCCAGGGCGGGCGGCTGTGGCGGTCGAGGCTCGAGGCGCAGGAAGCCGCTGTAGCGGCGCGACGCGAGGAGGCGCGCAAGAAACGCGCGACCGAAGAGCCGCCGCGGGATCGCAAGTGGCGGCCGGGCGGCGCGCATCGCGATCCCCGGCAGAAGTACAAGGACGCACGCAAGGCGAAGTGGACGCGCTTCAAGGAGCGGGTGCGGCAAGGCGCACGGCCGACGCCGCCCGGCAAGGCGAGCCGTCCACCGGGCCCGCGCCGGCGGAGGGAGGACAAAGAGTGATCGCGCACGTGGTGCTGTTCACGCCGCGTGCGTCGCTGTCACTGGACGACCGCCGCTCCCTGGTCGCCGATCTCGAACGTGCCTGCCAGGCCATCCCGGCCATACGCCGCGCGCGAGTCGGGCGGCGACGCGTCCTCGGCTATGCCTACGACAACGTCGGCCCGGCGCACTTCGAGTTCGTCGTCGTGCTCGAGTTCGAGTCCGAGGCGGACCTGCACACCTACCTGCACCATCCCGCGCACGTCGCGCTCGGCCGCTGGTTTCACGACGGCGCAGACGCCGCAATGGCGGAGGATTTCGCGATCGTCGAGCCATCCGCCCTGCGCGGACTAGTCGCCGACTACCTCTCGTGACCCCAGGGACACGCCAGGGCGAGGAACGTGGAGCGCGGCAGCAGCTACCGTCTCACCACGATCTCATTGGACGGGACGCTGGTGCCCCTTGAGTTGATCGAACGGACGCGCACGTAATACACACCCGGCGGGGCCGTGGTCGTGAAGCGCGTCACATTGCCCACCTGTAGTCTGGCCAGGTCCGACAGCCCCGGCCCGCTGCCGGCTTCGATGACGTAGCCCGTCGGGGCGTAGCCGCCCGCGGAGGCGGTCCAGCGCAGATCCACGACTCCGCTCGCGCTCATCGATACGAGGCCAGTCGGCCTCGGCGGTGTGCCTGGGAGGCGAACCTCGATCTCTCGAGACGGATCGGAATCGCCTTCCGCGTTCTGGGCGCGAATGCGGACGTAGTACGTCCCGGATGGCACCTCAGTGGTGAACGCCGTGGTGTTGCCGACGTTCAGCGTGGCCACATTGCTCTCGCCCGGCGCTGTGCCCGCTTCGAGAACGTAGTTGGTTGGCATGTCTGCCTCGATATCAGCCGAGGAGGAGACCCAGGAGAAGGTGGCCGTGGTGCCGGTCCAGGTGACCGTGACCCCCGATGGCGACTGCAATTTCCTGCCGACGTTGAACCGTACCTCGTTGGAGTTAGGCGACGTGCCGGACGCATTCGCCGCTCGTACTCGAGCATAGTAGCTGCCCTTTGGTAGATCGCCCTGAAAGCTGAGCACGTTCCCCACGTTGTAGCCGTTGGTGATGTCCGAGTATCCCGACCGCGTACCCACGTAGATCAGATAGTGGGTTGGAGTGCCGCCAGTCGACGGGGCCTGCCATCGAAGGGTCACGCGCGAACCGGACACCGACGCAGCCATGCTCGTCGGGGCACCAGGCGCACCCGAGCTGACGGTCACCGTGGCACTGGCCGTTGCGGTTCGCCCGTCGGCGGCGGTGGCGGTCAGCGCGAAGGTAGTCGTGGCGGTCACGGTCAACGTCCTCGTCCCGGAGAGGGCGACGGAGCTCCCGTTGAGCGCGGCTGCGACCGCATTGGCCGTTTGCCATGTCACCGTCGCGACGTTGTTGGCTCCCAGCGTCGCTGTGATCCGCGCCGTCGGCGCCGGGCCGGTCGTGGGCGTCACCGTCGCGCTGGCCGTCGCGATGCGGCCGTCCGTCGCGGTGGCCCGGATGGTGTAGGTCGTCTGCGCGGTGACGGTGAACGTCGCCGTCCCGGAGAGGGCGACACGGTTCCCGTTGAGCGTAGCCGAGGCCGCGTTGGCCGTCTGCCACGTCACCGTCGCGACGTTGTTGGCCCCCAGCGTCGCCGTGACCTGCGCCGTCGGCGCAGGGGTGCGGAGGTCGACTTGGGCCTCCGCCGACGCCGGGCCCAACGTGCCTTGCAGGTTGTAGGCGCGGACGACGAAGTAGTAAACGTCACCGGGCGACAACGTGATCGAAACGCTGACCGCGCTCCCCGCATCGACGCTCGTGTCGTAGGTTCCCGGCTCAGTGCCGTAATAGAGGCGATACCCGACGGTGTAACTGTCGGGGTTAGGGTCCCAAGAGACAGTCGCTGTGATCTGGGCTTCGGCCGTCGACGCGCCGATGGCGGCAAGCACGAGTGCGCCAACGAGGGCGAGGGCCCGACGGGCCAGTCGATCGAGGCAGCGGCGCACACTGCGAGCGCCTGACAAGCAGAGATTCCCCACCGTAAGTCACCTAGTGCCCTGCCTCTGCAGGACCGTTTAGAGGAATGTTTGGCGAAAGCACCTTGGGGGCAGGCTGGCTCGCCCTGTGCTAGTTTCGCGCCAGACGGCGAAGGTACCAGATTCGTATGCTGGTGTCGCTTCGTGTCAGCTTAGGGCATGAACCGGCTAGTCGTTCTAGCACAGCGGTGTGTAAGAACGGCCTACCCCCCCGGCACAAATTGACATGGTGTTAGCCAGCCGCAGTCCCGTTGTGCCAGGCAGCGGTCCGGGTTGACACTTACGACTCTTAAAGGCGGCTGGAGTTGACTAATCGGGGCCTATGGCACACCTGAACGACCGGGTTCCAGGGCTGAGGCGAATGGCGATCTTGTGCCGGCGGGCAGTGACTTATTCGGCCAACGCGCGGACGCGATCGACCGCCGCGGGGAGCGAGGAGTACGGAAGGTCGTAGCAGTCCACGGTCCGCATCCACTGCACCAGGGATTCGACCTTCGTCCGGTTCAGGCTTCCTGGCTGGACGTAGGACTCATCCAGGAGGCGCTGCAACGCGTAGGGCCGGTCCATGGGCTGGAGTGCGGTGTCGGCCTCGGGCGAATACCGCGGAAAGACGATCCAGCGCGCGCGGGCCGACGCATCCGGACGCGGCAGGGACGCCGGCGGCGGCGGCAAGTAGCGCACGCGCACATAGTCTTCGCGCACGTGAGCCGTGAGCGCGTCCAGGTTCGGGTAGAGCGCCCTCAGCGGCTCGAGACCGCCGTCCTTCACTGTCAACGGCAACGGCACAGGAGTCACGGCCAGCGTCCGGTCGTTGAGCAGCGCGATCTCGTCGGTGAAGTAGGTCGCACCGGCGTGAACCAGGGCTGCGGTCAGCGTCGT
>DATLLC010000007.1:0-6213 GCA_035538015.1 Vicinamibacterales bacterium
CATGACACGCGCGCGAACTTGCCCACCTGAGTACGGCCATCGCCGGCGAGCATCGCACCCTCTGGCTGGTTGTTGTACGCCTTCTCGGCGTTGAACTTCACGGACTGGTGGACGGAGTCGTCCAGCGCACGACGCGGAGACCGTCTCAAGGGCCTCGTTGATCGCGGCCAGCTCGGCCCGTTTGCGAACACCTACTGGGGACACCCGGCCTACCGCCTGCCGCCCGAGGCCAACCTGATGGCCGTGGCCCACTACCTCGAGGCGCTCGAGTGGCAGCGCGAATTCATCAAGATGCACGCGGTGCTCGGAGGCAAGAACCCGCACCTGCAAAGCTTCCTGGTCGGCGGCATGGCGACACCCGTCGATCCGGACAGCCAGTCGGCCCTCAACATGCACACCATCGCCCAGTCGAAGGCGTTCGTCGCCAACGCGCGCGACTTCGTCCGACGGGTCTACATCCCCGACCTGCTGGCCGTCGCGTCCTTCTACAAGGACTGGGCCGGTCACGGCCGGGGGATCGGCAACTACATGGTCTACGGCGAGTACCCGGACGACGACAGCGCGCAGCCGCCGCTGTTCATTCCGAGGGGCATCATTCGCGGGCGCGATCTGTCGAAGGTGGAGCCGTTCGATCAGGCGAAAGTGACCGAATACGTCTCGCACTCGTGGTACGACTACCAGGGTGGCGATGATGTCGCCCTGCATCCGTATCAAGGGGAGACGACGCCGAACTACACCGGGCCCACACCGCCGTACGAGATGCTGGGCACGGAGACGAACAAGAAGTACTCGTGGCTCAAGTCTCCCCGCTATGACGGCGAGCCGATGGAGGTCGGGCCCCTGGCCCGGATGCTGGTGGCCTTCGTGTCGGGCCACGCGCGCGTGAAGGAGCTCGTCACGGCCGTGCTGAAGCAGCTGAACGTCGGACCGGAGGCGCTCTTCTCCACGCTGGGGCGGGTGGCGGCTCGAGGGATCGAGACGCAGGTCATCGCCGAGAAGATGGACGCGTGGGTGGACGCCCTGGCGGCCAACATGGGCGCAGGCGAGCTCCGCATTCACGACAACTCCAAGTGGGAGCCGGGCACCTGGCCCGCGGAAGCGTCGGGTGCGGGGTTTCACGAGGCACCGCGCGGCGCACTCGGGCACTGGGTGCAGATCCGCAATGGGGCCATCAGCAACTATCAGTGCGTGGTTCCCAGCACCTGGAACGCGGGGCCGCGCGATGCCAAAGATCGACGCGGGCCGTACGAGGAGGCCCTCCTCGGTACGCCAGTGGCCGATCCCGCGCGTCCGATCGAGCTCCTCCGCACGGTGCACTCCTTCGATCCGTGCATGGCGTGCGGCGTCCACGTGGTGGACCGGGAGCGGCGCGAGATCGTGACGGTGAGGGCGGTATGACTCCGGCGGCGGAGGGGCGCCTCGTGCGGGTCTACGTCTGGGAGGTGCCTGTCCGGATCGCGCACTGGCTGATCGCCACCTCCATCATGGTGCTGTCGGCGACCGGGTTCTACATCGGATGGCCCTTCGTCACCGTCTCCGGCCCGGCAGGGCCGTCGTTCTTCATGGGTTGGGTGAGGGTGATCCACGGCTACACGGCGTATGTGTTCATCGCCGCGGTGCTCCTGCGCGTCATCTGGATGTTCACCGGCAACAACTACGCGCACTGGGACAAGTTCATCCCGGTGCACCCGAGCCGGCGCCGCGGGATGTGGCCGACGATTCGCTTCTATCTCTTCGGTCCGCGAAGACCGCCAGGCTTCGTCGGGCACAACCCCCTCGCCGGGCTCGCCTACCTCCTGGTGTTCGGTCAGTACCTTCTCGTCATCGGCACCGGGCTTGTCATGCGGGGCGCCGGCGCGCCCGCCGATTCACTTCTGCGATGGTTCACCACCTGCGAGGGGATGTTCGGCGGCCTCTACGTCGTCCGGTGGATCCATCACGTGGTGATGTACCTCCTGCTTGGGTTTGCCGTCCACCATGTGTACAGCTCGGTGCTGATGTCGGGCGTCGAGCGCAATGCGACGGTCGAGTCGATCTTCTCCGGATACAAGTTCGTGTCCGAAGCAGAGCTGATGGAGTCGACCTACCGCTTCGTTAACCGCCGCGGTGAAGTCGATGAGTAGGCGGCCGTCGCTGGTGGTCCTGGGACTCGGCAACGTCCTGCTCCAGGACGACGGGGTCGGCGCCGCGGCGATTGCGCTTCTCCTCGAGCGCTACGCACCTCCTCCGGAGGCTCGTGTGCTCGAGGGGGGGACGCGCCTCTCGCTTCTGCCCTACCTCGAATCGGCCGACGCCGTCGTCCTCGTCGACGCCGTCATCGCGGATCTTACGCCTGCGAGCGCCGTGCGACTCGAAGGCGAGGACGTCGGACCCGCCGTGGCTACGCGGTTGTCGCCGCACCAGCGTGACCGTCGCACAGTGGCTCTTCGGCCCGCGATTCCTGCTCGTGACCTTCGATCCCGAGGGAGCCCAGGTGGCCGGCGTGCATCCGTGGGTGTGGTCGCTCGGGCTGAACCTCTTGATCAGTGTCGCGGTGGCCATGGCCGTGCACGAGGTCGGCACGCTGTTGACGTTCTCGTTGCTGGCGCTCGCCCCGGCGGTGTCCCTGCTCCTGACACGGAGCATCCGTGCGATGTTCGTGTTGTCGGCCGGTGTCGGTATCCTGACTGCGGCTGGCGGGCTGGTGGCTGCCTTCCGCCTGGATTTGCCGCCAGGTCCGACAGCGGTGCCCCTGCTTGTGTCATTTGTGGCCATCGCTGGCGTTCTGAGCCGCCAGTCCAACTGACGGTCGGGCGGCCCTCATCGCAAACCGGCTCCCGTCGCCGACGCCGCGGGCCCTTACGGGGAGTGCCTGGCTCCGGCCGGATGCGGGCTCGCATCAGGGACGTATACCGGATACGCCGGGTCCCACATCGCCGCGCTCACGAACGCACGCAGGTTCGTCGGGCGGGCTACGGTGGCGTGCCCCTGTCGATACGCGACTTCCGCGACCGCGACCGCGACCTCCACCGAGACGTCGCGCATCATCGTGAGCGAGGGGAATATCGCGCCGCAGTCGAGATCCTCCTCCGACACCGAGTGGGCGAGCGCGTGCGCGGCGGCGAGGAACATCTCGTCGGAGATGTGACGCGCGCCCACCGCCAGGGCGGCAAGCCCGACACCCGGGAAGATGTAGCAGTTGTTGCCCTGGCGCGGGACGAACGTCCGCCCGCCGAGTGTCACTGGATCGAACGGGCTGCCCGAGGCGAACACCGCGCACCCGCCGCTGCACTCGTACGCCTGGGCGGCCGTGCACTCGGCCTTCGACGTCGGGTTGGACAGCGAGAAGATGATCGGCCTGGCGTTCAGCCGGGTCATCTCGTCGATCACCTCCCTCGTGAAGGCGCCGGCGACCGCGGCCGCGCCGATGAGCGCGGTCGGGCGGATCGCCCGAATCGACGACAGCAAATCGGGCAGCGGCTCGTGGTCGTGCGCGAACGGCCACTTGTGATCGGCCAGGTCGGTGCGGCTCCGCACCACCAGGCCGCGGCTGTTGACCATCCAGCAGCGGCGCCGCGCCTCGGCCTCGGGGAGCCCCGCGGCGACGAGCGCCGACACCGTGAGGCTGGCGATACCAATCGCGGCCTCGCCCGCGCCCAGGAACAGCAGGCGCTGCCCGGTCAGCGCGCCGCCAGTGAGGCGCAGCGCCGAGAGCAGGCCGGCGAGCGCGACCGCGGCGGTGCCCTGGATGTCGTCGTTGAAGGTGCACACCCGGGTGCGATAGCGCTCGAGCAGCCGGAACGCGTTGTGGTTGGCGAAGTCCTCGAACTGGATGATGGCGCCGGGGAACACCTGCTGGACCGCCATCACGAACTCCTCGACCAGCGAATCGTAGGCGGCCCCGGTGAGGCGGCGCTGGTGGAGGCCGATGTAGAGCGGATCGGCGAGCAGCTGCTCGTTATTGGTCCCGACGTCGAGCGTGACCGGCAGGCAGTGGACCGGCGGGATGCCCGCCGCCGCGGTGTAGATGGCGAGCTTGCCGATCGGGATCACCATGCCGTCGGCGCCGAGGTCGCCAAGACCGAGGATGCGCTCTCCGTCGGTGACGACGATCATCTTCACGTCGCGCTCGGGCCAGTTGGCGAGGGCCTCCGCCACGTGACCGCGGTCAGCGGCGGAGATGAACACGCCGCGCGGCCGCTGGAAGATGTGGGCGTAGCGCTGCGCCGCCAACCCCACGGTCGGCGTGTAGACGATGGGCAGCATCTCCACCAGGTGATCGGCCAGCACGCGGAAGAAGAGCGTCTCGTTCCGATCGTGGAGCGCCGCGAGATCGATGTACTTCTCCAGCGGGGACGACTTGCCGCGGAAGTTCTCGACCACGCGCTGTGCCTGCTCGGCCTGGGTGCTGACGTGCGGCGGTAACAGGCCTCGGAGCCCGAGCGCGAGGCGCTCGGCGGGGGTGAACGCCGTGCCCTTGTTGAGGACGGGGTCGCGCAGCAACGCCGCGCCGTGCGGAATCATCAGGGCCTCGTTCCGACCGATTGTACAGGCAGCGCGGCGGCTCCCCGGCCATCGGGTGTCCCCTTCCCGTGACCGGCTTCACCGCCGCGCCGCCGTCTTGCCACGACGGCAGAACCCTACGGCCTACGCGATCGGGAGTGTTTTCACCTCCGGCTTCGGCACGCTGCCCAGTGGCACCGTGACCGTCAGCACGCCGTCCTTGAACTCGGCGACGGCCTTGTCGAGGACGATAGTCGCGATAAACGGGGTCGGTGGTCAACAGAACGAGCGTTATCAGACCCGCGCCGGGGGATGCGCCCGGTGTTCGCCCGACTCTAATCTTGCTCCGCCTCCGGCACGTTGAGTCACGTCCCACATGCCCTGACGGTGCTCAGTTCGCCAGGCGAGACATGCCGTGTACACCGTGTGCGAATTTGGTGCGACAAAAGTCGTCGCTGGCGTTCGCTCCAGCACCCTCCTGCCCAACATCCGTCCGCAGAAAACGCGTCAGTTCGCGTCAGCACCGCAAATCAACCAGCTTGAGGGGCTGGCGGTCGCAAGACCGTGGGGGTTCGTGTCCCCCCTTCCGCATTACCAATCAAAATCCAAAAACCAAAGATCCGATCTCGTAATGCTTCTTGACATGCGCTACGATTTCGGGATCTTGCGATGACTTGGCCTCCTTGCCGACGGCACGAATCAACCGATCGTGATGGAGCCCATAGGGCACGCGTCTCTATCGGCATTCCGGGTGTTGGCAGCCGCAGCGAAGCTCGGTGTGCTGGCCCGATTCCTTACAGTACTCGCTACAGTACTTTCCATAGGGACCGCCCTTGGGAACCATGCATTGGCAGCTCGGGTGTGCGCATTTGTTTGCGTCGGCCATGTGGAGGTCACCTCGCTCGGGGTCACTCTATGCGCCTCACACAAGAATCACAAGCTCGGGCGCTTCACGATCCGCGGCGAAGGACGTCTCGCGGTGCCGCAGCCGGCAGGGGCGATCTGAAGAGGGCTAGGTAAACACTGGCGATTGCTCGTTGTCTACCCCATCGCCGATCCCTTCATGTGTCGGGGCTCAGGACGTGCCAAAGCCGGGGGTCCTGGAAGGTGCGAGAGGATCTCACAACCCGCAGGCCGATCGTGAACTTCAAGGTGTACCATGCCATGGCTCTGAGGATGAGCCTCACGAGCCGACGCCCACAACCCCGGTCAGCTGCGTCACCAGCTTTCTGATGTGGTCCTCGAAGACGACATAAACCAGGTACGATCGATCGTAGCAAGCGCGCTGCCACCGAATCGTGACAAGAGGTGTATTGTCAGGTCTCGGGCGGCAGGCGCCAATCCGCGCAGTCGGGTCACCGGCCAAACGCCACTCCGACGTACACGAGCAGCATGTCGGTGCGAGAGCGACGCGCCAGGGGATTGATGGGGCTCTGCCAGGGAATCCAGCCCTCGGCCAGGTACCTGGCCTCGCCACCGTAGAGATACCGTACGGATAGATCGAGCCGGACCCGATGCGGGACCTGGCCGAACCCGATCTGCACGCCACCGCCGCCGCCGGCGCTGAGCACCAGGTCGTCCAGGTTGGTCATCGAATCCGTGTCATCGCTGTCGCAACTGCTGCCCGAGCACGACGTGTCGGCGTGCACGGAGGTGGTCGTGATCAGGTAGTTGAAGCCGACGAGACCATCGACGTAGGGTCGCACCCGGCCCTCGCGCTTCTGCGCGCGG
>DATLLC010000008.1:0-3231 GCA_035538015.1 Vicinamibacterales bacterium
ACGTGATGCCGCCCACGCTCGACGCCGGCCTGATTCGATCGCTGGCTGCCGTCAACCACGCGGCCGGTGAGGTCACCGAGACGCAGACCCAGAACCACAACATCGGGACGGTGCGCATCTATGATGCCGTCGGCGCCCGCTACGTGCGCGCCGACTACACCTTCCACGCCTGGCTGGGCGAGTGAATGGGGTCCATTGCTGATTGCCGATTGCCAATCATCAATGGGCGCCGCCGAGACTGTAGACGATCGAGGCGAACAGCATCTCGTCTGCGGTCTGCGTGCCCCAGTTCACGACGGCGTCGGGGTCGGGGTTGTGCTTGTTGTTGGCCGAGTTGTCGAAGGTACCCACGACGTGCAGCCGGCTGCCGGCGCGCACGGCAATCGGCTCGTTCAGGCGATAGACCAGCTGCCAGTTGAAGTCGAACGTTGGCACCGACAGGAGTGGCCGTTTGCGTCCGTCCGGATCGATGAGCTCGAAGTACCAGCTGCGGCTCCTGAGGTGCGCGTGCGGCCCGATGCTCCAGATGGCCGCGTCCTTCTTGAACTCCAGGTTCATCTCCACCACTTGATTGGCCGCTCGCGGCGGGATCGTGAAGCCCTGCTTCGAGAAGGGCACCATCTTCAACTGCACCTTTGGCGGCGCGTCGGCGAACACGAAGCCCACGCCGATTTGGTCCGTGGCCTCCTCGCCGTACGGCGTGTAGTGCACCTGCAGCGTGATCACCGATCCGGCCCGCAGCAACTTCGCGGTACCGGGGGGATACGACTCGGGGTTCGTGCCCACTGCGGAGGCGGCGAGGATCGGGCCCATGCGGGCATCGTGCTGCTCGATGTCTCCGCAGACGTCCTCATTGCAGCTGATGCCGTTGCCGCGCGGCGTCAATGCCGGTGTCGCCAGACCCGGTGACCTGACGAAGGCGAGCGCGTGGTGCACGGCCTTGCGGTTTGTCGGCCGGATCTCGGCAGCCTGAATCCAGCGGTCCTCCGTCAGCCCGGTCGGGATCTCGATGTATTGGTAATCCGCCACCCCCTGCGCAGGAATCCTGACCGGCTTGGGTATGGACAGCACGAGATCGGGTTTGCCGATCTGCCAGTCGTCGGTGTACTCGGGTGCCGGAGGCGCTGGTGTGTCGCCGCGCGATGCGCCGGCGTCGACCCATCGGGTGATGGTCGTGATCTCGTCAGCCGACAGGCTCGGATCGTTGGAGAAAGTTCCAACCGCCGGGTCAGCGCTCCACGGCGGCATCGTCCGGCTCGCCACCTGGCGCTGGATTGCTCGGGCCCAGGGCCGCGCGCTCTCGAACGTCAGGAGCGACATCGGAGCCATCTGTCCTGGCCGGTGGCACGCCGTGCAGTGTTTCTGGAGGATGGGGGCGACGTCACGATTGAACGTCACCTCGCCAACGGTTGAAGCCGGCGCGCCGGCAGGCTGTTGAGCCACGGCGCCGGCCGCGAACGCCGCCCAGAAGAGCAGGGCTGTCGTGACCCTCATCACGTCCATTCTACTGCCCCGACCCGAGCAACCGCGGGCCGGGAGCTGTCCCGTCACGGCACCCGAATCTCCACTTCGTTCGACGCGGACAGACTGTCGCCGCAGTTGTTGCGCGACAGGATCCGCACGAAGTACGTGCCTTGCGGCGCAGAGGCCGTGAACGTCGTCGCGGGGCTGGTCGTTTCCATGGCCAGCCGGTCTGCCGCTCCCTGGGTCGATCCCGCGAGAATCACATATCGCGACGGCAGGGTGCCTGACGCCGGCGCACTCCAGTTGAGCGTGACGACCCTCCCGTTAAGCGTATAGCCGAGACCGGTGGGCGCATTCGGGCGCACCGTGCATGGCGCGACGACCACCGTCAACTCCGCGCTGTTCGGGCCAACCGAGCAGGAGTTGCTGGCGGCAAGGCGCACGTAGTACGTGCCGTAGACGGCGGGACCGAAGAACGACGGCGTGGGTCCGAGCGCGGTGACGAGCGCATTCGACAGCCCAGGTGCGGTCCCGGCATACAGCCAGTATCCCTGAGCGATGCCGCTCGCCGGCGGCGTCCAGGTCAGGGTGACCAGATTGTCGGCTGTGTTATATGCCAGCCCCGTCGGAGCACTCGGCGCGGAGCAAGGCCCGACCACGACCGTCGCGCCGGGCGAGAAGGCGCTGACGCCCAGCGCGTTGCGCGCCTGCACGCGGACGAAATACGACCCGGACTGCACGCCGGGGACGATCAGAGAGGGCGTCGCGTGGGGAGTGTTCAGAGACGCGATGACCGGAAGGCCCGGGCCATAGCTGGCCTCGATCGTGTAGCTCTGCGCCGGCCCGCCCGTCGTCGCAGGAGTCCATGACAGCGTGACGGTGTCCAGAACCACTGAGCTGGTGATCGCGGTGGGCGCATCCGGCGGACGGCCGCCGCTGGCAGTCGCGGGGTAGATGAACCGCAGCCCGTCGATGTCGTCGGAGCCCAGGCCGGACGATCCGGAGGAGCAGCCGGGACGCAGCGTGGCGTACATGACGGCGCTCGCGCTGCTGGAATGTCCGAAGCCGACCGCGTGGCCCAGCACGTGGGTCACGGCATCCCGGAGGCACGCGGCCGCAGCGAGGTGTGGGCCAGTGTTGTTGAGGATGGCCAGTCCCTGAATGAACCCATTGAAGGTGACGCCGTTTATCGTCTTCTGGAAGCCTGGCGTGAAGAAGCCGCCGCCGAGGCCAAAGGTTGCGGCGTCACCATCACCGATTTCACCGCAGGGATCGTTCCAGTACAGGGCAATGCGGCCGTTGCCCGTGAAGTTCTGCGCGGGACATACGGCGTTTCCAGTCTGTCCCCAGTCAAGCTGCAACCGCGTGCCGACGCCGTTCCAGGCTTCCACAGCCGACTCCAGCGCGCTGCCACCGCCGCCGGGCAGGCCGCCGGGAATCGTCTGGTAATCCACCGGAACGTGTACGCCGTCGTCCGCCCCATGCCACCGTGCGGGCCCGCCTTCGCTGGCTGGGATGAACGCAAAGCTTGGCGTCATCACGAAGAGTTCCTGCGGTACAGCGGTGAACGGCTCGGCATGAGTCGCCGACGCCGCGACGGCCGTGCGGAAAGAGGAGTCGATGGAGACGCGCTCGCCGCCGTTGAGGGCCGCCTGTGCACCGGTTTGCAGATCCGGCAGCACCTGCCACTTCCCGCGAGAAAGTCCCACCGTGTACAACGTGCCGTCACGCGGTCGAACCGCCAGAAAGAGCAGCACGTTCTCGTCT
>DATLLC010000009.1:0-11619 GCA_035538015.1 Vicinamibacterales bacterium
CGACTTCCAGGCGGCGCCCGCCGCGGAAAGGCCAGGCGCCAGCGGCGCCCACAGCTCGACGCCCCGGGGGGAGTCGAACGACGGCGGCATCACGCCGACGATGCGCGTCGGGTCGTCATCGAGCCGGATGGCCCTTCGACAATCGCCGGGTCGGACCCGAAGCGCCTGCTCCACAGCGCGTAGCTCATCACCGCGACGCTCTCGGCGTTCGGTACGTCGTCGTCCGGACCGAGCACGCGGCCGAGGAGGGGTCGGGCGCCCAGTGTTTCGAAGAACGAACCGGAGACGCCGGCCTAGGACAAGCGCGTGGGCTCGCCGGCCTCATCAAGGACAGCGTTCCAGGCGTGCGAGCCCACCGCCGCCGTGCTGCCGAGATGCCGGCTCGCCCGGCCCAAATCGGCGACATCCAGGTACGACAGCTCGACCACACCCTCCGTTCGTGCTCGGTCCCGTCCCCAACCGACGACCAGCGACGCGGGGTCACGGACCGACATGGGGCTCAGGAGCACGGCATAGACCGCGCCTGAAGATGGCGGTCGTGGCCCCGCTCGACAGGCTCAGCGTGAGGAGTGCAGTGATCGTGAAGCCTGGGGCGGCGGCCAACTGCTGTAACGCCTGCCTGAGATGCCGGGGAAGCGACCCCATCGCAGCGAGTCTACCGACCGCAGCCGTAGCGGGGCGGATTATGTGACGACGCCGCGGAACCAGGTGATTCTATCCATCGTAAATATATCCAGTGTGGATACAATTGACACCATGAAGAGCAAGTCTGACCCTGAAGCAGCGATGCCGCTGCCATCGGCGGTCTTCCATATTCTCGTGTCGTTGGCCGAGGCCGATCGCCACGGCTATGCCATCATCCAGGACGTCGCCGCGCGCACGGACGGCAAGGTCAGGCTCGGTCCCGGGACGCTCTACCGGTCGATACAGCGCATGCTCGAACAGGACCTGATCGCCGAGACCGAAACCCGCCCGGCGCCCGATGCCGACGACGAGCGGCGCCGGTATTACCGCATCACACCGCTCGGGCGTCAGGTCGCACGCGCCGAGGCGGAACGCCTCTCGGCGCTCGTGAAGCTGGCCAGGTCCACGGGGTTACTGTCGCGAAGGGTGTGAGCCATGCGCGTGTACGCAGCGCTGCTGCATCTCTATCCGCGATCGTTCCGAGCCGAATACGGGGACGAGCTCCTCGCCGTGTTCCGCGCCCGGACTCGTGACGCGATGGGTCCCCGAGCCAGGGTTGTGCTCTGGCTGGACATCCTGACGGACACGATCGCAAGCGCGACCGCCGCGCACGTCGATCTGGCACGCCAGGATGTGAAGAGCGCCCTGCGAACCGTCAGCCGTTCACCCGGCTTCTCGATCACCGTGGTCCTGGTGGCCGCGCTCGGCATCGGCGCCACGGCCGCGGCGTTTGCCGTTACCGATCACGTGCTGCTTCGGCCGCTTCCCTTCGTTCGTCCCGATCGCCTGGTGAAGCTCTACCAGGACCAGTCGTTCCGCGGCTATTCCCGCATGGAGACCTCACCGCCGAACTTCGTGGACTGGCGGCGGGAGAGCCGTTCCTTCGCGGGAATGGGGGCCTACACATCGTGGTCGTCGAACGTGCTCGGTGCGAGCGAGCCGGTCCGGCTCGACGGCGCGCTGGTCACGGGAGCGGTGTTCGGCGTGCTCGGCGTCCCGCCCGCTCTCGGCCGCACGCTCACGACCATTGACGACCAGGACGGCACGGCGCGTGGGCTCGTCATCAGCTACCGCCTGTGGACGACACAGTTCGGCGGACGAGCGGACGTCCTCGGCCAATCGGTCCTGCTCGACGACGAGCCCCACATCGTCGTCGGGGTGATGCCGCCGTCGTTCAACTTCCCGTCCCGCGAGACCAGCTTCTGGGCGCCCCTTCGGTTCACTGGGGAGCTGATGGAGGACCGCACGAACTGGTGGCTGGACGTCGTCGCCCGACTGAAAGACGGCGTGTCACTCGAGCAGGCGCGTGCCGAGATGCAGGGCATCGCCGCGCAGCTGGCACAGGCCTACCCCGCGGCCAATGCGCGCAACGGCATCACCGTCATCGAGATGCGCGACCTGGTGACGCGTCAGGCGCGGCTGACGTTGTGGGCGCTCACCGGAGCTTCGCTCTGCATGCTGCTGATCGCGTGCACGAACCTGGCCAGCCTCCTGCTGTCGCGGACGCTGGATCGTCACAAAGAGCTGTCGGTGCGGGCTGCACTCGGAGCCGGCCGCGATCGCCTGGTTCGCCAGATGCTCACCGAGAACATCCTGCTCACCGCGATCGGCGGCGCGATCGGGGGAATTGCCGCGGCGGCAGTCGTACCGCTGGTGACGCGTCTGGTGCCCATCAGCCTGCCGATTGCCGAGGTCCCTGCACTCGACGGCCGGCTCTTCGCGATCTGCCTGTTGGTGACCGTGTGGACGGGTGTGCTGTTTGGCGTCCTGCCGTCCCTGAAGCTTGCGTCCTCGGCTTCACTGGAGGGACTGAAGGACGGGATGCGAACCGGCGTGAGCCGCGCCACCGAGCGGCTGCGGTCGTCCCTCGTGGTCGGCGAGATCACCGCGTCGATGATGCTCATCGTCTGTGCGGGTCTGCTCCTCCAGGCCTTGTGGCGGGTACAGGCGGTGGATCCCGGCTTCCAGGCGGAGGGTGTGTTGACCCTGAGCACGTCGCTGCCCATGCCGAAATACAGTGACACCCAGCCCCGACAGCGATTCTACGCGCAGGTCCTGGGCGAGGTTCGCAGCCTGCCGGGCGTGCGTCAGGCGGGATACATCAGCTTCCTTCCCATGGTCATGCGTGGCGGCATCTGGCCGATCACCGTCGACGGGCAGCGCTCCGACCCGGAGAACGCGCACATGGCCAGTCTTCGACTGGTGACGCCGGGATTCTTCGACACGCTCCGGATTCCGGTGCTGCAGGGTCGTGACGTTCGCGACACCGATCGGCCGGACGGCCCACGTGTGACCCTGGTCAGCGAGTCGTTCGTGCGTCGGCACTGGCCGGGCCTCGACCCGATCGGCCGGCGCGTGGCGTTTGCCTTTGGCGACCTCGAAGTGGTCGGGGTGGTCCAGGACATCAAGGTTCGGGGGCTCGAGCGCGAGAGCGAGCCGCAGTTGTACCTGGCCGCGTCGCAGGTGCCGGACGGCTCGATCATCTACTACAGTCCGAAGGAGCTCGTCGTCAGCGCCGTGGGGGATCCACGGGCCCTCGTCCCGCTGGTCCGCGCGGCAGTGGCGCGCGCCGATCCGCTCGTGCCGATCTCCAACATCCGCCCGCTCTCGGAGATCGTGGAGGCAGATACGGCGGCGCGCGTCGTTCAGGTCCGCGTCCTCGGCGCGTTCGCGGCGACGGCCATCCTTCTGGCCGCCGTCGGCCTGCACGGCCTGCTCGCGTTCAGCGTAGCCGCCCGCACACGTGAGATCGGAGTGCGGTTCGCGCTTGGCGCGACGCCAGGACGGGTCATGCGCCTGGTGGTTGGTCGCGGGCTGGTACTGGCCGGGTTCGGGATTGGTGTCGGCCTGATTCTGGCCGCGTGGGCGGCCTCGACACTGCAGGCACTGCTCTTCGGCGTCGACCCGCGGAACAGCGTGGTGTACGCCATGGCTGTCGGGGTGTGCCTGATCGTGGCCGTGGTGGGAACCGCGCTGCCCGCCCTGAGGGCCATGCGCGTCGACCCGCTGGACGCTATCCGGGCCGAGTAGCTCTAGGCTTCAGGCTCTGGGCTCTGGGCTCTGGGCTCTGGGCTCGATACGTTGGCCAGTCCGTACCTAGAGCCTAGAGCCCGCTTACGGTACCGCCTCGAGCATCTTGTGGCACGACTCACAGTCGGCCGTGATGCTCGACCCATCCTTGGCGTTGTGGCCGCCATCGTGGCAGCGGAAACAGCCCTGAGACGTCGTGTGCCCGATGTTGTCCGGATAAGCGCCGAACGTGACGTTCATCGTGGGGAAGACATTGCGGTTGTAGACCGCTTGCAGAGCGGTGACCGACCGTTCCAGGGTCGTGGCATCGAAGGTGCCCGACTGCGTCTTGTAGAATCCGCGCAGGCCCTCGGAGATGGCCGCCATGGCCGTCGTCGGATCGGGGTATTTCGCCTGCACCAGCCGCACGCCTTCGCGCCGCACGAACGGGAGCGCACGCGGCAGTTCGCCCGAGGCCATCGCGTGGTCGACGGCTTCTTCGGCGGTCGGCGCGATGCGGTGAGCCACGACATTGTGACAGTCCAGGCAGTCCATGGTCCGATGCTCACCGGCGGCCAGCTGGTCGGCGGTCACGCCCTCGGCGGAGTACTCCTGAACGGTCCCATCTGGGCGCGTGACCTTCACCCAGGGAATCGTCTGCCGATCCGGATCGGTAGCCACGAATTCCACCCTCAGGTTCGGATTCGCATGCCAGTGAATCCGCTTCTCATACGGCCCGCCGACGTGGAGCGTCATGGCCGTGACGGTTTCGGAATTCGTCTCGTCGTCGCCGAAGGTCCGTGACAGGCGCAGCTTGTCGCCGAGCGGCCGCTCCGCCCAGTGACAGTTCCCGCACGTCTCGAGGGCGGGTCGCATGTCGGCAACGCCTGGAATGGGCCGCGGATAGTTGTTGGTGACCACGTGGAAGAGCTGACGGATGCCGGCGGTCTTGTAATGCACGAAGGCCTCGCCGCCTTCACCGATATGACACTGGACGCACACGACGTTCGAATGCGAGGCGTTCTGCCAGGCCGTGTACTGCGGGTGCATGGGCTCGTGGCAGACCGCACCACAGAACTCGGGCGATTCCATCCACTTGAGCGAGCCGTAGCCGGCGACCAGGACGATGACGATGTTCATGCCGGTCAGGATCATGATCGTGAGCGCCACGCGGCGGGTGCGCGTCTGGCGCAGGTCGATGACCGGCCACTCCTCGACACCGCGTCCTTCGGCGAGCGCCTTGCGCTGCAGCCGCATCCCGACAGGGATGAGCAGGAGGCCCATCATGAAGATCACGGGCAGGCCCACGAAGACGACCAGGCCGGAATAGGGATTCGCGAGCATCCCCAGGAACATCGCCACTGCCAGGGCGATGAACACGACCGCGGAGGCGGAGGTGATGGCAACTCCCGCCATCGCGACGGGATGGCGGACGAGCACGGCACGATCGGTCACGCGATCCTCCCTCTGGGTTGGACGACAGGTGCGCCCTGCCGTGGAGGCCGGTCCTGAAGACCGACCTTCACGCGGGCGGTGATCGTCCGTCGAATCCGGCCGTGGGGTACAGGGGTGCCGCCTACTTCAGCGACTGCAAGTAGGCCACCAGCGAATCGACATCCGCCGCGGGCAGCTTTGCGTAGGTCTTGGGCATCGCCGGTTTCTTGGTGGAGGCGTGCTTCTTCGCCGCGGCGTCGGGATCGACAATCCACTCCTTGGTGTCCGCCGCCGACAGCTTCTTGCCGATTCCATCCAGAGGGCTCAGCTTGTTACCCTTGCCAGCCACCTGGTGGCACGTCGAGCACTTCTGGGCCGTGTACACCTGCTCGCCCTTGGCGGCATCCTGCGCCGCGGCCAGGGACGGGACCGCCACTGCCATCACGATTGCGCCCACAACCAGTCGCATAGGACCTCCTCGCGCGCCGGCCGCTGCTCGGCTTCAAGCCTCGTCGATCGGATCACGGCACGCGAACGCAGCGGGCTCGCGCCGTACGGTCTTTCTTGTTCAGGGGCGCATCCCGCTCACCTCGCGAACCGCGCACGCATGGAGATTGAACGCGGGGCGGGGTCGCTGGAAACGGATGAGCGAATCCCCGGACAGCACAGGCCGTCTCAGGCGACCTCGCACGACTGTGATTCTATAGCAGATGGTGAAACGGCCGGCAATCAGCGCCATCGTTCTCTGCGGCGGGCGCTCGTCTCGCATGGGCCATGACAAGGCGTCGTTGCCCTTCGGCGACGAAACGGTCCTCGATCGCGTACTGCGACTGGTGGCGACCGTCGCCGACGACGTCGTGCTGGCCGCCGCGCCAGCGCAACCGGTGCCTGCCGGCGTTCGCGTGAGCCGGGACGCCACGACTGGCGTCGGCCCTCTGCCGGCACTGGTCGCGGCCCTCCACGTCGTCAACGGGCCGCGAACCGTCGTCGTGGCCTGCGATCTTCCGCTGCTTCGCGCGGACGTGCTGGCCCTGCTCATCGACGAGAGCGAGGGCTGGGACGGTGCGGTGCCGCTGGTCGATGGCCGGCGCGTTCCGACGTGCGGGGCATACCAGACCGCCGCCCTGCGCCACGCGGGCGAGCGCTTCGGGGACCCGCGACACCGCAGCCTGCGCGACTTCATCGCCCTTTTGCGACTGCGCGAGGTGCCTGCCAGCGTTCTCGAGACGGTTGACCCGCAGCTCTCAAGCTTCACGCCCTGCAATACACCGGAGGAGTATCGGCGAGCGCAGGTCCTGGCGGGCTTGAAGGTCAACGGCCCGGCGTCGGGAGCCGTATGATCTCGACATGACCCGTGCCGCCGCCGTCACCCTGCTCGCCGTGCCTTTCGCCGTCGTTTCGGCTTCGCTCGCGGCGGGACCCACGCCGTCGGCACCGGGTTCCGTGGCCGACCCGTCGGCATGGGGTCAATGGCGAGGCCCGCTCGCGACCGGCGTGGGCCCCAAGGCCGACCCGCCCATCGAATGGAGCGAGACCAAGAACGTCCGCTGGAAGGTGGAAGTGCCTGGACGCGGTTCTGGCACGCCGGTGGTCTGGGGCGACCGCGTCTTCCTGCTCACCGCGATCCCGTCTGGTCGAACCGGAGCCGCGTCCCACGAGCCGCAGGGCGGCAAGTCGCCTCGCGACCCGCACCAGTTCAAACTGCTCGCCTACGATCGCAAGACTGGCACGCTCGCGTGGGAGCGGACCGCGCGCGAGGAAGCGCCCCACGAGGCCTCGCACCAGGACAACGGCACGTGGGCCTCGAGCTCGGCCATCACCGACGGCGAACACGTCATCGCCTATTTCGAATCGCGCGGCATCCACGTCTTCGACATGAACGGCACCAAGGTCTGGGACAAGGACCTCGGCGACAAGGGCATGCGCAATGAGTTCGGTGAAGGATCGACGCCGGTGCTCTTCGGCAACACGCTCGTGATCGTGTGGGATCACATCAAGGGACCGTCGTTCATCGTGGCACTCGACAAGCGGACCGGCAAGGAGCTCTGGCGAACCAGCCGCGACGAGATCGACACCTGGGCCACACCGCTGGTGGTGCCGGTTGGCGGGCGTCACCAGGTGATCGTGCCGGCGATGAACAAGGTCCGCGGTTACGACCTCGAGACCGGAAAGATGGTGTGGGAGGCCCCGGGCACCACGATGAACGCGATTCCTTCGCCGGTATACGGCGCCGGGCTGGTATTCCTGATGAGCGGCTTCCGGGGCAACAACCTGAAAGCCATCCGGCTGGCAGGCGCGACGGGCGATCTCACCGGCACCGGCGCCATCGTCTGGGAGCTCAATCGCGACACGCCGTACGTGCCGTCCCCGCTCCTCTACGACAACATCCTGTACTTCCTCAAGACGAACAACGGCTTGCTGTCCGCCTTCGACGCCGCATCGGGAAAGCCCCACTATCAGCTGCAGCGTCTCGACAAGGCCCCGAACGTGTTCTCCTCTCCGGTCGGGGCCTCCGGCCGCGTCTACATCGCTGGGCGCGAGGGCACGACCGTGGTCTTCCGCCACGGACCGAAATTCGACGTGCTGGCCGCAAACGTCCTTGACGATGGCTTCGATGCCTCACCGGCTCTGGTGGATCGGGAAATCTTCCTGCGCGGCTACTCGAACCTCTACTGCATCGCCGCAGGCAGCTAGGGCTGCAGATGACGCAGGTGAGCAAACCGGGCGGGCGCCGCAGATGGTGCAGTTGACACCGCCATGTCTGACCGGCCCACGCTGCGGTCGTTGATGGCGGCCGACGGCCTCGCCGACGCCGGTTGCGACGAGCACACCTGGGCGGACTTCGTCGAGCACGTGGCCGAAACGCTGGACATCGGGCCAGGCACGCACGTCTGGGACGCGGGATGTGGCGCCGGTTCCTTCCTCTATCCGCTCAGCCTCAATGGCTACATGGTCGGCGGCGTGGATCCGTCGGCCGAACGCCTAGCGCTGGCCCGAGCCGCGATGCCGCATGGGCGATTCATCACCGGCGCCGCCCACGATTTCGACCCCGCCGAGGCGTGGGACGTGGTGGTTGCCAGCCATGGCCTCGCCGGCTGCCGCGATTGGGCCGAGGTGCGTGCGCTACTCGCGCGCATGGCCGCCAAGGCTACGCATGCGATTGCAGTACTGAACGTGGAGGAGGGGGGGCCGGTCGTCAATCGCGGCCGGTTGCTGCGACTGTTGACCGAGGTCGGAGCGTCCGCGGTGCAGTTCGAGAACACTGCGAAGGGCCGGTTGCTGGTGTTTGCGCGAGTCGGCTCCAGGCTCGAGCCTAAAGTCGAGAGCCTGAAGCCTGAATAGTGCTACAGCAGCAGGCGGGCCCAGGCCGCGCGTCGCGTCTACCGCCTATTGCGAAGCGGTCTCGTCCAACGAGTGTTATGTTACCCTCGGCACACTTTCCAGGCCTGAAGCAGGGGTCGCCCATTCTTGCGCAATGCGCGTGAGGAGGAAGCTCGATGTTCCGTCACCCCGATCCTGAGGTGCTTGTCGTCGGCGCCGGTCCGGTCGGTCTCGTTGCGGCCCTGTTCCTGCAGCAGCACGGGGTCCGTGTAGAAGTCGTCGACATGCACCAGCGAACGACCCAACACAGCTACGCGCTCGCGATTCATCCGCGCACGCTCCGGATTCTCGATGAAGCGGGGCTCTCCGAAGCGCTGATCCGCGCCGGGCGGAAGCTGACGAAGGTCGCATACTACGAAGGACGGGAGAGGCGCGCCGAGATCGACTATTCGGCCCTCGCTTCCAAGCATCCGTATCTCCTCGTCCTTCGACAAAGCCTGCTCGAGAGGGCCGCGGAGGAGGCGCTCCGCCAGAAGCAGCTCAAGGTCCTCTGGGGACACCGTCTCCAGTCCCTCGGCGCGGACGAGGCCACCCCCCGGGTGGAGGTGGCGAGGCTCGACCAGGTCGCGAGCGGCTACCCAGTCGCGCGTACCGAATGGGTCGTCGCGCGCAGCGAGACCATCCGGCCGGCCTATGTCATCGGCGCCGACGGGTACGACTCGGCCGTACGGCGGATGGCCGGCATCGAGATGGAGGCGTATGGCGCGGGCCAGGTCTTCTCCGTCTACGAGATCGAGGCGGCGGGCGAGCTTCCCCCGGAAGTGCGCGTCATTCTCGATCCAGGCCTGACGAGCGTCTACTGGCCCCTCGAGGAGGGGCGATGCCGCTGGGGATTCCAGATTCAGGACGCCTCTGGACACGAGGCCTCGATGGAGCGGCTCCAGCAACTGATCGCCGCGAGGGCTCCGTGGTGCACGGCGCGGCCGACGCAGATTTACTGGTCGACGGTCGCGTCGTTCGAGTCGCGCCTCGCGCGAAGCTTCGGCAAAGGAGGCATCTGGCTCGCCGGGGACGCCGCGCACCAGGCGGCTCCGGTCGGCGTGCACAGCATGAATTCTGGGCTGGTGGAAGCGCGCGAACTGGCGGGGCGCATGACCCAGATCCTGCGCGCGGGCGGGGCCGCGCCGCTGCTCGAGGAGTTCGCGACCAGGACGCACGAGGCGTGGCAAGGGCTCCTCGACGCCTCCGTGCAACCGCGCACAGGACGCGCGGCTGGGACCCCGTCTGGCTGGGAGGTGCGCGCGCTGCCTGGGGCGGACCCGTGGGTCCGACAGGCCAGTGCGAGGATCCTTGCCTGCGTTCCGGCTTCAGGAGACGATCTCGAGCCGCTGCTCAAGCAGATTGGCCTTACGGTCAGCCTCCCCGCGGAGCGCTACGGCGAGACCTCGCCGGAGCCTTCGGCGTAGGCGGGCCGCGCCGTGAAGGCGCGACGCCTTGACTCGCCGCGTTTCGCGATGGTACAAACAGCCACTTTTCAGACTCGAAGCGAGGAGCCGGCTTGGCCCAGACGGAAGCAGAGCTGCTAGACAACCCTGTCGCGGGCCATCCGACGCTGATCCTGCGCTCGCCGGACTTCCGCTCGATCACCGAGGCCGTTGCGGAGCCAGTCGAGCGGGGGACACCGATCGGCTGGTGGCTCTTTTTCATCCCTTCCCTCGCGCTCCTCAGCCTTCTCGGCATCGCGGTCTCGTGGCTGTTCTGGGAAGGGATCGGCATCTGGGGCCTCAACCAGCCCGTCGGCTGGGCGTGGGACATCACGAACTTCGTGTTCTGGGTCGGGATTGGGCACGCCGGAACGCTCATCTCGGCGATCCTCTTTCTCTTCCGACAGACCTGGCGCACCTCGATCAACCGTTCGGCCGAGGCGATGACCATCTTCGCGGTCATGTGCGCCCTGACGTTCCCGGGGATCCACGTGGGACGGGTCTGGGTCGCCTACTGGATGTTCCCGCTCCCGAACCAGATGGGCGTGTGGCCCAATTTCAGGAGCCCGCTCCTCTGGGACGTGTTCGCGGTCAGCATCTACGGAACCGTCTCGGTCCTGTTCTGGTACGTCGGCCTGATCCCGGACCTGGCGACGATGCGTGATCGGGCGAAAACCCGAGCCCGGCAGTTCGTCTACGGGATCTTCGCCCTCGGATGGCGCGGCTCGGTCCGGCAATGGCATCACTACGAGACTGCCTACCTCATTCTCGCAGCCCTCGCGACGCCGCTGGTCCTCTCCGTGCATTCGATCGTCTCGATGGATTTCGCGGTCTCCCTCCTCCCCGGATGGCATACGACGGTCTTCCCGCCCTACTTCGTCGCGGGCGCGATCTTCTCCGGGTTCGCCATGGTGCTGACGCTCATGGTGATCTGCCGCTGGGCGTTCGGTCTCGAGCACATCGTCACCCTCCGGCACTTCGACTACATGGCGAAGATCATGCTCGTGACCGGGACGATGGTCGGTTACGCCTATGCCACGGAGTTCTTCACCGCGTGGTACAGCGGGAACCCCTACGAGCTCTACGCGTTCCTGAACCGCGCGCTCGGACCGTACGCGTGGGCCTACTGGATCATGGTCAGCTGCAACGTGATCAGCCCCCAGATCTTCTGGTCCAAGAAGGCGCGCACGAGCATCCCGATCCTGTTCACGGTGTCGATCATCATCAACATCGGCATGTGGTTCGAGCGGTTCGTGATCATCGTGACGTCGCTGCACCGTGACTTCCTTCCTTCGTCCTGGGGCTACTTCAGTCCCACGGTCTGGGACGTGATGTGCCTGCTCGGAAGCTTCGGGCTCTTCTTCACGATGTTCTGCCTGTTCGTGCGCTTTCTTCCGATGGTGGCCACCGCAGAAGTCAAGACGGTCCTGCCGCAGGCCAATCCGCATTGGCACTCCGGACCGGAACGCGAGGTCGCCGACCGCGAGATCCCCGCCTTGCGCGCCGACCAGCCTCCGCTAGAGCTACCGCGGTCCGCCGAAGCCATGGCGAAGGCGCAAGCCCGCTCCAGATGGAGCTTCGAGATGCCGATGGTCCCGCGGCTCCCGAAGGGTCCGCACTACGGAATCCTCGCCGAGTTCGCGACGCCGGCGGAGCTGTATCACGCGTGCGAGCGAGTGCGGGATGC
>DATLLC010000010.1:0-4709 GCA_035538015.1 Vicinamibacterales bacterium
AACCGGCGGAGGGGGTGCGCGTGTGCGCGCTCGACACTTCTTCATGCGCCACCAGCGACGCGCGCGGCGTGTTCAGGATCGGCGAGCTGCGCGCCGGAAGGTATCGACTGGAGATTCTGCCCCTCGAAGGCCTGCCCTTCACGAGCGATCAGGTGGACGTCCGCGCCGGGCTGGACGGCACCGTAGAAATCACGCTGCCCACGGTGGAGGACATCCAGCAGACGGTCACGGTGACCGCACCGGCGTTTGAGGCGCCCGAGGCGGTGAAGAACTCGGGCTTTCTTGTGGAGCCTCGCCAGATCCTCAAGAGCGCGGCGGCCCTGCAGGACGTGTCGCGCTACATCCAGGGCCTGCCGGGCGTGGCGATCGGCACCAACGACTTCCGCAACGACATCATCGTCCGTGGCGGCAGTCCCCTCGAGAACCTGTTCGTGGTGGATAACGTCGAGATTCCCAACATCAACGCTTTCGCCAACTTCGCGTCGGCCGGCGGCACCGTGAGCCTGCTCGACGCCGAACTGCTGCAGGATGTGACCTTCCTGACCGGCGGGTATCCGGCGCCCTTCCTCAACCGCACGTCGAGCGTGCTGCAGGTCTCGCAGCGCGAGGGCAGCCGCAAGGAGTTCGGCGGATGGGCGACGCTCGGCTTTGCGGGCGCCGGCGCCATTGTCGAAGGGCCCATCGGTGCGGGAACAGGGACCGCAAAGGGATCCTGGGTGGTGTCGGCGCGACGAAGCTTCCTCGATCTGTTCACCGATGACGTCGGGTTCGGTGGCGTGCCGGTGGTGTATGCGCTCAACGCCAAGGCCGTCTACGACCTCACGCCCCGCGATCGCATCTGGCTGGTCAATATCGCGGGGGTGGACGAGATTCGGCTCGGCCTGAGCGAGTCCACCGATCTCGACGAGGAGATTGCCAACTTCGACATCCGCTATGACGGCTGGCGCAGCGCCACGGGCTTGAACTGGCAACGCACCTTCGGGTCGCGCGGCGTGGGCCTGCTCGGCATCAGCCACTCCCAGGCCAAGGTCGGCCAGCAGGTGAAGGACCTGGTGGCGCAGGGCGTGCCGCCGCCCGGAGTGCCGCCCGACGCCGTCATCGCGCAGAGTCCGGTCGTCTACCTCGAGGACTCGCGCGAGGGGGAGACAACCGTCAAGTACGATCTGACGCTGCACCTGCCGCTGTTCGACACCGTGCAGGCAGGCGGCAGCTTCAAGACGTTCCGCATCGACTACACGGTGGAGTCCCCGTACGGCAACGACACGCCGTACACGCCGGTGGCCGGCATCGACCCGTTCTATCTGGACACGCAGTTCCGCTCGTACCAGTCGGGCGCCTACCTGCAGGCGTCGAAACGGGTGGCGTCGCGGGTCAATCTCACGCTGGGCGGGCGCGTTGACCACTACGCCATCCTGTCGAAGGCGAGGTTCAGCCCGCGCGCGGGCGTCAACGTGCGCCTCACCGATACGCTGTCGTGGAACTCGAGCGCGGGATCGTACTATCAGCAGCCCGCGTTCCTCTTCGTGACCGCGTTTCCCCAGAACGGGTCGCTCGTGCCGTGGCGGGCCCGGCATTACGTAACGGGTCTCGCCTGGTCGCCCGACGCCTCGCTGCGGCTGACGGCAGAGACGTATCGAAAGACGTATACCGACTATCCCGTGGCGAGCGACCTGCCCACCGTGTCGCTGGCCAACATCGGCGACACCTTCAACGTGCGCGAGATCCTCTTTCCGCTCACGAGCGCCGGCGAAGGGTACTCGCAGGGCGTGGAGCTCTTCGTCGAGAAGCGGCTCACCTCGAAGCTGTACGGCCAGGGCAACCTGTCGATCGCGCGGACGCGGCATGCGGGCCTTGACGGCGTGCTCCGGCCCGGCTCGTTCGACTACCCCCTCGTCTTCAATCTTCTCGGCGGCTATCGGCTGTCGCCGTCGTGGGAACTCTCAGCGCGGTTGTCGTTTTTGTCGGGCCGCCCGTTCACGCCCTACAACCAGCCAATATCGACGCAACAGCGGCGCGGCGTGTACGACCTCACACGCGTCAACGCCGAGCGCGCACCCGATTACAGCCGGATCGACATCCGCGTCGATCGCACGTTCTCCGTAAGCGGTCAGCCGTTGAATGTCTTCTTCGGCGTGCAGAACGTGACGAACCGCCGCAACTTCGCAAGCTACAACTGGAACCGTCGTACCAACAGCCAGCAGTTCGGTGAACAGCAGGGTCTGTTCCCGATCCTGGGGTTCGATTGGCGGTTCTAACAGGCCCACGCTGATCGGAGCACTCTTCATGTCGATTGCCATATTTCGAGCCGACGACGTTCAGGATTCCCCCCCGGTCCGGGCTCCGTCTCCCGTGCCGAAAGCACCGTTCCCTGCTGACCGCGCCGCCGCCGGTCTCATCGTGGGCGAGAGTGCGGCGATCCGCCGCGTGCTGGAGCAGGTGAGGCACGTGGCCGTCACCGATTCGACCGTGCTGCTGCTCGGAGAGACCGGCACGGGCAAGGAGGTGATCGCCGCGTGCCTTCACGCGCTGAGCGCGCGGCGCGACCGGGCGATGGTCCGCGTCAACTGCTCGGCCTTGCCCCCCGCGCTCATGGAGAGTGAGTTGTTCGGCCGCGAGAAAGGCGCCTACACAGGTGCGGTCGAGCGGCAGATCGGCAGGTTCGAGCTGGCGCACCATTCGACGATCTTTCTCGACGAGATCGGCGACCTGCCGGCCGATACCCAGGTGAAGCTGCTGCGGGTGCTCGAGGAGCGGCAGTTCGAGCGGCTCGGCAGCCCCCGCGCGATTCGGGTGGACACGCGGGTCATCGCCGCAACGCACAGGGACCTCGAACAGGGCATCGCCACGGGAACGTTTCGCGAGGATCTGTTCTACCGATTGAACGTCTTTCCCATCCACGTGCCGCCGCTTCGGGACCGGCTCGGGGACATTCCTCTCCTGGTGTGG
Organism: Vicinamibacterales bacterium; assembly: GCA_035538015.1. Lineage (GTDB taxonomy): Bacteria > Acidobacteriota > Vicinamibacteria > Vicinamibacterales > UBA2999 > VFZN01. The sequence continues at coordinate 2,947 of DATLLC010000010.1, forward strand.
CGCTTCGTCGAGGAATTCTCGAAGCGGTTCGGCAAGCACGTCGAGGTCATCACGGACGAGAACATGTCGGCGCTCCGACGGTACGGCTGGCCGGGGAACATCCGCGAGCTTCGGAATGTTGTCGAGCGCGCGATGGTCCTCGCGACAGGACCGCGCCTGACCATTGCCCTGCCCGCGGCACCGGCGGGCGCGCGCCAGCGCAGCGCTACGCTGACCGACGTCACACGAGAGCACATTCGCGGCGTGCTCGAGAGCGCCGGCTGGCGAATCCGAGGGGCGGGTGGCGCCGCCCAACGGCTTGGGCTCAAGCCCACCACGCTCGAGACGCGTATGGCGAGGCTCGGGCTCACCCGCCCTCAGCGTGCACCGTCCTCATTCGCTGAAGAGGGCTCTGCGCCCGATCGACGAGCCTCGCACGAATGATGGGGTTCGCCGTGAACGGCCGCGAACCGGGATCGCCGGAGAAGCCATCCGTCCTCCTGACCGGCGCGACCGGCTACATCGGTGGACGGCTGGTGCCTGTGCTCGAGGCCGCGGGAGTCAGGCTTCGCTGTCTGGCGCGGCAACCGGCCGCGCTTGGCTCTCGCGTGTCGCCGGCGACGGAGGTTGTCGCCGGGGACCTTCTCGATCCGGCGTCACTCGATCGCGCGCTGACGGGCATCGATGTGGCCTATTACCTCGTGCACTCCATGGGGGCGCACGGCGACTACGGCCAGACCGATCGCATCGCTGCCCGTCATTTCGGCGAAGCAGCGCGGCGCGCCGGGACTCGCCGGATCGTGTACCTCGGTGGTCTCGCGACGGGCGACGAGGTATTCAGCAAGCATCTCAGGAGCCGGATCGAAACCGGCCAGGTGCTGCGCGCAAGTGGCGTCCCCGTCGTGGAGTTTCGCGCGTCGGTCGTCATCGGGTCCGGAAGCCTCTCGTTCGAGTTGATCCGCGCACTCGTCGAACGGTTGCCGGTGATGATCTGCCCGCGGTGGGTCTCGACCCTGGCGCAGCCGATCGGCATCGAGGACGTGCTCGCCTATCTTGCCGCGGCACTGGAGCTGCCCGAGACCGGGAGCCGGACGTTCGAAATCGGCGGCGCCGATCAGGCGAGCTACGGGGATGTGATGCGCGAGTACGCGCGACAACGGGGCTTGAAGCGCGTGATGATTTCCGTGCCGTTGCTGACCCCTCGATTGTCCAGCCTGTGGCTGGGACTCGTCACGCCCGTCTACGCGCGAGTTGGCCGCGAGCTGATCGAGGGACTGAAGAACCGCTCCGTCGTCACCGATCCCGCGGCGCTCGCAGTATTCCCGATCAGACCGGTCGGCCTGCGCGACGCGATCGGCCGCGCGCTTCGCTACGAGGATCGGGCGTTCGCGCTGACGCGGTGGTGGGATGCGCGCTCCTCGGCAGGAGCGACAGCGCCACTGGCCGATGCGCGCTTCGGTGGCAAGTTAGTTGACGCACGCCGGGTCCACGTCCGGGTCGACGCCGACCGCGCATTTGAATCCATTGCCAGAATCGGCGGGGAGCGCGGCTGGTATTTCGGCACGTGGCTGTGGCGCATCAGGGGCGCGCTGGACCTGTTGGTGGGCGGCGTGGGCATGCGGCGCGGGCGCCGCGACCCTGAAGCGCCGGCCGTCGGCGACACCCTCGACTTCTGGCGCGTCGAGGCGTTCGAACCGGGACGACGCCTGCGGCTCTCGGCGGAGATGAAGTTGCCGGGCCGCGCCTGGCTGGAGTTCGACGTCGAGCCAGCAGCCGGCGGCGGC
>DATLLC010000011.1:0-12763 GCA_035538015.1 Vicinamibacterales bacterium
ATCCTCGGCGTGGTCGGCGCCCTGCAGTTCGACATCGTCGAGGCGCGGATGAAGAACGAGTACGGCGTCACGTGCCAGGTGGACAAGCTGCCCCACGTCGCCGCACGCTGGATCGAGGACGACACCGGCGCGTCGCTGCGCCTGCCGCAAGGGGTGCTCGAAACGGTCGACCGTGACGAACGGCGTGTACTCCTGTTCCAGTCCGAGTGGGAGCTGCAATACACCCAGCGCGAGAACCCGGCGGTCACGTTGCTGGCGGTCGCCTAGCGGGCCACTCGCCGCCTCAAGGCCTCAGAAGCATCCACGTTGCCAGAGCCACCGCCACGCCCAGAATCGAGTCGATCGCGTAGTGATAGCGGCCGAGCATGGTGGCGACTGTGATGCCAGCGGCCACCACGAGGAATATCAGGCCCGCCACCGGCATCGCGATGTAGACGCCCAGCGCGACGGCCACCGCCCCGGCCGCATGCGCGCTGGGGAGAGTATTCACCTGGATGCTGCCATGCTTGAGCAGTTGCCGGTTCAGGCGCTGCAGGGGTCCGGACGCGACCGCCGGCGCCGGTTCGATCGCTCGCGGCGGACGCGTCTGCAGCCACGGGAGCGCTGCATAGCACGCAAGTTCGGCGGTGAACACCAGCGTCCAGTACGACGCCAGAGCGTGATCCTGCTGGCCGCCGATCAGCAGTACGGTGGCACCGAGCGGCACGGTGGCGTAGACGAGCAGATAGAACAGCTCGAAGAGTTCCCGGACGATCGGCCGGCTTGCGTAGTACGCCCGCAACACACCGGAGCGGTGGAGGAGGACGGCGTCGCAGGCCAGCAGGCGCTGCTCCAGCGGCAGCGAGGCCCGCACGAAGAACAGTCCCGACACGCGGTAGCTGCCCAGTAGTGCGAGGCTCGGGACGACGACCCAGACGACGGGTGCCGCAAGGTCGGACAACGTCACCAGGGCCCGCCACGACCACCACAACGCCCCTGCAAGCAGTGCTGTCACCGAGGCCGCGGCCCGCGCCCTCGCAAAACGCGGGAGGAGCCACGCGAGCGCCGCGAGATACAGGACATAACCGAACGTCACGCCAATCCAGGTGGGCATGGCCTCACCGAAGTAATGTGACGGGCCGCACGAAACCGGCTACCGGGGAGCCAATCGGCTCTGCGCCTTTCGTACTTCGTCCTCGGTGAAGACCGCGGCAAGGTAGGGCTCGCCGGCCAGCACCGCGGCCACGTCCTTCAACGACAGTTTCAGCGCCTCCAGCCGCCCCATGTCCACGTAGATCTGGTTGTTGGCCGCGTCGCCGTAGTAGGTGACGATCTTCTTCTCGCCGGGATCGAACCGGTCGTGAATCCGTTTCACGATCTCGTCCGTATAGTGGCGTCGTCCCGGCGCCGGCTCCCCGGGCATGCCGTGATCGGCCGTGACCGCCATCAACAGGCCAGCGTTACCCGCCTTGCGTTCGAGTACCTCCAGCAGGCGCGTCAACTGCCGGTCCAGTTCGACCATTTCCTCTTTCATCTCGGGCGCGTCGGGCCCGTAGGCGTGCCCGACATAGTCCGGCCCCTTCATGTTCACCATCAGCAGATCGGTCACCTCGTCCGCGCCGAAGGCTTCATGGGTGGCGACGGCCATCAGCGCCTCGCCCTCGAATCGCTGGAAAAGGCTCGACGCACGGAATGCACTGGGATTCGCGATGTCGTGTCCCATCCACTTGCCGCCAGCCTGCTCCCAGAAGCTGCGGCCGTTGATCGTCTTCAGGTAATCGGGCATGCGGTAGCACTGCGGGTTGGTCTCCCAGCCGGCATCCCGCGTGTTGTAGCTGGCGGCGATGACCGGCCGGCCGTTCACCATGCACGCGCCGCGCCCGATCAGCCCTGCGGTCGCGCGAATCGCGCCACCCTGCCCGACGATGATCGCCTTGCCGTCAGTGGTGAGGTTCCAGACATCTGCGAGCGTCAGTGCCATCAGCTCCCGCGGGTCGAGCCCCTCGTAGGCGGGCTGCGCCTTGCCCGTGACCCGGTTGAACAGGTTGTTCGCGGCCAGGCCATGCACGCGTGGATCGGCGCCGGTGCCCACCGTCGCGTGACCGATACTTGTAAGCGTTGGCAAGTAGTTGACCCGCGCGTTCGAGAACCACGCGCCCTCGCGGCGGAGGCGGCTCATCGTCGGCATCACGGCGCCGTAGCGGTCGAAGTAGTCGACGCGCATCGCATCCAGGACCAGCAGGACGACGAGGCGGGGCCGGGTGCCCGGCTGGAGCGCCTCGGCCAGCGGCCGGCCGGCCGTCGTGGCCGGAATCGCCGCGCCGATGACGCTGGCGAGCGTCGGCGCGACGTCCTGCTGCACAGCCGGGGCGTCATAGATGCCCGGCTTCACGAATGGCGACCCGTAGAGGAGCAGAGGGATGTGAGTGTCGTACTCCCAGGGCGATCCGTGCATGAACACGTAGAGCGGATCGCGATCCGTGATGATGTCGTACTCGCGGGGAACGACGAAAATCTGGCCGCTGCGGCCGGGGAAGTAACCGCGCGCGAACATATCGAGCCAGGTCTCGCGACCCGGGACCGCGCCGGCCCGCACGCTGGTCGCCGCCGGCGCGGTGGCCGTGGGCCTCGATGGGGGAGTGGAGGTTGGCGGGGCAGCGGTGGCGCCGGCACAGCCGGTCACGGCCGCCGAGCCGAGCCCCAGCACGGTGCGGAGAACGAATGAACGGAGATTCGTCATACGATGGAGATCTGGCGTCGCGTGGAAAATATCACGGCGGGAAGACAGCCCGGAGGATCGACAGCGATATGACACCGCGCAACGAGCGATTCGTGGGCGACCTCCGCGACGCCGCGGCTGCGTGGGCCCCTGCGGGTACCGACGAACCGCCTGCCGTCGTCGCGGGCCCGCGACCAGTCACCGTGACGCCACGTCAGTAAAGCACTCGTGTCGTCGAGAATCGTGAGCGCCTCGCCAGCCCCGAAATCGATGACCGGCGCGAGTGCGTCGCTCTCCAAGCGCCTGTCGCGCCTCTACACGACCGTCGTGGCCGTGGCCGAGGTTCTCCATCGGCGCCGGCTCGCCGTCGCGCTGGTTCTGGCACCAGTCCTGACCGCGGTGATCGTCGCCGTCAATCAATTCGTCCTCCTCGACTTCCCGAACTCCGGCGACGAGTACAACTATCTCTACCAGGCTCGAACGCTGGCCGCGGGCCGGCTCTGGAATGTCCCCCCGGGCCAGCCCGAGATCTTCGCGACCAACTACATCATCCAGGAGCCCGGCCGCGTCTTCAGCAGCTTCCCGTTCGGATGGCCGCTGATGCTGGCCATCGGGATCCGCCTGGGGCTTCCGGTTTGGCTCGTCAACCCACTGCTCGGGACCTTGACGCTCGGTCTCATCTGGGGGCTTGGCGCCCGTCTCTACAGCGGCCGCGTGGGGGTTGCGGCCGCGTTGCTGGTCGCGGTGTCGCCGTTCTTTCTGTTCAACGCCGCGTCGTACTTCTCGCACACCTTCTGCGGCGTGCTGCTGCTGGGGGCAGCCTGCATCGCGTCACGCCCGGACCGGAGGCCAGCGTGGGTCCCGATGCTCGTGGGATTCATGATCGGCTGGGCCGTCGTGTCGAGGTATCTCACCGGCGTGATCGCCGGTCTCCCGATTGTCCTCTGGCTGCTGCGACCGGGGGTGCCCCGCATGCGGACGCTCGCGCTCGTCGCGCTCGGTGGCGGCCCATGGGTGGTCGCGCTTGCTGCCTACAACGCCACGATGACGGGCAGCATGCTCCGCTTGACGACAACGCCGCTCACCGTCTCGCTGTGGCTGCGCGACGGCTGGCTGCTGCGGAGTGCAGATATCCTCTCGACGCAACTGCTGCGCCATTTGCTGTGGACCCCGCCGGCCGTGATGGCGGCGTATCTGGTCTATCTGCGCACTGCCCCGGCCGACACGCGCCGGCCTCCGCTCGAGTGGATGCTCATTCTGACCGTGGTGGTCCTCTACTTCTATGTCGAGCGGGGCGGCAACCAGTACGGCCCCCGCTTCCACTACGAGGCGATGCTTTTCGCGGCGGTCTTCGTCGCGGCAAACCTGTTTCGCGGGCCCACGCTTGCCGCCCGGCCCCCGTACGAGGCGTGGCTCTTCGCGCTGATGGTGATCAGCGTCCTGGCCCAGCCCGTCTCGTTCGCCATTCACGCCCGGCTCGAGCGTGCGGTCATCGTGGAGCGCATGGACCCCTTCATTCAGGCGGCGCGTGCCGGCCTCAGCAATGCGCTCGTGCTCATCGCCGACCGCGTGGGCTCGGCGCGCTCGATTGCGGCGGCGGACCTCACGCGCAACGGCATCGATTACGACGGCCCCGTCCTGTACGGGCTGGACCAGGCAGACGATCGGCCGTGCGTCTGGGCGCGACTCGTGCCGGGGCGGCGACCGTACTTCTATATCTGGGACCATGCGCGCCGCCACGGGACCCTGTCGCCGCTCGACTGCGCCACCGCAGACCCGGTCCCCTGAATGGTGTTGGCGACTCGCCAGCCGACAGGTCTCCGTGACAGGTGACAAAGGTCGTCCAGGACAGCACACCGCGTCACTTTCCGCACGGGTCACGATCCGGATCTGCGGGGCGTTGCGCGCTTTCCCGGGATGGCGACGTTCTTGCTCGTCCCGCTGTCGTCACCAGGCTGTGGTGACACAGGGCACATGTGGTCCGGCGGCGCGCGGCGCCCGCCGGCCGGCCCGCCGGCTCCCCCGGCGGGTGTTGTGCGGAAGGGCGGCGCCCCGGCATCCGGGGTCCCGCCCTTTTTTTCAGAGGCGTCACGCCGAGCACCCCTCCCCATCGATCGCCCACCCCCACGCCCACAACCGGCGCCTCCGGCTGCCGTCTCCCGTTTGCCGACTCCCCGGTTGCCGGCTCCCGGCTCCCAACCGTCAAGGCTATACTTTGATGTTTCTCTAGCCTCAAGGAGCACACGTCGTGGCGAAGATCAAGGTCAGGAATCCAGTCGTCGAGATGGACGGCGACGAGATGACGCGCATCATCTGGCAGAAAATCCGTGAACAGCTCGTCCTTCCGTATCTCGACATCGACCTGAAGTACTTCGACCTCGGCATTGAGTCCCGCGACGCGACCGGCGATCAGATCACCATCGATTCGGCCAATGCCACCCGCCAGTACGGCGTCGCCGTCAAGTGCGCCACGATCACGCCTGACGAGGCCAGGGTCAAGGAATTCGGTCTCAAACAGATGTGGCGCTCGCCGAACGGGACCATCCGCAACATCCTGGACGGCACGATCTTCCGCGAGCCGATCATCTGCCGCAACGTGCCGCGCCTGGTGCCGCACTGGGACAAGCCCGTCGTCGTCGCCCGCCATGGCTTCGGCGACCAGTACCGGGCGCAGGACTTCCACTTCCCCGGCGCCGGCACCATCACCATCAGCTGGACTCCGGAGGGCGGTGGGGAGGCCATCAACCGCGAGGTCATCAAGACCAGAGGCGGCGGCGTCGCGATGGGCATGTTCAACCTGGACGCCTCCATCGAGGGCTTCGCGCGCGCTTGCTTCACCTACGCGCTCGGTCGCAACTACCCGGTGTATCTGTCGTCGAAGAATACGATCCTCAAGGTTTACGACGGCACGTTCAAGAACACCTTCCAGCGCGTCTTCGATGAGGAGTTCACGGCGAAGTTCAAGGCCCAGGGATTGACCTACGAGCACCGGCTCATCGACGACATGGTCGCCGCGAACCTGAAGTGGAGCGGCGGCTACTTGTGGGCGTGCAAGAACTACGACGGCGACGTGCAGTCCGACACGGTGGCGCAGGGCTACGGCTCGCTGGGCCTGATGACATCGGTGCTGATGTCCCCGGATGGCCAGGCGGTCGAGGCCGAGGCCGCGCACGGCACGGTGACGCGGCACTTCCGGGCGCACCAGCAGGGAAAGCCCACCTCCACTAATCCCATTGCCTCGATCTATGCGTGGACGCGTGGCCTGCAGTACCGCGGACGCTTCGACGAGACGCCGGACGTGGTGCGGTTTGCCGAGACCCTCGAGAGAGTGTGTGTGGATGTGGTCGAGTCAGGCCGGATGACCAAGGACCTGGCCATCCTCATTCGCGAGGATTACCCGTATCTCACGACGGACGAGTTCCTCGATGCCATCGACACCGAGCTTCGCGCCCGCATGCACTAAGGCTAGGATTGATACACGGTCCGTTTGAGTTGCGCATGCCATCGGCCCCGGCTCCCGTACGTGAGCACCGGTTTTCAACAGTTCGGCGCCCGGTTGGCCTGACTGCTCTCCTGAGCTGAGGACTTCAAGGCATGTGGACCGGCGTGCTCCTGCTGTCGCTTATGGCGGCAGCTCCCATTGGCCGGTCTGGATCTCAGATCACGCTGGCAAGCGATTGCACGAGCTGGCAGGCGTGTCGCGACCAGGTCGAGGCCGCACTGGCCGGCGAATCCTACGAGCGGGCGCTGGATCTGGCGTGGCGCACGTTGCAGCGCGGACCGAAAGACGATCCTGCCTTGATGTTCCTGCTGGCGCGTACGCAGGCCATGGCCGGCCGGCCGCAGGACGCGCTCGTCATGGTCAGGCGGCTGGCCGAGCGAGGCATCGCCACCGAGGCGCTGACGCACCCGGACCTGACACGCGCGCGCGAACTGGCGGGATGGGAAGACGTCGAGCTCCTGGTCCGCCGCGCCAACGCCGGCGGAACCCTGGCCACCGGCGCACCGAACATGGGCGAAAAGGCCGGCGCCGCGACTCGCAGGCCTAGTCCCGTTGAGACTCCGCCCGCGCCGGCCGCGCCGCCGGGCAGGGCCGCCGGTTCCCGAGACGTCGCCGCCTCTTCGCGGGCCGGCCTGGTCGTAGAGACGGCCGGACTCTCCGAGGACACGCTGCGATTCTCGACCGACCGGTTCGTCGCCGCGGGTCTTGCCTACGACGCGGTGTCGCGCCGGTTCGTGATTGGAGACGCGCGCGGCCGGAAGCTTCGCGTCGTTGGCGAAGGGCTCGACCACGCCGTCGATCTGGTGCGTGCGGAATCGGCAAGCTTCCTCGACGTGCGCGCGCTCGCCATCGATGCTCGCCGCGGCGACCTGTGGGTGGCCAGCGCCGACGAAGGGCAGGCCACCGGCACCTTGCACCGCATCCAGTTGATCTCCGGCCGCCCCCTGCAGGCGCTCCGAATCGGCGTGACGACGGAACCCGTTCATCCGGTCGACCTGGCTGTCGCCGATGCGGGACTCGTGTTCCTGCTCGACCGCGACGGGCGCATCCTGCGCGCCCGGCCGGGTGGCAAGGCCACGGAGCTCGTGGCCGAGGCCGGGGTGACGCCCGCGCTCAGCCTCGCGCTTGCGGCTCACGACACCGTCGCGTACGTGTCGCACGCGGGTGGCATCGTTCGGGTGGACCTTGCCCGGCGCCGGACCGTCGAGGTCTCCAGTGCCGCTGAGTTACCATTGACATCAATCGAACGCTTGCGCGCGCATCGTGACGGTCTCATCGTGCTGCAGCGCCAGCCCGATGGGGCCCGGCGGCTGCTGCGGGTCGAGCTCAATCGCAACGGCCGGGCCGTCCGCACCGCCACCAGCTACGACGTTCGGGTCGAGGCTGGCCTCAACGCACCGGCGCTGACCGTGACCGGCGACGAAGTGGCCCTGGTCACCGGCGGTCTCGACATCGCCGGCGAGTCACCACCCTCGCCGTCCACCATCGGCCCCCCTGCCGAGCTCGTCGTTCGTCGTTTACGCCTTCGCTGAATTGCCCGGGGGATGCCGTGCCGAGACTTGCCCTGCCCACGCTCGAAGACATGAAGCCCGACCAACGCGCCGTCTACGCCCAGACGGTCGCCGGCCGCCGCGGATCCGTACCAGCCAACGTCCTGGTGTGGCTGCGCAGTCCTGACCTGGCCGCGCGCGCGCAGAAGCTCGGTGAGCTGGTACGCTACGACACCTCCCTCAAGCCCCGCCACTCCGAACTGGCAATCCTCGTCACAGCCAAGCGGTGGCACGCGCAGTACGAGTGGGCCGTCCACGCCAGCGAGGCGCTGAAGGCGGGCCTGCCCGATGCGCTGGTCGAGGCGATCCGGACCGGCGCCGCGCCGGTGTTCGCCGAGCCCGCGGATCGGGTGGTCTACGAGTTCGCCTCGGCGGTGGCGACCGACGGGCGCGTTACCGACGAGCAGTATCGTTCCGCGATCCTCGACCTTGGCGAGCGGGCGGTCGTCGAGCTGGTCGCCCTTCTCGGCTATTACACGATGGTCGCCTTCACGCTGAACGTCTTCGAGATTCCCGCCCCGGGCGGGGGACGTCCGCTCGATTGAGACCGTGACCTCCCGTCCTCCACGGGCATCCTAGGATCAGGAGCCTGTCGCCATGCTGTGCGTGTGCCCGTCCTGCGGAAGGAAGAACCGGATTCCCGACGATCGTTTGACCGCCGAGGCTCGCTGCGGCGCGTGCAAGACCGCTTTGCCGCCGCCGGCCGAGCCGATTGACGCCGACCCCGCGCTGTTCGCGGCCGCCACCCGACAGTCGCACGTTCCGGTCCTGGTCGACTTCTGGGCGGCCTGGTGCGGACCGTGCCGCATGGCGGCGCCCGAGGTCGCTGCCGTGGCTCGTGACCTCGCGGGCAAGGCGCTGGTGCTCAAGGTCGACACCGACAAGCATCCCGACCTCGCGCAACGCTTCGGCGTCCAGGGCATCCCGAACTTCCTCGTGCTGCGCAATGGCAAGGTCGTCCGCCAGCAGGCTGGCGTCGTCGGGCGCGACGAGATGCGGCGCTGGCTCGAGGCGGCGTTGGCGGATTTCCGGCAGTGATCGCCGCGCCCCGGACTTGTCCGTGCTACTCGCGGCCAGTCTGCGGGCCTTGCCAGTGGAACACCTCTTGCTCAGCTCCATCACGCGAGCGCAGGCGCGCTTGGCGCAAGTTGCGCCCGCGCGTCAGCGGTGCTCGCTGGAGGAGGCTCCATGGTCCGACTCATTCTCGTCGCACTGGCCGTGATCGCGCTGTCCGTCGGCACGGCCGCCGCGCAGCCCAAGCTGGAGCAGCAATCCATCAAGCCGGTGTCCGCTTCGGACGCGCGGGCCATGTTCGACAGCTACTGCGCGGTGTGCCATGGCAAGACCGGAGTGGGTGACGGTCCAGCCGCCAAGGCGCTGACGAAGGCGCCAGCCGACCTCACGAAGATTAGCGCCCGCAATGGCGGTACCTACCCGGAAGTGAAGGTCAGGCGCTACATCGAGGGGCTCGACGAAGTGGCCGCCCACGGCTCGCGGGACATGCCGATGTGGGGCGAACTGTTCCGGTCGCTCAACAGGGACACGGCGCAAATCCGCGTCAAGGCGCTCGCCGACTACATCAAGGGCATGCAGGCCCAGTAGTAGAATCGGGCGCCGATTCATGACCCGACGTCAGTGGTTGGCGCATGCCGGCGTCTGGGCTGCATCGGGGGCGCTGCTTCGGGGCCAGCACACGGCGGCGCCCCATGCCAGCCCCGCCGTGCGTCCCGACGCGATCGAGGGACGATCTGATGCCACGCTGCGCATCGCGCCCCTCAACTTCGAGATCGCGCCGGGGCGCACGGTCAAGACCATCGCTTACAACGGTCAGGTGCCCGGCCCGCTCCTCCGCGCTCGCAAGGGCCGCGCATTCACGGTCGAGGTGTGGAACGACTCGCCAGATGAGGACATCGTCCACTGGCACGGGCTCCATATTCCATCTGAGGTGGACGGCGCGTTCGAGGAGGGCACGCCGGGCGTGCCGCCCCGAGGCGGTCGCCGCCGCTATGCGTTCACGCCGGACCCCGCGGGCACGCGCTGGTACCACAGCCACAATCACGCGGGCACGGACCTGCGGCGCAGCACATACACCGGCCAGTTCGGCATGCTGATCGTCGAGGGCGACGACGCCGGCGCGTACGATGTCGAGGTCCCGCTCATGCTTCACGAGTGGGAGCCGCGGTTCCGGTCCCGCGGGCCCCGCGACGTCGAGTTCCGCTACGGCTCGATCAACGGGAAGATGCTCGGCGCCGGAGAGCCCGTGCGCGTCCGCGCCGGACAGCGCGTGCTCTTCCGCATCGTCAATGCCAGTGCGACTCTGGAGCACCAGCTGTTCCTGGCCGGTCACAGGTTCCAGGTGGTAGCGCTCGACGGTAACCCAGTGCCGGCGCCGGCGCTCGTCCCGGTCGTGGCCCTCGCGCCGGGCGAACGCGTGGACGCGCTGGTCACGATGACCAACCCCGGGATCTGGGTCCTCGGCGCGGTGAGCAACGCGCAGCGCGAGGCGGGACTGGGCATCGTGGTCGAGTACGCCGGCCAAACGGGCCCACCGCGATGGCTGCCGCCGCCGCCCTTCAACTGGGACTACACGGTGTTTGGCACGTCGGAGGCACGGACAGACCCCGATGGGCGCCTGACGCTCGCGTTCCGCGCCCGCGAGGACGGCCACCACTGGACGATCAACGGCAAGTCGTGGCCCGACACCGATCCGATCGTCGTGGAAGCCGGCAAGCGATACCGCTGGGTGCTGGACAACCAGAGCGCCGATCCCCACCCCCTGCACCTGCACCGCCACACGTTCGAGCTGGTGCGGGTGGCGGACAGGCCGACGTCAGGCGTGCAAAAGGATGTCGTCGTCGTGCCGCCCTGGAAGCAGGTGGAGATTGACGTCCTGGCGAGCTCGCCGCCCGGGCCGACGCTGTTCCACTGCCATCAGCAGTTTCACATGGACATGGGCTTCATGGCGATGATGCGCTACGCCTGATCGCGCATCTGCCCGCCGCTGGGGTTCCGACGGCGGCCCACGGGCGTGCTGTCGGCCCCAGGGCGTTTCCCGCTGATTACCCACGTTGTCAGGGTGGAGACGTTCGTGCGAAGCTCAGTTCGACAGGGCGTCGGCTGCCGGGTTACCGGTAATGCGCGCCAGGCGGAGGTGTGCGCGTTTGACGATTCCAGAACCCGACGACGTCCCCTCGTCAGCCGACGAGACACCCAAGGGCACCCTGAGCATCGTCGCCGTGTTCGGCGCGCTGGTGGTCGTCGGTTGGTTGCTGCTGTTTTTCGGGGTCTTCGTGCCTCGCGGGACTCATTGACCCCGGGGGCGCGGCCCTCGACTCCGCCCTACACTCAGCCCTCAGGACCCACGATCCAGACCCAGGACTCGGACATGCACGTCGATCGTTTTGAGCGTTACTGGATGTGGGCCGCCACCGGCATGCTGGCCCTTTTTCTCGGTGCCATCGTGCTGACCGCGGTGGCTGGGTCCGCGCATCCGCCCAGTCATGTGGAGACCCTGGATCCCGAGACGCTCTCCGTGGCCGGCGAGTTCGCCTCGCCAGGCCTGACCGAGGAGGCCGACGGCAGCCTGACAGTGCACCTGAGAGCGGAGTTCTACGTGTTCCGGCCGGAGATCGTCCGCGTGCCCGCCGGCCGTCCGGTGCGATTCCGTATCACCAGCCCCGATGTCCTGCACGGCTTCCAGATCGTCGGAACCAATGTGAATCTCACGGTCGCCCCCGGCTATGTCAGCGAGGCCACCCACACGTTCCGAGAGCCGGGTGAGTATCTCGTGGTCTGCAACGAGTACTGCGGGCTCGGGCACCACAACATGCAGGGCGCCATCGTCGTGGAGGCGGCGAGATGACGCCCGCAGTCCGGCTGGTACTGTCGCACTTCTGGGTGGCCGTCGCCGCGTTCGCCATCGGCTCGCTGATGGCGGTGATGCAGGCCCTTGCGCGTGCGGGCGTCGACCTGCCGTTCGGAACCGCGAGCATGTACTACCTGTCGGTGACGGCGCACGGCGTGCTGCTGGCGCTGGTCTTCACCACGTTCTTCATCATGGCCCTCGGGTACCTGGTGCTCGACACCACGCTGGGCCGCATTGCCGGACCTGGTTGGGCGTGGGGCGGGTTCTGGGTGGCGGTCGTCGGTACCGTGATCACGACGGTGGCGATCCTGACTGGCACGAGCACGGTGCTCTACACGTTCTATCCGCCACTGCTGGCGCATCCCGCTTTCTACATCGGTGCCACGTTGCTCGTGGTCGGCTCGTGGATCTGGTGTGGTGTGATGATCGGGAGTTTCGTGGGCTGGCGACGCCGCGATCGCGCGGCGCGCGTCCCTCTGCCGGCACACGGGATGATGGCGGCCGTCATCATCTGGATTCTCGCGACGTTCGGGCTGGCGGTAGAGGTCGTCATCCTGATCCTGCCGTGGTCGCTGGGTCTCGTGGATCGCATCGATCCGATTGTGGCCCGCACCTACTTCTGGTGGTTCGGCCACCCCCTCACGTACTTCTGGCTCGTGCCGGCCTACGTGCTCTGGTACACGATCATCCCCAGCGTCGCGGGCGGCAAGCTGTTCAGCGACGCGCTCACGCGCGTGGTCTTCGTCCAGTTCATCCTGTTCTCCACGCCGGTGGGATTTCATCACCAGTTCACCGACCCGGGCATCTCGGGCGGGTGGAAGCTGGTTCACACCTTTACGACCTACGCGATCATGTTCCCGAGCCTGGTCACAGCTTTCACGGTGATCGCGTCGCTGGAGCTGGCGGGACGGGCGCGCGGCGGTACCGGCCGGTTCGGGTGGATCGCTCGGCTGCCCTGGCGGGATCCGTTCTTCGCCAGCGTGGCGCTGTCGATGATCACCTTCGCCCTCGGCGGCTTCGGCGGCGCCATCAACGCCGCGTACGCGATGAACGCGATGATCCACAACACTGCCTGGATCCAGGGGCATTTCCATCTCACCGTGGGTACCGCCGTCGCCCTCAGCTTCATGGGCTTCAGCTACTGGATG
>DATLLC010000012.1:0-30379 GCA_035538015.1 Vicinamibacterales bacterium
CGCATCCGCGATCTCGATGCCGATGCGAAGGGCGTGATCGAGCGGCAGCGCGCCCTTGCTCAGGCGCTGTGCCAGCGTATCGCCCTCCAGATACTCCATCACCAGGAGAGCCGCCATTCCGATCGCTGCGCTCCAGAGGAGCCTGCTGCGATGGTCACCGGCGGGCCCTTCGCGGGCGGAGGCGGCTGGGGTGTTCTTGATCCATTCGAGCTGGATGCCGACATCGGCCGCACTCTGCCAACGACCGTCGGGATCCTTGGCCAGGCACCGTGTCACGAGATAATCCAGCGCCGCCGGCGCCAGCGGCTGCCGCGAAGACAATGGAGGGGGGGTATCCTTGAGGATCGCTCCTATCAAGCTCGCCTGAGTATTTCCCTCGAACGCTTTCTTCCCCGCGACCATCTCGTAGACCATCGCCCCGAACGCGAAGATGTCCGTCCGCGCGTCGGCTTCCTGGCCTTCGAGCTGCTCCGGCGCCATGTACTGAAATGTGCCCAGAAGGTTGCCCGCACCGGTGAGCGGCGAGTTGGCCGTGAGGGCCGCGCTGAGCGCCATCGCAGCAGGCGCGCCGACCGGGTGCAGCTTGGCCAGTCCGAAGTCGAGTAATGTTGCCCCCCTCTTCGTCAACATGACGTTGCCAGGCTTCAGGTCGCGATGGACAATCCCTTTGCGGTGGGCCTTGTTGAGCGCATCCGCGATCTCGATGCCGATGCGAAGGGCGTGATCGAGCGGCAGCGCGCCCTTGCTCAGGCGCTGTGCCAGCGTATCGCCCTCCAGATACTCCATCACCAGGAAGTCGATCCCGTCCTGCTGGCCGACGTCGTGGATGGGACAGATACGTGGGTCACTCAGGGCAGCGAGCGTCTTTGCCTCGCGCTCGAACCGTTGGCGCAGCTCGGGGTCAGTGGCGACGTGCTCGGGGAGGACCTTGACGGCAACCGTCCGGTCGAGACGCGTGTCGCGCGCTTTGTAGACTTCCCCCATGCCACCGGCCCCAAGGGCGGAGACAACTTCGTAGGGGCCGAGGCGCGCGCCGACGGCAAGGGGCATGGAGCTCCGGAAGAGCCGGAGGCGCTCATTATACTGGCCGGGGGATCTAGCGGATGGCGACCAGCTGGCCGTCGCTCCGCCAGTACCAGGTGCCGTCGACGAGCGCGGGCGACGCCAGCGTCCGCGCACCGAGCTCGTTGACGTGCAGGAGCTTGAACTCGCGGCCGGCCTGCACCACGAAGGTTTGCCCCTCATCGTTGGTGAAGAACACCTTGCCGTTCACCGCGACGGGCGAGGCCGAAAAGCCCTCGCGTTGTGCGATCCCCATCCGGCCCTGGTAGACGAGCGTGCCGCTCTTCGCCTCGTACACCGTGAGGATGCTCTGCATGTCGTTCACGAGATAGAGCAGATCGCCGACAACGATGCCGGAGGGCACGAACGGGGAGCCCCTCGGCGTACTCCACGCGACGTGTGTCTGCGTGACATCGCCCGAGCCGCCAGGTCGGATCGCCAACGTCGGGCCGGCCCGCCCCGACGAGGCGAACACGAGGCCGTGGCCGACCACCGGTGTCGGGATCACCTCGAAGGTCATGCCGCGCACGGTCCACAGCTCGCGTCCGCTGTCCGGATCGTAGGCGGCCACGCGGCTCTGCCCCGATACCACCAGCTCGTCGCGGTCGCCGATATCGACGACCACCGGCGTGCCCCAGCCCACCGTTTGCGTACGCGGCGTCTGCCAGAGCGTGCGGCCCGTCGCCTTGTCGAAGGCAGCGACGAATGCCGTCTGCGAGGCTCGCGGCGTCTGATCCTGATACAGGAAGATCCGATCCTTGTAGAGCACCGGAGACCCGGCCGGGCCGTGATAGTTGTCGATCACGCCGAACTTGCGGTGCCACACGATCTTCCCGCTCATGTCGACGGCGACCAGCCCGTGCCGCCCGAACGATGCATAGACGCGCTGGCCGTCGGTCGCGGGCGTCGCTGACGCGTAGCCGTTCTTGTCGTGGACGTTCTCGACGCCATCCTGAGGAACGAACGTCTCCCACAACACCCGTCCGTCAGTGCGGCTGAACGCGAGCATCGACACGCGGCGCCCGTTGTCGCGCGCCGTCGTGAGGAACACACGATCACCCCAGACGACCGGCGACGAGTTGCCGCGGCCCGGCACCGTCACCTTCCACAGCGTGGCGCTCGTCGGCGACCAGGTATCGGTGTACTTCGCTTCGGCGACGTGCCCTTGTGCCGAGGGGCCCCGCCACTGCGGCCAGTATTTCGCACCCTCCCCTTCCACCGCCACGATCCGGACGTCCTCCGGTGCGGAGGCCAGCCCGACGCCCAGCCCGGCTGCTACGACGAGCGCGCGAAGCGCGTGGTTGCGCATAGGCTGATTCTAGTGGCCCGTAACCGCTGGATCGGTCGCATCTTTCGGGCGGGGCATCCCGGCTGGCGGCGTTGCTCCTCCCTCACATGTGCTCAACATGCTCAGTCGTCGCGCCTGGCCAGCCGGGCGCCGCGCGCCGAAATCTGCGACCGATTCAGCGGTTTCGGGCCACTAGAAGCAAACCCTATAGAATTCCGGTTGATGCCGCGAGCGTTGCCGTCCCTCGCCATGTTCGTCCTCACCATGACGGCGCTCGTCCCAGCTCAGCACCCGCCACTCATCCGCGTGGTCCCCGTCAGTGCCGCCGATGCGCGACGGCCCGCGGAAGCCTCGGTGGCCATCAACCCGACGAATCCGGATCACGTCATCGCGACGTTCATCCAGAGCTCCCCGCCCGGCCAGCAGCCGCGCTCGTCCAGCTGGCAATACGTGTCCACAGATGGCGGGCTCACCTGGGCCGGCTCTCCGGCCGAAAACCCCGAGCGGCGCGTCCAGGGCGACGACGTGATCGTGTTCGGCCGTGATGGGACGGCGTTTCACACCTACATCGCATTCGATGGCATCCGCGTGGACCGGCCTGAGGTGGCGGCGACGGGCGTCTGGATTCGGCGCACCAAGGACGGCCTCACCTGGGATCCGCCCGTGCGCATCGTCGACCACGTGAACACGGTGATGCCGTTCGAGGACAAGCCGTGGACGGCCGTTGATCGCGGCGCTGGCTCACCGCACCGCGGCAACGTCTATGTCGCCTGGACGCGCTTCGACGTGTATGGCAGCGCCGATCCCTCGCACCGGAGCACGATCTGGTTCGCCCGCTCGCGCGATGGTGGACGGAGCTTTCAGCCGCCGTTCCGGATTTCAGATGACACCGGAGACGCGAAGGACGGGGACGGCACGCTCGAGGGCGCCGTGCCCGCCGTAGGCCCGAACGGCGAGGTGTACGTCGTGTGGGCCGGGCCGAAAGGTCTGTCGTTCGATCGATCCGACGATGGCGGGTGGACCTTCGGGAAGGATCTACTGATTGGTGCGCTGGCGGGAGGATGGGATATCCCGGTCCCGGGTATCGAGCGTCACAACGGCATGCCGGCGACGGCAGTGGACGTCAGCACGGGACCGAATCGCGGCACGCTGTACGTCAACTTCATCGACGAGCGTAATGGCGACACGGACGTCTTTCTCCTCGCCTCGCGTGACGGCGGCAGGACATGGGCCGAGCGGGTGCGGGTCAACGACGATCCGAAGGGCGCCGCACAGATGTTCAGCTGGATGGCCGTGGACCCGGCCGATGGCGCCATCAACATGGTCTTCCACGATCGGCGCGGTCAGCCGGGCACCATCACCGGCCTGACCCTCGCGCGGAGCGTCGATGGCGGCAAGACCTTCGTCAACCACGCGGTGCCGGTCGAACCGTTCGACTGTTGCGCGGCATCTTCGTTCGTTGGCGATTACAACGGCCTGGACGCGAATGGCGGGCGCGTCGTGGCGGTTTTCCCCATCCTCACTGGCGGCCAGCAGCGCATGATGGCCGCCGTGATGCGCTTCCGGACCGGCACTCAGTCCCTGATGTAAGGTACCCAGAGATGCTAAAGCGACTTGGGACGATGATGCTGGCGGCCGGACTGGCCGCGACCACGCTTGCGGCACAAGGGCCCGCGGGCGCGGCCGCCAACCAGGAGCGCGAGTTCCTGAGCCGCGTCCGACGGTTGACCGTCGAAGGCAAGCGCGCCGGCGAGGGCTACTGGTCGCCGGACGGCACCCGGCTGGTGTTTCAGAGCGAGCGCGACCCGGCCAATCCGTTCTACCAGATTTACGTGCTCGACTTCGCCACCGGCGAGACCAAGCGCATCTCGCCGGGCATGGGCAAGACCACCTGCGCGTTCTTCCGGCCCGGCACCGACCAGATCCTGTTCGCCTCGACCCACCACGATCCGAAATCGAAGCAGTATCAGGACGACGAACTCGCGTTCCGCGCCTCGGGCAAGGAGCGGCGCTACGCGTGGGACTACGACCCGGAAATGGAGATCTACACGTTCGCCGAGAAGACCGGCGCGCTGACCCGCCTCACAAACGCGCGCGGCTACGACGCCGAGGCCTCCTACTCGCCCGATGGCCAGTGGATCGTCTTCTCGTCGATGCGCAACGCCTACGACCGCACCCTGTCGGCCCAGGAGCAGAAGCAGCTCGCCACCGACCCGAGCTACTTCGGCGAGATCTACATCATGAAGGCCGACGGCTCGGGGCAGACGCGGCTCACCAATACTCCAGGCTACGATGGCGGCCCCTTCTTCACCACCGACGGCCAGCGGATCGTCTGGCGCCGCTTCGACGAGCAGGGCCTCATCGCCGATGTCTGGACGATGAAGCTCGATGGGACCGACGCCAGGCAGGTCACCTTCTTCAAGTCGATGAGCTGGGCGCCCTACGAGCACTCCTCGGGCGAGTACTTCTTGTTCGCCTCGAACAAGTTGGGGTTCGAGAACTTCGAGATCTTCATGGTTGACAAGGCCGGCGCCAAGGAACCGGTGCGCGTCACCTACTCGGATGGGTTCGACGGGCTGCCGGTGCCCTCGCCCGATGGCAAGCAGCTCGCCTTCACGTCCTCGCGATCCGGGGGCGGCGCGGGGCAGATCTTCCTGGCGCAGTGGAACCACGAAGCCGCGATGAAGGCGCTGGCGGCGGCACCACCCCGGAAGTAGGTTCAACGTTTCACGTTCACGTGCAAAGCCAGCTATGAGCACCACGCTTCGCTTCGCGGCTCTCATCACCTTCGTCTGCCTGGGCACGGCGTCGGCGCAGACGGCCACGGCCGTGCAGTCGCCGACGCGGCGGCACGTCGAGACCCTCGCGGCGCCCGGGCTCGAGGGGCGGATGGCGGGCACGCCGGGCGAGGCACAGGCAGCCGACTACCTGGTGCAGGAGCTGCAGCGCCTCGGCGCGACGCCCCTGCCGGGCCAGCAGGACTACCGCCTCGCCTTCAATTTCACCGCGGGTTCGAAAGACGGCGGCTCCACCGTCACGGTCGCGCGTGACGGTGCGGCCTCGCAAGCCTTCAGCGCCCGAACCGATGTCCAGGCACTGTCGTTCTCGGACAACGGCGAGATCAGCGGTCCGGTGGTCTTCGCCGGCTACGGCCTCGTCGTGCCGCAGTCGCAGAACTTCGGCTACGACAGCTACCAGGGCCTCGACGTCAAGGACAGGATCGTCCTCGTCTTCCGCTACTTCCCCGAGGACGCCGATCAGCAGACGCGGGCGGCGCTCGCGCGCTACTCGGACCTGCGCTACAAGGCACAGGCGGCGCGGCAGCGCGGCGCGAAGGCGTTGCTGGTGATCACGGGCCCGCGTTCGCCGAACGGCGGCGAAGTGGTCCCGATGAGCTTCGACACGGCCCTTGCCGGGTCGGGGCTGGTGGCGGCCAGCGCCAGCGCCGCCGTGGCCAACGCCATCTTCGCGGCGATGCCCGACAAGACGGTCGAAGGCGTGCAGAAGGAACTGGACGGCGGCAATCCACACGTGGCCGGCTTCGCGGTGCCGAACGTGTCCCTGACCGTGAAGGCGGCCGTCGAGCGCCAGCGCCAGACCGGTCACAACGTCGTCGCTTACCTGCCGGCGACGGCGCCGGTCGATGGGGTCAAGAAGCCATGGGTGGTGATCGGCGCTCATTACGATCATCTGGGTCGCGGCACCACCGGCGGCTCGCTCGCGGCCAAGGATCAGGCCGGCCAGGTGCATCACGGCGCGGACGACAACGCGTCCGGCGCCGCGGCGGTGCTCGCCATCGCCGAGTCGCTCTCGAAGCTGCCGCGCAAGCGTCACCTGATCGTGGCATTCTGGTCTGCTGAGGAATTGGGCCTGATCGGCTCCAACGCGTTCGTCACGACGCCGCCGGTTCCCATCGACGACATGTCGGCGTATCTCAACTTCGACATGGTGGGCCGCTCCACCGACAACAAGCTGATGGTGCAGGCCACGGGCACGAGCGCGATGTGGCCGAGGATGCTGGAGCAGGCGAACGTCGCGGCCGGGTTCGACCTGATTCTCCAGGAAGACCCGTATCAGCCGACCGACGTGGGGAGCTTCAATCAGGCGAGCGTTGCCAGCCTCGCGTTCTTCACCGGCGCGCACGTCGATTACCACAAGCCCTCGGACACGTCCGACAAGATCAACTACGAGGACCTCGACCGCATCGTCTCGTTCGCGAGCGGGATCACGAGACGGCTGCTGGATCTCGACGACGCGCCGCAGTTCACCAAGGTGGAGCAGAAGACCGACTCCGGCGGCGGCCGGGCCGGCATGCGCATCTTCACCGGAACCATCCCCGACTACGCGACCGAGGTGAAGGGGCTGCTGCTCGGCGGCGTGATCGGCGGAGGGCCGGCCGAGCAGGCGGGGCTGCAGAAGGGCGACGTGATCGTGGAGATTGCCGGCCAGTCGATCGCCAACATCTACGACTACACCTACGCGCTGGAGCTGCTGAAGATCGGCCAGCCCGCCAAGGTCATCTACCTGCGCAACGGCGAGCGCCGCGAGGCGACGCTGACGCCCGCCGCGCGGAAGTAACGGTCCGATCTGCGGGCCGCGAGCGACGCAGCCGGCGTCGCATCGGGTCCTTGCGGAATCATCATGTCAGTGAGGTAGACCAATCATGAACACGCTTACCCGTGCACTGCTCGTCCTCTGGGCGCTTTCCGCGACCACGGCTTGTGCGACCACCTCGTTCAACTCCACGTGGAAGGCGCCCGATGCGAAACCGGTGGTGCTCTCCGGCCAGAAGGTCGTGGCGTTCGTGCTGACCAAGAACGAAGCCTCGCGGCGCGCGGCCGAAGACGCGCTGGCCCGGGAGATCACGGCGGGCGGCGCGCAAGGGGTTCCGAGCTACACCCTCATTGCCGACGCCGCCGCACCAGACGAGGCCAAGGCCAAGGCCCAGATCGAGGGCGCAGGCGCCACGGGTGTCGTGGTCATGCGGCCGATCGACAGCTCGAAGGAGGTCGTGGCCACCTCCACCTACATGGGACCGTCCTACGGTCCGTACTGGGGTGGCTATTATGGCTATGGGTGGGGCGGCGCCTGGGGCGGAGGGGTCGACGTCCGTACCAACACCATCGTGACCGTCGAGACGCTGGTGTACTCCATCCCGCAGAACAAGCTGATCTGGGCCGGGCAGAGCAACACGACGAACCCGTCGAAGGTGGATGCGTTCGTGCGCGAGCTCGCCACCGCGGCACGCCGCGAGATGAAGAAAGCGGGCCTGCTGCAGTGACGACCAGACGGTCGTGTCCGACATCGGATCTCGACCGTATGTTATCCTCGCTTGTTTGGAGGCAACTGCGATGATCGGACGAATCCTGGCCGGCGTGTGCGTGTTGATGGTGGCCGCGGGCGTCGGCACGCCTCTCGCGCAGAACGACATATCGGGCAGCTGGACCCTGATGATCAACGGTCCTCAAGGCGCCGTCGATGCGGAAGCGACCTTCAAGCAGGACGGAGACAAGGTGACCGGCACGATGAGCAGCATGGCCGGTGAGACCGACGTGGCCGGCACCCTGACCGGTTCCACGCTGGCGCTCGCCTTCAACGTGGTCACGCCGAACGGCCCGATCGACGTGAAGATGACCGCCGAGGTCACCGGCGGCGAGATGAAGGGCGTAGTGGACTTCAGCGTGGGTACGGCCGATTTCACGGGCAAGAAGAAATAACAACAATTATGATTTGTCAACGGCGCGCTTCGGCGCGAACCCTCTTCGCGTCGATCGCGCTCGTTCTCTCGGCGGCCGCGGCCGCCCAGGCACAATCCTCCCAAGGCAGCGCCAGCGACGGCTGGAACGTGGCTATCTATCCCGTGTTCGGCTGGGTGCCGCTCGACATCGACATCAAGGTGGACGTGCCGCCCTTCGACAACGGAGACGGCGGCGGCGCCGGCGAGATCATCGACAGCCGGTTCGACGGCGCGTTTCTCGGCGGGTTCTACGCCTCGAAGGGCTGGTTCCGCGTGGATGCCAACGGCTTGTGGGCCGCCGTCGGAGGCGACCGGCCCGAGCGGCCGGAGCTGACCGTGGACGCGGACGTCATCTACTACCACGCGACCGGTGGCGTGAAGCTCGTCAAGGACCTCTACGCGGTCGCCGGCGTAAGGCGATTCGCGCTCAAGTACAACATCCAAGTCTCGGACTTCGGAGAGTTCGAGCGGAAGCCGGGCATCTGGGATCCGGTGGTCGGAGTCGCCTGGCACACCGAGGGCGACCGGTGGCTCGAAGTACACGCCGCATTCGAAACCGGTGGCTTTGGCGTGGGCGCTGAATCAGAGCTCTCCGCCATGTTCCGCGTGGACTTCAAGCCCGTGAGGCATTTCGGCATCTCCGCGGGCTACGAAGTGCTCTACTTCAAGATAGAGGACACGGTCCGGAACCGGACGTTCCGCGTCGAGCAGACGATGCACGGGCCTCTGGCCGGCATCGGCTTCTACTTCTGACGTTCCTGCTCGGCCAGCTGCCGCTCGATCGCCGCGCTCGACTCCGCGAGGGTCGAGCGCAGGAAGGCCAGGTCTTCCTCCGGCCAGCTGACGCGGCCCTGGAGGCCGTCGAACAGCGCCAGGCGCGTCTCGGCCAGCACCTTCACGCGAACGAGGTCGCCGGAGGCGCGCGCCCGCTCGATGTCGCGGCGCAGGCGCGTGGATAGCGCCTGGACGACCCGCGGGGCGGGTTGGCCGCGCGTGAGGCCGAGCGTCGCGGCGGCAATCGTTCGCGCGTCGTTCGTCCGCAGCTCGATGCGCTCCTGCAGTTCGGCGCGGGCGAGGTCGCGTCGAGCCGCGGTGGTCCCCGGCGCGGCGGATAGCGACGCGGTCTGCTCCATCGTGGCCAGCTCGGCCTCGAGACGATCGACATCCGACGAGATCGCCACGTACTCGGCCCACAACGAGTCCAGTAGCGCGCGCTCGGCGGCCACGCGGTAGGCGCGGATGCCGCCGAACACGACCAGCGCCACGGCCGTGGTGACCATGGCCGTCGTCGCCCTCGGGTGGCGTCGCATCCATTTCACCACGCGGTCGCGGAGCGTCGGCCGTAGGGCGGTGATTGGCAGGAAATTCCGATAGTTCCGAATGTCGCTGGCCAGCTCGCGCGCGGTGGCATACCGCGCAGCCGGGTCCCTCGCCACAGCCTTCATGCAGATGGCCGAGAGCTCGCGCGGTACGTGGCGTGCGAGACGACGCGGCTCGGACGGCGGTTCCGCGGCAATCGCCTTCAGTACCTGAGCGGGCTCGCCCTCGAACGGACGGCGACCGGTCAGCACCTCGTACAGGATCACGCCGAGGGCGAACACGTCGCTGCGCGCGTCGGCGAGATCGGCCCGGCCCGAGGCCACCTCCGGGGACATGTACGCGGGTGTGCCACGCAGCACGCCGCGCTCCGAGGCCGCGGCCGCTCCCATCCGCCTGGCAATGCCCCAGTCCATCACGTACACGGCGCCATCCTCGTCCACCATCAGGTTGTGCGGCTTGAGGTCGAGGTGAATCAGGCCGCGCGCGTGGGCGTGCCCCATGGTCTCGGCTGCGCGCTGCACGACCTCGACGTGGCGCATCGATACGCGAAAGCCCGCGCCGTGATCGGACTGGAGCAGGTCGGCGAGCGTCGGGCCCTTCACCTTGGCCATCGCGTAGAACGGGCCGCCGTCCTCGAGCACCCCCGCCTCGTGGACCGGCACGACGCCCGCGTGGTCGAGCCCGGCCAGGATCTCGGCCTCCGCGAAGAACCGGTGACGCGACGCGGCATCCCCGCGCAGCCCGTCCTTGAGCTGTTTGATTGCGACCGGCCGCTTCAAGTTGACGTCCTCGGCCTCGACGACGACCGCCATGCCACCCTCGCCGAGCCTGGCCCCGAGACGGTATCGCCCGCGGGAGACCGGCCTCGACACGTCAGCGGCCTCGAACGGCGAAGCAGTCGTTTCTCCGGCACGGGTGAGGTCCGCACCGGGATCGCCGATACGCGTGAAGTCGTCTTCCGGCCCGGTTGCCATGTTGTCAGCGGGCATTGTACGCGCGGGTGGCGAAGCCGGAGCTGAGGCGCCTCGCGGCGATAGATGAGCCGCCGGCTCCGACTCAGAAAAGCAGCGCCAGCGAGTACACCAAACCGTAGCTGGAGACCTTGAACGTCGTGTCGAAGACGCTCCCGTCGGCCATCGGGCCGAGCGCGAGGGAATCCGTTCGACCGCTGCTGTACCGGAAGCCAACCGAACCGAGGAACACGCCGGCCCGCCCACTCATGCCCACGGTCACGTGCTGCAGGTTCACCTTGGTGAACGCCGTGTCCGTCTCCCCCACTGGAGAGCGGTCCGTGGCGTAGCCGCCGTGCAGCGCCCAGGTCCGATCGCGCATCAGCTGATAGCGCCCGCCGACCGCGAGGTTCGCCACGGTGCGCAAGTCGACTCGCGCCCCGACGTAAGGGCTCTGACTCATCGTCACGGCTCCCCCTGATCCGGGATCCACGGCGACGGTCACCGGCTCTCCGCTCTCGACCGCGGTGTATTGCCCGGTACCGGAGTAGATGAATACGTCGGCCTCCACCTGGGCGCGCGTGCCAACCCAGGCCGCTCCGGTGTTGAACTGGAAGGGGAGCCGGTACTCCACCGAGGCGTTGGGCTCGAAAAACTCGGACACCGCACCTGCGGCACCGGCACGAACCAGCCCTTCCAGGGACGACGCACCGCTGGCCGTGATGCCCAGTCCCGGGGTACGCACGACCGCCCCGAGGTGGAACTCAGGCGCCACCCGGAACTGGACACCGAGCGTGGCCCGCAGGTGCGACGTGTCCATGTTGGAGAGCGTGCCAACGGACATCGCCGAAAGCCCGGTCGGGGAGATCAGCTGGGAGGTGACCGACTGGCGGCGCGACGCGCTGGTGTACTGACCGTCCACGGTAGCGCCGACCCGCAGTCGATCGCTGCGCTGGTAGCCCACACCCAGGCTCCCCAGCCAGGAGTCGTAGGTCGCATTGGTCGAGACGCGCAGGCGGTTAATCGCGCCACTGGCGGTGGACCGGATGCCCTCGGAGTCCAGGACCTGTTCCCAGGCTGCGGCGCGGGTCACCGTGAAGCCGGCGGCCCACGAGGGACGGCCCAGGAAGTTGTGCACCAGCACGCCGAACATGGCGGGGATCTGCTGGAACGTGCCCTTGACGTTGGTCAACGCTTCGGGAGACACCGAGCCGATCTGGTAGGCGCCAGCGGTGCCGCTAATCGCGCTCTGCTCGGCCAGGGCGAGGCCCGCGGGGTTGTAGAACCCGGCCGATGTGTCGTTGGCACGCGCCACGAACGCGCCGCCTTCGAGGGCGGCCGCCTCGCCCACCGGCACCGAGTTGTAGTTCGGCAGGAGCAGGCCGGCCGAGGGCGAGGTGACGACTGGCGCCGGCGGCGTTTGTGCCGCAGCGGGAATGGCTGCGGCGATGGCCAGGATGGCCATCAACGAGGTCACGGCTCGAAATCCGGTCAGGATGCCCACCGACATGAGAACGGCGCCGCCTATTGTGCATCCCCTTGCGGTCGAAGTCCAAAGGCGGAGGTCGCTCCGTCGGCCCAGGGCTCGGTCAGAACGCCTCCTGCACCGACAGGTACACGCCTTTGTTTCCCTTTTCACCGAAGCCGATGTCGAACGCGAGGTTGGTGCGCGATCGCTTGTTGATCAGCAGGCGGAGGCCCGCCCCTGCGCCCGGAGCGAAGTGGTCGAACAGCTGCTGGCCCGACTGAGGGTCGGCCACGGTCGTCGCGTTGACGAATGCCACCATGCCCAGCAGGCCATTGGTCATCAGGGGGCCGCGGTACTCGAGTTCCACGAACGCGAGCCGCTCGCCGCGAAAGTGGCCCTCGGCATATCCGCGGCCCGAGCGGCCGTAGGTATCGCTCCCCGTCGACGGCAGGTCGAAGTACGGGGCGACGCCGGTGGTCACCAGGTCCGCGAAGACCCATGCCGCCAGCCTGTGGCGGGCGCGCCGGGACAGCGGCAGGTAGGCCCGTCCGTCCAGGTTCAGTTTCTCCCAGTGTGAATCGCCGCCGAGAAAGCCGTCGGCCAGCCATCGGTAGTTGATGCGTGCCAGCCACCCGCGCTCCGCGTTGATGAAGTTGTCGCGGCTGTCCCAGATCACCTCGGCGCTGGCGCCGGCAGAGGTCTGCGTGTCGAGCGACAGACCGTTGGCCTCGCTGTAGGTCACATAGGGCGAGTCCGACCATGCCGCTTCGCCGTCCTTCCCCGCCGACACGTCGGTATGGCGGTCGAAGTGCAGGCCGGCCCCGGCGAACAGGTACCGCCGCAGGCGGCGATACACCGATTGGTGCACCCGGAAGAAATTGAACTCCACCAGTTCGCCGTCTGCCTCCGGCGTGGGGAGTCCAAGACCGAAGGTCTCCTGCGAGGTCCACTGAAAGCGATCGTCGGATTCGAAGCGCCACCGATCGTCGCGGCCGAACATGGTGAGGCGGGCGGTGAGGCTGACCTGGCTCTTGGTGGAGATCGTCATGCTCCCCACCCCAGAGGAGATGCGGGTGGTCGCGGTGTCGCCGCGATAGAACGCGAGGTTGCCCGCAGCGCCGAACATCACGCCCGCCGACGGCTTGACGCCGATGACGGGCGAGAAGGCGCGCATGACGCCCGGAGACGCCGCGGGGTCCGGAAGAGGCGGTGCGTCGAGATGACGGAGCCTGCGAATCAGGTCCGCGACGTCGAACGTCTGGTCCGGAGGGGTCGGTGATGACGCGGGCGGGGATTGGGCGCCAATCCGTGTCGCCGCGAGCGCGAGCCAAACAGCGACGACCAGCACTCCACGGACGCTGGTGAGGCGGACGGTCATTTTCTCAAAGAAATTCCAATGGCAGAGGTTAGGTCTCTAGCATGGACTGGGATCCCATCATGCTCCGGCTCACACTGCTGGCGCTTCTGCTCATCACCGGAATCGCCTGCGACGACAATCCCACCTCGCCGTCCTCGGGCTTCACGCTGACGTGCGCCCCCGCTGTCACCGTCCAGACGACCACGTCTGAAGCCCGGGTGACCTACGCCGATCCCACGGCGTCGGGCGGCCAGCCGCCGATCACCATGGCCTGCATGCCGGTCTCGGGATCCCCCTTCCCGGTCGGCGTCACCATCGTCACCTGCCAGGCCACCGACGCCCGCTCGCAGGCCGTCATCTGCCGGACGGCCGTCACGGTCATGCGCCTGCCCACCCTCGAAGACACGCGATTCCTGGCCTTTGGCGACAGCATCACCGCGGGCGAAGTGACCGTTCCAATCGGCACCACCATGGACCCGCCGATGTTCCACCCGCTCGTGGTGGTGCCGAGCGCCTCCTATCCGAGCCGGCTCCTACCCCAGCTGCAGGCGCGCTATGCGACGCAAGCCGGCCAGATTGCGATGGTGAACGAGGGCAGGCCGGCCGAATCGGCGGTGTCGGGCTTATCACGCCTCGGCCAGGTCCTGGCCAACGGTAACCATCAGGTTCTCCTGCTGCTGCACGGCTATAACGATCTGCTGGGCTCGGGGGCTGCCGCCATTCCACGAGTGTCCAGGGCCCTCGACGACATGGCGCGAGAGGGTCGCGCGCGGGGGCTGGCTGTGTATCTCGCACAGCTGACACCACCCATTCCAGGCCGCCAGCGGTCCATCCCGGATGGCGTCATCCGCCAGATGAACGACGAGGTGCGGGTGATTGCTGCGGGAGAAGGCGCGGAGCTCGTCGACCTATACACCGCCTTGGCGGCCGATGTGAACCGTTACATTGGCGTTGACGGCCTGCACCCCACCGAGGCCGGCTACGCGCGGATGGCCGACGAGTTCTTCGCGCGCATTCGCGCCACGCTCGAAGCGCCCTGATCCCTGATCCCTGATCCCTGATCCCTGATCCCTGATCCCTGAACTCAGCGAAACTGCTTCTCGATCTTCTTCGCCGCTTCCTTGACGATGTCGGCGACCAGCTTCTGCAGGCTCTTCGGATTGGTGGTCTCGCTGACGCCGGCCCAGATCAGCTTGCCGGTCTGGATGTCGTAAACGAGCGACTCCACGACGATCACGGTATCGGTGGCCTCGCTGCCGACCACGTAGACCGTGCTCCAGCTGTAGGGATAGTAGCCCCAGAACGTGGAGTAATAGGGGCTGGCCCACATGTCGGGCGTATAGCGCTTCACCTTGTCCTGGCTGACCGGCTTGAGCGCCACCACGCCGGCAACGCCATCGCGATCGAACCATCGCTTCGCCGCGTCGGGGTTCTTCAGCTCGGGGGCGGGAATCTGCCGGTAGGCAGCTGTACCCTCGATGCCGCGGGCCGTCAGCTCGCGCGCCAGCGCCTCCTCACCCGACATGCGGAGCGACAGATCCTCGCTGATGACAAGTGCCGCCACCTTCTTGCCCTTGAAGTTCACGGTGCGCGCTTCCGGCGCGCCCCAGACGGACGTGAACTTCGCGTCGGCGATCGCGGTAGCGCCGGCGAGGGCCAGGGCCACGAGGATGAAGGGAAGCAGGCGGCGGCGAAGGACCATTTCCGGATTCTGTCACGTTCTCTGGCCGACGCGAACAGGGCGATCCGCAGATGTCTGCTGACTCTAACCCCTCAGTTCACTTGGGTTGAGTCATCCATCTGCTCAGACTCCCGGTCTCTTGCGCCACAATCCCACGGATCAGCGGAACCGATGGATGCTCCACTCAAGTGAGCTGTGGGGTTAGAAACCGATCAGATTGCGCGCGGCGGTGACAATCTCCTGCTCGCTCACGAGGTACACCTCCTCGAGCGGAGGCGAGTACGGCACCGGCGTGTCGAGTGCGCCAAGGATGCGGATGGGCGCGTCGAGCGACTCGAAGGCCTCCTCCTGAATGATGGCGGCCAGGCTCTCGCCGATGCTGCCGGTGCGGGAGTCCTCGTGGACGATCAACACGCGGTTGCAGTGGCGGGCGACCGAGAGCACCGCGTCACGATCCAGGGGAGACAGGCTGCGCAGATCCAGCACGGCGGCTTCGATCCCCTCGCCCGCCAACGTGTGCGCCGCGCGCAGGCATTCGTGCACGTAAGCCCCGTAGGAGATCATCGCGACATGCGACCCGGCCCGTCGCAGCGCGGCCCGGCCGATGGGGAGGGGCGCGGGGGCTTCGGCTGGCAGCGTCTGCTTGATCCGCGGGTCGCGGTAGAGCGCGATGTGCTCGTAGAACAGCACCGGGTCCGGATCGGCGACTGCCGCCGCCATCAGCGCGCGCGCGTCTTCAGGCGTCGAGGGCACGACGATCTTGAGCCCTGGCGTGCGATAGAACCAGGCTTCGGTGTTCTGCGAGTGGTACGGTCCGGCGTAACGCAGGCCGCCCCAGGGCATGCGCACGACCATTGGAACGCTCGCACCCCAGCGATAGCGGATCTTCGCGGCGTTGTTCACGAGCTGATTGAAGCCGGTCGCGACGAAGTCGTTGAACTGCATCTCGCCGATCGGACGCTGCCCCGCGAGCGCCGCCCCGACGCAGACCCCGAGCACGGCGCTCTCGGCGAGCGGCGAGTTGATCAGGCGGTCACCGAACTCCTTCAGCAGCGGGCGCAGCAGCAGGAACGCGTTGCCGTACTGCCCGCCGACGTCTTCGCCGTAGACGAACACGCGCGGGTCGGCCCGCAGCGCGTCGCCGACGCCGAGCATGACGGCTTCGAGAAACGTGTGGCCCTTCTTGTCGAATGGCAGCCCCGGATCGAGCGAGGGCAACTCCGCCGAGACCGACTGCGCCAGGCGGCACTCGGGCTCCAGGACCTCGATGCGCATGCGCGACGCTTCCTCCGCGAAGACGCCGAGACCGGCGGTCTCCGGCTTCGGCCACGGCATGGCGATGACGGCTTTCGCCTCCTGCTCCACCAGCTCGTGCGCCCATTTCTTCATGCGGTCGAGCTCGGCGTGGCTGATCACGCCCTCGGCCTCGAGCTTCGCAGCGTAACGTGGCAGCGGATCGCGCTTGGCCCAGAAGTCGTAGAGCTCCCGGTTCGCGTAGCCGTCGTTGTGAAGCGGGGGGTACTCCCACGACGGCTGCGGGTCCTTGCCGAGATACAGCATGTCGTCGTGGTGCGCGTGGCCGCACATGCGCATCGCGATCGCCTCGATCAACGTCGGGCCGTGGCCCGCCCGGGCGCGCTCGGCGGCCCACGTGAACGCTCCGGCGACGGCTTCCGGGTCCGTCCCGTCGATCGAGATCCCGGGAATGCCGTAGCCGGCCGCCTTGTCGGCGAACACACGCACGGCCGAATTCTCCGCCACCGGCGTCGACAGCGCAGTCTGGTTGTTCTCGAGGCAGAAAATAGCGGGAAGCTTCCGGGCCGCGCACAAGTTGATGGCCTCGTGCCATTCCCCGAGCGACGAGCCGCCCTCGCCGATGAACGACACGGCCACGCGCTCGGAGCCTTCGCGCGCGAACGCCATGGCCATGCCGGCCATCGAGAGCGAGCCGATGGCCAGCGGCGCGGTGGCCGGCAGGACGCCCCAGGCGAGATCGCCGGTGTGCAAATCCTTGCCGAACATCGGCGGGCCGTCCTTGCCCATCTGCGCCGTCATCACGTTCCGCACCGCCGCGGCGTCAGAACGCATGGCGAGCCCAGCCCCGATGTCGCGGATCACCGGCGCGACCACGTCGCCCTCCCACGTCCCATCGTCGCGACGATAGGCCGGACCGCGCTTGAGACGAATGGCCGCGGCGTAGATGGCCTCCTGGCCGAGTGAGCGGAAGCCCTTGCCCTGGAAGGCCTTGTCGCCCCACCGGATCTCTCCGCCCATGAAGAACTGCTTGAGACGGTTGTCCACGGCGCGCGTGAGCACCATGCCGCGGAGGATCTCGAGGCGCTCGTCCTTGGTCAGCGAGGCCGCAATCGCCTCGCGCCGCAGGAACCCGTCGCAGGCATCGGTGAGCTCTGCCCGGGCCTGCTCCATGCGCTTGATGGCGGAGGTACCGGGCGTGGTGTGGTCGGTGCCCTCGGGCGCCTTGAGCGCCTCGTAGAGCCGCCGCGCCAGCTCGCGCCGGAACGGCGTGCGGAGCCCGTCGAGACCAGCGGAGTCACGAGGCTTGAGTTTGCCGCCGCCGACCGCGTCGAAGACGTCGAGGACGAGCGCCACCGCGAGGGGGTGGCGCTCGGTGATGAAGGCGCTCAATCGGCTGGCGAGGCCGGTGAGCTTGTTGGGGTCCGCGGCGGCGCGAGGCATGTGAATCATTGTGCCTCAGCACTGCTCGAACCGGTCGACCTTACGGCAACGTCGCCGTATGGATGCGAACCGCGAGGTTGCCAGAGCAGTCGGTATACGCGGCCGTGCCCTGATACCGATAAGCTTTGATGGCGAGCGTGTAGCCCTGCCCCGCGACGACGGCGAATTCGCGCTGAGTGGCCCAGATTCTCTGATGGTAGCGGACCACGGTTTCCTGGGGGACCGACAGCGGTGCGAAGTACGCCTGCCCGGGAGCGCCTTGCACACCGTTGACCGTCGGTGTGAGGATGGTACCTAGGTCCTCGGTCGTCGATCCCAACATGTTGCAATAGCCCGACCCGCTGAGAACGGCAGTGCCACCGACCGGCGCGGTGAATGCGAGGGTGAGGATTTGGGGTCGGCCGCGGCGTGAGGCATGAGTCTGACCGTGCCTCAGGTCTGTCCGCGGCCTGACGCATCGGCTGCTATCGCACCGTATTTACTGCGCCACGAAAGGGCCGTCACACTGATGTCCCAAACTTCGAGGCTCCCGCTGAATTCATCGCAAACGAGATTCACTGTGAAGACCCGTCGTTTCGGTCCCCTACTCCGACGCGAGCGTTTCCGCCGGATCGACGCGAGCGGCGCGCCGGGCCGGCAGATAACACGCCGCCATCGCCGTTAGACCGAGCACGAGAGTGGCGGCCGCGATCGACACCGGGTCGAACGAGGGCACGCCGTAGGACACCGCCGAAAGCGAGCGCGCCGAAAGGACCCCGCCGATGACGCCCGCCGCCAGGCCAACGAGGGTGATGGCGCCGCCCTCTCGCATCACGAGCCCGACGATGTCCCGCCGGCTGGCGCCGAGCGCGACGCGAGTGCCCAGTTCGCGCGTGCGGCTCCGCACGCTGTAGGCCAGCACCCCGTAGATGCCGATCGCGGCCAGGGCCAGCGCCATGAGGGCAAAGCCGCCCAAGAGGCGCATCGCCAGGCGCGTGACCGACGCCGACGCGGCGGCAACCTCGTCGATCGAGCGAACCTCTTCCAGCATCACGTTCGGCTCGAGACCGCGCAGGGTCCGCCGAATGGACGGCACCGCCTGCAGCGGGTCGGTCACCGTGTGCACGAAGAGCCCGGTCGATAGCTGCGGCGCGTGCTCGAACGGGAAGTACATGTCGGCGCGCGGCTCGTCGGTCAACGAGGCGCGCCGGATGTCCCCCACCACACCAACGATCTCGGCGTCGCCGTTGCTCAGCCGGACGCGATGGCCGAGCGGGCTCCCGTGGGGAAGAAACGGCGGGCAAGGGACTCGCTGATGATGACGTGGGGCGGCGCCGGCTCCGCGTCGCGCGTATCGAACAGCCGTCCGGCACGAAGCGGGATGCCGAGCGCCGAGAAGTAGCCGCCCGATGCCGCCTGCCAGCCCACGTCGGGGGGCCGCTGGCCTCGAGGTACCGGCTGATCCGCGCGCTCGAAGGGCACTGTCCAGTTGTTCCCCGTGAGCGGCGTCACGGCCGCCGCGCCAAGGTGTTCGACTTCCGGCAGGGCGTCGAGCGCAGCGAACGCCCGCGCGTAGAAGTCCGCGAGCGCGGCGGGCGTGGCGTAACGCGCCGAGGGCAGGCTCACCTGCAGCGTCAGAACATGGGATGTACGGAAACCCGGGTCCACGGACAGCAGGTTGGCAAAGCTCCGGAGCGTCAGGCCGGCCGCGAAGAGCAGTACGGCCGCCATCGCGATCTCGGCCACGACGAGCGCGGAGGCCGTGCGGCGTGTCGCGAGGCTGGCCGTGGCACGCCGTGCCGGCGCGGCACCGGCCTGGCCGTTGGTCCAGAGGCTGAGGCAGGAGACACCGCCGAAGAGCAGGGCCGAGGCGAGCGAAGCAGCCACTGAAAAGACCAGGACCGCGACGTTGACCCCGATGGCGTCCAGACCCGGCACACGGGTGGTGTCGGGGATGGACGACACCAGCAGCGGCGCGGCCGTACCAGCCACGAGTACCCCAAGGGCGCCGCCCGCGAGCGCGAGCACGAGCGCCTCAGTGACCATCTGTGCCGCTAGAGGGCCACGCGCGGCACCGAGCGCCACGCGCACGGCCATCTCCTGCCGCCGCGCCAGCGAACGGGCCAGCAGCAGGTTCCCGACATTCGCGCAGGCAATCAGCAGGACGAAGGCGACGGCCGCGAGCAGCATCAGCAGCGGTCGCTTCGTCGGTCCGACCAGCGCATCGCGCAGCGATTCCACATAGTAGAGAGAGCCCTGGTTCTGCTCGGGATACTCGCGCTCGAATCGCGTCGAGAGCGCGTCGAGCTCCGCGCTGGCGGTTTGCCCGCTCTGCCCACCTCGCAGCCGTCCGACCACGAACACCCAGCCCGACTTCCGCTGTGCGGGCGCGGCGGGCGGCAGGACCAGGGGGGTGATGATCTGGGTGGGCGAGCTCGGCGGAAAGTGGAAGCCGCGCGGCGCCACGCCGACGACCATCCGTCGCGTGTTGCCGATCTGAATGCTCCGGGAAATCACGCCAGGATCTCCGCCGAAGTGCGACTGCCACAGCTCGTAGCCGATCATCACCACCGGCGGCGCGCCTTCCCGCGCGTCGGCGGCGCCGAGCGCGCGCCCGAGCGCCGGCCGGAGCGCCATCACCTCGAGAAAGCCCGGCACGACCTGGATGCCCTCGAGTCGGAGCGGTTCGTGATCGCCCAGCAATGTGCTGCGAAGCCCTCCGTATGCCGCCAGGTCCAGCGTCTCCTGGCGCGCCTGGAGGTCGATGTAGTCGCCGAGCGCGATGAACTCCTTGGTGATGCCGGTCCCGCGATCCCGGTGCTTCAGGATCACCAACTGCCCGGCATCCGTTACCGGAAGCGGCCGAAGCAGGATCGCCTCGGCGACCGCGAAGAGGGCGGTGTTGGCGCCGATGCCGAGGCCCAGGGTTAGTACCGCCGTTGCCGTGAACGCGGGTTCGAGGCGGAACAGCCGAACGGCGCGGCGGAGGTCCTGCGTCACCATGGCGCGATAGTCCTTTCCCAGGCGTGAGCGAGGTGCCGGCCGCGGCGCGGTAAAGCGTCGGGCCACGCTTTCGATCGCCGCCAGGCGTAAGCAGTCGAACCAGAGGTGTGCGACCGTGACTGCAATGCGGCCGCTTCGGATCGCGCGGATCGGACGGCTCGCCGGCGAGGCTTCGCGGCGCAGCCACTCGAGGCGCAGATCGGCGAGGGCCGGCCGATACATGTCGCGCGCCGCGGCGGCAGGCAGATACCGGCCGAGTGCGTCGGGCCATCGCCGATCACGCATCGGACCACCGGAGCCGGGCCGCCGTGCGCGACACCTGCTCGTAGAACGCCTGCGCCGCCTGCGATCGCCGCGCCCCTGCCGCCGTGATGGTGTACCAGCGTTCCGTGACCGTCTGGTCGCCGACGGTGACGGGCTCGTAGCGGCCCTGGACGAGCCGCTCTTTCTCCAGCCTCGCCATCAACTGGTAGAAGGCCGGTCCGGTGCGTCGAATCCCGTAGTGCGCCAGGACCTGCCGGATCGCCCGCCCCGGATGGTCCTCATTACGGAGCACGCCCAGGACGAGGAACTGCAGATGTGTCAGGGTCGGGAGCGCGGGTTTCGACATAATGCCGCATTATTCACGATCGCCTTGGACGGGACTGGCCGTCAATTGGTTCATGCCCTGGCGCTGGCCCGGGCCCCGGTTTCGTGGCAGACTTAGCCGCCACATTTTCTTGGCTGTGACGTCACGGGGCCTGGCACGGTGACATCGCGTTCTGCATCAGATTCTGCTTCCGTGGCAGAATCTGCTTCGTTTTCGGGTGTAACGGTGCCAGTCCCCGTTGCAAGGAGGGCAGGGTGAACATCAACAACCGGTGGTTCCAGCTCCTGGCGTCCCTGATCGCGATGATCATGATCGCCAACCTCCAGTACGCGTGGACGCTGTTCGTCCAGCCGCTGCAAGCCGGCACCGGCTGGAAGCTCTCGGACATCCAGTTCGCGTTCACGTTGTTCATCCTCTTCCAGACCTGGATTCAGCCGCTCGACGGCTGGCTCATCGATCGGCTGGGCCCGCGCGGCTTCATCAGCGCCGCCGGCCTGCTCTGCGGCCTCGGCTGGGCCGGGATCGGTTACGCCACGTCCTTGCCGATGCTGTACGGGCTCTACTGCCTGGCCGGCATGGGCGCCGCGTTCGTCTACAGCGGATCGATTGGCTCCGCGCTCAAGTGGTTCAAGGAGCGCCGCGGGCTGGCTTCGGGCATCATGGCCGCCGGGTTCGGCGGTGGCACGGCGCTGTTCATCCCGGTCATCCAGTCGATCATCGGCTCGAGCGGGTACCGAACGGCGTTTGTCGCGACCGGCCTCTTTCAGGGCATCGTGATCCTCATCGTCGCGCAGTTCCTCAGGCATCCGCCGAAGGCGCCGGCCCCGGCACAGCCGGCGGCCACCAGCGGCCAGGCGGTAGGGCGCCGCCACTTCACCACGCTCGAGATGCTGCGAACGCCGCAGTTCTACTACATGTACGTGATGTTCGTGCTGATGGCCACCGGCGGGCTGCTCGTGACTGCCAACGCCGGCCCGATGTCGCGCTCGTGGGGGTTTACGGCGGCGGCGCTCACACTGGCCACCACGCTCAGCCCGCTGGCCAACGGCGCCAGCCGCGTGTTCTGGGGGTGGGCCTCGGATCGACTGGGCCGCGAGAACACGATGATCTTCACGTTCCTGCTCCAGGCCATCTGCCTCTACCTCGTCGTGGCCCTCGGCGCGCGCTCCGGCGGCTGGTTCGCCGTCACGCTGGTGCTGGTCTACTTCACGTGGGGCCAGATCTACTCGCTCTTCCCCGCCACCTGCGGCGACTACTTCGGCAGTCAGCATGCAACCTCGAACTACGGCGTGCTCTACACCGCCAAGGGCGTGGCCTCGATCCTCGGCGGCTGGCTGGGCGCGCTCCTCTTCGAGCAATCCGGCAGCTGGACGATGGGCTTCTACGGGAGTGCGCTGATGGCGCTCGTCGCCGCCGGCATGGCGATGGGCCTGCGCGCGTCCACGGCGCCCGGCCGGGTCGTGGTCGGCGTGCCCGCGGGCGCCAAGTAGTGGCGGGCCTGCCCGGATGGTGAACCCGTCAGCGCTGGCGAGCGAGCTGCTCGACGCCTACCGTGAACGCCGCCTGGTCGTGCCGCCCTCGTCGCGGGAGGACGGCCTGAGCCTGGCCACCGCGTATGCGGTCGAGGCCGAGATCGTCCGATCGCGGGCGGCCGCCGGGCACCACCCTGTGGGATTGAAGGTCGGGTTCGCCAACAAGGACACCTGGCGCAGC
Organism: Vicinamibacterales bacterium; assembly: GCA_035538015.1. Lineage (GTDB taxonomy): Bacteria > Acidobacteriota > Vicinamibacteria > Vicinamibacterales > UBA2999 > VFZN01. Next base: position 22,845 of record DATLLC010000012.1, read on the forward strand.
CTCGAGCTCGAGACGCTCGCCTGGGCGCACATGTACGACGATACCGTGCACCGTACGACCGGCAATTCCACCGATGTGTCGATTGGACACCTGGTGTCGCCGAAGATCGAGCCGGAGATCGTGTTCTGCATGAAAGGGATGCCGTCAGCAGGGGCCGATGCGGCCACGGTGCTCGAGGCGGTCGAGTGGCTCGCGCTCGGTTTCGAGATCATCGACTGCGTGTTCCCAGACTGGCAATTCCAGCCGGTGGACTTCGTCGCGTCGCGGGGGCTTCACGCGGCGCTCGTCGTGGGGACGCCGCAGCCGATCGGGGCCGACGCGCGCGCCCGCATCGCGGAGGCGCTGCCGACCTTCACGGTCCGCCTCGACAAGAACGACCAGACCGTCGCGACTGGTGGCGGGAAGAACGTGCTGCGCAGTCCGGCCTTGTGCCTGGGTGAGCTGGCGTCTGCGCTCGCGGGCTCGACTACACGAGGGCGCCTGCAGGCTGGAGATCTCGTCAGTTCCGGAACGCTGACCGAGTCTCAACCAATTGGTGCCGGCCAGACCTGGACGGCGCAGGTCGACGGACTCGACCTCCCGGCCCTGACGGTGCGGACGAGGGCTTGAGGTCTGCAGAACCCAGAACCTCAGAACCTGCGAACCCCAGAACCTATCTTTGACTACACTGTCGGCCATGTCGCAGCCCTCGCTCGAGATCCGTGGTCAGCTCGCCAACACCTACGCCGACGTCTACACACCTCAGGCGGTGGAGGCGCTCCACGCCGTTGCTCCGCTCGATCGCGATCGCCATGCGCTGATGTCGGCGCGCATCGCCCGCCGTGCCGATCGTGCCCGCGACAGGCGCCGCATCACCTTCCTCGACGCGGCCGCAAGGATTGGCCGCACCGGCCTCACCGTGCAGCAGGCCCGGGATGGCGCCTTCGAAGGCAGCATCATCCCCACCGACCTGCAACGGCAGTGGATCCAGGGAACGGGCCCGGCGGCACGCCCCAGCGCGCCGCTGGCGCAGAGCCTGCGGAACGTGGCGTATGCGCTGCTCTCGGGCGCGGATGGATGGATGTTCGACGGCGAGGACGCGCTCGGCCAGGTGTCCACGATGTCGCTGGACAATCAGCGGAGCCTGCGCCTGGCCATTCATCGCGACGCCGCGTTCCTCTCGGTGGCCGAGCAGGTGGCAGCCGAGATGAACCGCTGGGCCCAGGGCTTCTTCGGCCGCTCGACCGTCGAGGACTGGCGCCGGCAGCTCGACTTCACGACGCTCATGTTCCGCGCCCGCGGCCTGCATCTGGACGATCGGCACGTCCGCTGGTCCGACGGCACCGGCTTTTCGGCGTCGATTGTGGACGCCACCCTGTTTGTCACCGGCAACCAGGCACGGCTGCGCGATCGTGGCGCCTCGCTGGTGCTGTACCTCCCCAAGATCCAGACCGCCGAAGAGGCGGCGCTCTGGCACGACATTCTGTCGGCGCTCGAGCGCCATGCCGGGCTGCCTCAGGCGACGATCAAGACCTACGTCCTGGTCGAGCAGATCGAGGCCTGCTTCCAGTTGATGGAGATCCGCGCTGCGCTGGGCCTGCGGTTCGTCGGCTTCAACACCGGCCGATGGGACTACATCAACAGCGTGTCCGATGCGATGGCCTGGGATCCCGAGTTCCTCAATCCGAACATCGACGCGATTACGATGACCTACGGCTACATGCGGCACTACGAGGATCGCGTGCGCCGCGCCGTGAACACGCCCGATCGTGCCGGCCGCTTTGCTCTGTGGCAGGGTGGTATGGAGCCGAACATCCCCGTTGGATCCGAGGCCGGCGTCACCTCCGGCATGAAGCGCGCGGTCGCCGGGGCCGAGCGCGAGCAGCGTGAGGGCGCCAGCGGCAAGTGGGTCGCGCACTGGAAGATGGTGCACATCGTCAGGCCGGTGTGGGAGCGCGTCGGCGACGACAATCAACTGGGCCGTCCGTTCCCGCTTCTCGGATACGCGGCCGCGGACGCCGATGCCCTGATGCTGCTCGAGCCCGCGCCGCGGACCGTGCGCGGCGCCCGCGACCTGTTGAGCGTGGCCATCCAGTACGGCAATGCCTTCGGTCAGGGCCTGCAGGCCGCCGCGCTCAAACCCGCGGACTTTTTCGGCAACGACGACGTTCTCTACCTGATGGAGGACATGGCGACGGGCGAGATCCGGTTGAGCATCCTGTGGGAATGGCTGCACAAGCAAGCCGCCCTGACCGAGGACGACGCGGCGACAGGTGCGAAGGCTGGAGACCGATTTTCGCTCAGCCTGTTCGGACGTCTGCTCGGCGAGGAGTACGAGAAGCTGCTGGCGGCGGGCAACCGGGACGTGCACGACAACTCGAAGCAGACGACGCTGCCGATCGCCCGCGCCATCGTGCGGGCCTACGTCGAGGATCCGCTGAAACTGCCCTGGTACATCGACCTGTTGAACATCAACCTCGACAACCACGAGCTGGCGGAAGCGGAGCGGCGCATTCAGCGTCTCGTCGAGGCGTTCAGGCGCGATGGCACACGGCTGACCGAGAATCCGGACTGGGCGACCGCCTGACCCCTCAGCTCACTTGAGTGGTCGCTCCAACTGCTGGGTGATCAGATCGAAACCGGCGCAAACGGCCGGGAGTCTGGGCTGATGGCATCGTCAACTCAAGTGAATTGTGGGGTTAGATCCTGCGAGAGGTCCGTGTTTCGATCTATCGTGGCGTCAGCGTCGGGTAGTCGTATCCGAACTGGTCCTTCATCTGATCCAGGTAGGTCTTGTATTTCGTAGGATCGAAATAGTACCGCCGCATCTCCGCCCTGAACCGATCCATGGTGCCTTTGTTCAGGTAGGTCGCCGGCAGATCCTCGGGCCTGATGAACGGAACGTACCGGCGTTGCTTCAGTTGCACGTTCTCGAAATAGTCACGTGCCTGGCGGATCAAGTCGGGGCGTAGGACAAGGTCCATCGCGGTGAGCGCCGTCACGCGAGCGCCGGCATTCACGCCCTTGTGCGCGATCGGCGTGGCCATCGGGATGGCATTCGCCCAGTTGTGGCCGGGACCGGCCTGGAAGTTGGCCGGGTAGCTCAGCACCACGGTCGGCACGTTCCAGGTGATGTCGCCGATATCGTCCGAGGGGCCGCCGAACTTGTCTTCGTCCGGGATGCGCTCGCGTCCGCGCAGCGGGCCGATCGTTCCGGTCGCCAGTCCGACCTCCGGCACCTTCATCATCCGCTGCGTGGCCCTGGCGAGGGCGATGTCGGCCTCGCTCCACGATGGCAGCCCCACCTTCTGAACGTTCGCGTACATCGCTTCGGCCAGCGCGCGGTTGGTGTGCCGCGGCCAGGCCGAGCCCAGGATCCGGGAGGTCCACTTCGTGTTCGTCATCAGGGCGGCGCCTTCGGCCATCTTGTCGCCGATGTCCCACATGTTCCGGATCGAGTCGTAATCGGTCTCGCGAAAGTAGTACCAGACGCTGGCGTTCCGCGGCACGACGTTCGGCTGATCCCCGCCGTTGACGACGGTGTAGTGCGTGCGCTGCGAGAGGCGCAGGTGTTCGCGGCGGTAGTTCCAGCCGCGGTTCATCAGCTCCACGGCATCGAGCGCGGAACGGCCGCGCCACGGCGCGCCGGCGCTGTGCGCGGTCTCGCCGTCGAAGGTGTACTCCACCGAGACGAGCCCGCTGCCGCCGCCGTCGCCCCAGCTCGTGGACAGATTGCTCCCGACGTGGTTGTAGAGCACGACGTCCACGTCCTTGAAGACGCCGGCACGCACGTAGTACGCCTTCGTGCCGAGCAGCTCTTCGGCCACGCCCGGCCAGATCATCAGGGTGCCCTGTAGCTTCTCGCGCTCCATCGTCCGCTTGACCGCGAGCGCTGCCACGATGTTGAGCGGCGTGCCGGAATTGTGGCCCTCGCCGTGGCCCGGCGCGCCCTCGACCATCGGGTCGTGGTAGGCGACGCCGGGCTTCTGGGAACCCTGCGGGATGCCATCGATGTCGGAGCCGAACGCGATGACCGGCTGGCCCGAGCCCCAGCGCGCGACCCATGCAGTGGGAATGCCCGCCACGGCGTCCTGAACGGTGAAGCCGTTCTCGCGGAGCAGCCGGCCAAGATACTTCTGCGTCTCGAACTCCTGAAAGCCGATCTCGCCGAAGCTGAACACCATGTCGTTCATCTGCTGACCGAGATCGAACATGGCCGGCGAGGAGACGTCGGCATCGACCAGTGCCTTGAGTTTCACGACACGAGGGTCGACGTCCTCCGATCCGGCCGCGCCAGCGGCCTGTCGATCAGCGGCTGCCATCAGATGCCTCGTCTGCATCCCGGCGCTCAGCGCCAGCGCGATCAGAAAGGTGGAGCCCGTGAGCTTCAGGATGGTCGCCATGGGCGGCATTGTGCCTCCCTCAGCGGGCACTTTGCACTTTGAACTTTGCCATTTGAGCTTGTACCGTTCGAGATGTGTCCGCCTCCAACGCGGCCGACGTCCTCAGCCTGGTTGGGTTCGCCACCGGCACCGCGCTCTACGCGATGCTGCTGGTGCTCGTCGTGCGCGGCGCCGCCCGCCAGGTGGGCGATCCCGCCCGCCGCGATCGTCTTCCACTCGCCACGGCGCTCCTGGGCCTCATCTGGAATCTCGGGGAGCTCGCCGCGTATGCGCTGCCTCGTCTCGGGCTGGTCGCTGACGGCGTGGGCCTCTCGGCCATGTCGTTTCCGGCGCTCGGCCTGCTGGCGGCAGTGGTCGTCCATTCCGTCGCGCGCGGGCTGAGACACGGCCGGATCGTCACCGTCCTCGGCTACGCGCTGGCAGTCTCGGCCGCCGTCCTCCACCTCGGCACGGTGGTTTCGAGCGATCCCCGATCGTCCACGCTGGCCTTCCAGCTCCTGACCGTCTCGTTCAGCCTGCTGATCGTTCCCCTGGCGTTGATCACTCGAGCGCAGGCCAACGGGCGCCGGGCGCTGTGGGTGCTGGCGCTGGTGCTCTTCGCCGTGTCGGCCACGCACCTCGGGAGCTTTCACTCCCGGGACGACAGCTGGTGGATGCAGCTGCTCGGACACCACGCGGCGATTCCGCTCGCCTTTGCGATCCTCTACCAGAACTACCGTTTCGCGTTGGGCGATCTCTTCCTGAAGCAGGCGTTGACGCTGCTCGCCATCGTCGCGGTCACGCTCGCCGGCTACTCCACGGTGCTGCTGGTGCCTCCAGGGCCGGCGGCGGTGGGCGTCCTGCTGGCTTTGTGGGTGGCCACGGCGCTGATCGCGCCCTGGCTGCGGCGCGCGGTCGTACGCTTCGTCGACGCGGTTCTGCTCGGCCGCGCCGACTACACGGCGCTCCGCGCGGAGATCGGCCGCGCGATCGGCGATCAACCGGCGCTGAACGGCGTCATGGACACCATCTGCGACCGCCTCGCGGACGCATTCAACGCGCGCCGCGTGTGGTGGACCACCGCGAGCGAAGCGGGCCCAGGCCCCGGGCCGGTGCCGTCGCGCACGACCACCGTGTCGACCACGGATCCGCCGCAGCTTCGCATTCACGTCGGCGAGCTGACCGGCGGACGCCGCCTGCTCTCGGACGACGAGGCGCTGCTGGACGCCGCCGCCGTGATGGCGGCGCGACGAATCGACGCCATCCGACTGACGCTGGAGCGCTACGAGACGCAGCTTCGCGAAGAGGAGATGCAGAAGCTGGCGGCGGAGGCCGAGCTGAAAGCCCTGCGCGCGCAGATCAACCCGCACTTCCTGTTCAACGCCCTCACGACCATTGGCTACCTGATCGACGCGGCGCCCGCACGAGCGGTGGACACCCTGCTCCGGCTCACGCAGCTGCTGCGCGGCATGCTGCGGCCCGAGGGGGAGTTCACGACCCTCGGGCGCGAGATCGAGCTGGTGGAACACTACCTGGATATCGAGCGCGAGCGCTTCGAGGAGCGGCTTCGCGTCACCGTGGACGTGCCGGCGTGGCTTCGTGGCGTCCCGATGCCGTCGCTTGTCGTGCAGCCCCTGGTCGAGAACGCCATCAAGCACGGCGTGGCGCCGAGTACGGTTGGCGGCGAGGTGCGGGTCGTCGCCGTCCGCGAGAACGCCGGCGGACAGGCCTGCCTTCACATCGTGGTCCGGAACACCGGGAAGCCGCTGGCGGCGGACTCCGATCGCGGCGGCGACCATGTCGGGCTCGACAACGTGGTCCGGCGGTTGACCGGCCACTACGGATCGGCGGCGCGCCTGACGCTCTCCGTCGATGACAGCGGCGCCACGGTGGCCGAGCTGCGCCTGCCCCTGTCCGAGGCGACGGCCCTCCCGAAGGAGACCCATGCCGAAATCGTTGCGAGTCGTGCTGGCCGACGATGAGCGGCCGGCGCGGCGATTCCTGGTCAACCTGCTGAAGACGTTTCCGGACGTGGACGTCGTCGGAGAGGCCTCGAACGGGCGCGAGGTGCTGGACCTCATCGCCGAGACAAGGCCGGCGCTGGCCCTGCTCGACCTGCAGATGCCGGAGCTGGGCGGGCTGGACACGGTGCGGCTCATCAAGGCCGGCGCGGCGCCCCTGGTGGCGTTCGTCACCGCCTACGACGAGTTCGCCGTCGAGGCATTTGCATTGAACGCGGTCGACTATCTCCTGAAGCCGGTCGAGCGCGAGCGGCTGGCCGCGACACTCGATCGGGCACGCGAACGGGAGATGACCGGCGATCGATCGCGCGGGCTCATGGCCGCCTCGGCGGCGATGGACGCGGCCACCCGCCGACAGTTCCTCGAGCGCATCCCGGTCAAGAAGCGCGACGACGTGGTACTCGTGCCGGTGCGGCAGATCGCGTCGATCGTCGCGGAGGGTGAGCTGCTGCACCTGACGACGGCGGCCAACGATCGCTACGCGCTCGCGCACCGCCTGCACGCGCTCGAGGCGCGGCTGGACCCGCGGCGTTTCGTCCGGCTCGGGCGGTCGACACTGGCCGCGGTGGATCACATCCAGCGCGTGAGCGCGATGCCCGGCGGCACCTATCAGGTGACGCTGTCCAACGGCCAGGTCCTGCCCGTGAGCCGCCTGCAGTCGAGAGTGCTGCGCGACACGCTGCTTCGCCTCTAGCTGCGCAGGGCGCGACCATTGACGATTGATCATTGATGATTGATCGATTCATCCGGCGATTGGCGATTGTGGCAATGGGGCATTCGGATTGGGGCTAAGCTGACCGGCATGTCGACTCGACTCGCGGTGTCATCTGCCGTCCTCATCGCCGCTTTCCTGGTGCCCATGACCAGTGGCGCGCAGTCCGACCTTGCGGCGCGCGCCAGGGCGCTGCACAAGCAGGTCCCGCTCGTCGACGGCCACAACGATTACCCGTGGGCGCTCCGCGAGCTGGATGTCGGCGGCGACTTCGCGAAGGCCGACATCACCGAGCCCGTACCTTCGCTCATGACCGACATTCCGCGCCTGCACCGCGGCGGCCTGGGAGCGCAGTTCTGGTCGGTCTACGTACCGGCCGAGATGCAGGGCAAGGAGGCCGTCCGCGCCACCCTCGAGCAGATCGACATCGTCCATCGCATG
>DATLLC010000013.1:0-8580 GCA_035538015.1 Vicinamibacterales bacterium
ATCGGCTTCGAGGCCTGTGTGAGCGGCGGCCTGCCTGGTGAGGCCTGCTCACCGCAGACCGCGCCGCTGCACGACGTGCAGCTGAAATGGGAATTTCCCAATGTCGTTGGGCTGAACTCGTACAGCATCTATCGAGTCGACGGTCCGGAACTGCTCGAAGACCAGACCTGGGTCCTCGTCGACACGGTCGATCACGAATTGGGTGTCGCCGAGTACTCGACCACGGACCCGAAGAACGGCGACGGCACGTCCCAGCACCCGCCTCTGGTAGGCGGGCAACAGTACACGTACTTCGCAGTCGGCAATTACGTTAACGGCAACAGCGACCCTGGCAACCTGGAGACGATCACCGCCATCAACGATCCGGCGGCCACCGCCGACCGCAACTACTCCACCAACGAGGACACGCTCCTTACCGTTGCTGCACCGGGCGTGCTGGCGAACGTCGATCCGGACGATCCGCAAATAGTATTCACCGCGGAGCTCGTGACCGGCCTCTCGCCGGCGAGCGCCGGAACGCTCACGCTGAACGCGGACGGTTCGTTCACGTTCTCGCCGGCATTGAACTTCAACGGCTCGGTGAGCTTCAAGTATCGCGCGCGGTCCGGATCGATCGAGACCAACACCGCGACCGTCTCGATCTCGGTCACGGCGGTGAACGATCCGCCGACCATCTCGAACATCCCGGACCAGACGACCTACCAGAACGGTATGGTCGGGCCGATCGCATTCACGATCGGCGATGTGGAGAGCCCGGAAACGCTGTCCGTGTCGGCCTCGTCGAACAACATCACGCTGGTGCCGAACGCGAACATCGTGCTGGGCGGCACTGGTGCCAACCGGACGGTGACCGTCACGCCCGTCGCGAACCGGACGGGCACGGCGACGATCACCCTCCTGGTGACTGACGGTACCGGGGGACAGGCCACCGACACGTTCGTGCTCACGGTGCAGCCACCACCCACGCTGGTCGGGATTCAGAACGTGCCGCCGGCGGTCGTCAAAGTAACAAACACTGGAAGCGCCGTCCCGATGGTCTGGCAGTACAACGTCGGCTCCACGGCCGTCGACAGCTCATTCGTGCACCACCGGGTGACGGTGACGGGCCCAATGTCGGTCGTGTTCAACGACACGGATCCCGGCAGCAGCTCCTTCCGCTACGACCCTGTCAGCCGGCGGTGGTCGTTCAACCTGCAGACGAAGTCCGCCAGCGGACAGAACTACCCTGTCGGGACCTACCGGGTGACGATCACGCCGCTGACGTCTGGCTTCGTCGGCACGAGCTTCGATCTCAAGCTGAAGTAATTGTGTCGCCGGCCGGGTCGATGCCAACCCGGCCGGCTCATTCCCTCGAAAACACGATCTGGCCAGTCGGGCCGCCCGAGAAGGAATGGGCGCCGGGCCAGCTTGTCCAGATTTCAAGGCGTGGATCACCGCCAGGGATGTGGGCGTCGAACCCTCACCTGCGCCACCGATCTCGCAGGTCTCGATTGCTACTGTGTGGCGATTCGCTTCCGGACCTCGGCCACCGCCGCGTCGTCGGTGGAGCGGCCTCGGATGTCGAGGTATGCCCGGTAGGAGTCGACATAGCCCGCGGTCTTCAGGCCCTCGCGGACCCGGCCCTGGTAGTAGTAGACCGGTGGAAAGTAGCTGAAGGTCGGCTCTTCGTCGAGAAAGAGCGCCAGCACTTCGCCGCGCCTGGCGATGCAGCGATCGAATTCCGAGTCCGCTTGTGGAAAGGCGTTGGCCGCCAGGTACACCCGGCCCATCTCGAAGTGGCCAATCCACGTGTCGAGGTGGGTGTTGGCTTCCGTCAGCAGACGAAGGGCGTTGCGATTGTCACCGCCAGCGGCCGCGATCATGCCTTCGAGAATCGAGGCGTAGGCTTGCGGCTCGGCCAGCAGCTCCTTGCCGAGGCTGACGGCGATCGGGCGGGCCTTCTCGGGGGCCCCCGCCTCGATGAGGACACGCCCCGCCAGGAACCGAATCGTCATCTCCTGACTGTTTGCCAGTGCCTTTTCCGCTGCGGCCACCGCCGCCGGCTTCCGCTGCCGGAGGAGCTCGGCATAGGCGAGCGCGGCGAACTTGTTGGCCGCGCGGTCGCGATCCTTGGCCGCCAGATCCGCCGCCGCGCCCTGCGTGAGGATCCGGACGGCCTCGCTGATGCGCCCCTCGTACAGCGCCAGATCGGCGAGACCGGAGGCGGTATAGGAGGGACCGAGATCCTCCGATTTCGCGAGCGTGTTGTAGGTCTCCGCGGCTTGCGCGACCTGCCCCTGCAGCGTCTGTGCCAGCGCCAGCGACTGCAGGGCCCAGGGACTCTTGTCCAGGGCGTTGCGCGACTCCTGCTCCGCCGCCGGGCCATCTCCCGAATACGCTGCGTACATGGCGAGGTTGACCCGATACAGTCCGCGGTTCGGCAGGATCTTCACGACCTGCCGCGCCTCCTCCATGGCCTCAGGCATGCTCCGGAGCTTCGACAGGCAGTGCGCCCGGTTGTTGCGGGCGGCCGCGTCCGCCGAGTACTTCGCGATGAGGTCGCCGTATTCCTTCACGCACGACTGGTAGTCGTTTGTGATGAAGTAGAACATCCCGCGCGTGCGATAACGCTCCCGCTCGGTCATGGCGTCTACCAGGGCCATGGCCTGCTTCACGTAGTTCTCGGCCTCCTGCTGCCGGCCGAGATTGTTCGAGGCGATGGCCATCCCGGCATAGGCGAGGCCGAATTTCGGGTCGAGCGCGACCGCTCTCGAGAAGCCCTGCAACGCAGGGTTGAACTGGCTGCGGGAGAGCGCATCCATGGCATTCGCATACTCACGCACGACGTCGAGCGAAGTCGCCGACAGCGTTTCCATGGCGAAGCGCTGGCTGGTGTCGGAAGTATCGTCGCCAAGGGCTTCGCGCACGTCGTCTGCCAGGCCGGTCAGCACGCCGAGCACGCCGTCCTTGCCCGAAGCCGTGTCGTTGACTGCGGCAATCACGTTGCCGGTGACAGCCTCGGCCGCCTTCACCGCGACCTCGAAGCGGTTGTTGCTCCGGGTGAGAGTGCCGGTGAGCACCACCCCCACGCCCTGCTTGACGGCTAGTTCGCGTGTGGCGTCCTCATCGAGCACTTTCGGCGCCGCGACGCCCAGGCTTCGCGGGACGGCGCTGCGGTCGATGGCGCTGATGAACCCCGCGCCCTCCAGCGCGAGCTTCATCACGGGTTCGAGCGTGCGGTCGAAGGTGGGATCGCCAGTCTGGTTCTGGAAGTCCGCAATCAGCACCGCGACGGGCTCGTGCACCGCGCCGGGGAGCAGGCCCCAGCGCCCGCCGAACCACGCGCCGAGCGCGGCGACGATCATCGCCACCCCCGCCGCCGCCAGCATCCAGTTGGACCGCAGCTTCGGGAGCGGTTTCGCCTTCCCTGCGTCATCCAGCAATTCGAGCGCGTTTGTCACTTCCTGCGCGCCCTGGTACCGCTCCGCGGGATCGAGGGCGAGGGCGCGGGTGATGATCGCGTCGAGCGCTTCGGGAAAGTCGGGATCGACCGTCCGGACTGACGGCAGCGGCTCCGCGATGCGCTGCTTCAAATCCTCGAACGCGTTGCCCGATTTCGGGCGCGCCGTACGACCGAGCAGGACGTCACGGAGGATGAGACCAAGGGCGTAGACATCGGCGCGCTGATCGACGGGCTGACCTCGCGCCTGCTCCGGCGCCATGTAGTCCAGCGTGCCCATCACGCTGCCGACGACGGTCAGCGCGTGCGTCGGCAGCGCGGGCTGCGACGACGTCGTCATGTGGCCGGCCGGCGCGCCCGTGAGTGCGGGCGTGCCCGCGGCGGGGGTGGCGTCCCCCGCGCCTTCGACGGACCTTGCGATGCCGAAGTCCATCACGAGCGCCTGACCCGAACGGTCCACCATGATGTTGGCGGGCTTCAGATCGCGATGGACGATTCCGGCGAGATGCGCCGCCCCCATCCCCGCCATCACCTGCCGCATGATGGGCAGCGCCTGCGCCAGCGGCAGCTTGCCCTCCTTCGCCAGCAGCGACGCGAGGTCCTGCCCGTCGACGAAGGACATGGTGATGTACTTCGTGCCCTCGATCTCGCCGAGATCGTAGATGCGCACCACGTTGCGGTGCGTCACCTGCCGCGCGAGGAGCAGCTCACGCTTGAAGCGGCGCTCCGCGTCGAGAGCGGTGGTGGCATCGGTGCCGACACCGGGGCGAATCGTCTTGATGGCGACGTCGACGCCGAGCTCCGCATCCCACGCCTGGTAGACAGCGCCCATGCCACCCACGCCCAGCATCCTGGTGATGCGATAGCGCGTGCCGAAGGCGTCACCCGGCTCCATGTGTTGGATGTTCAGCCCGCCGTTCGCCGCACCGGTGGCCGGCCGGTTCGTGCCGGGACGGTGTGTCCCGGGGCGGCTGGTCGAGGGGCGCTGAGTGCCCGGGCGACTGGTCCTCGGACGCTCCGCCGGCGGCCGGGGAGGGCCAGCGATCGTCGCTTCGTCGTGTAACGACTGCATGACGGTCGCGTCCGTGTCCGGCGAGCCACTCTCACGCCCCGGCGGCGCCAGCGTCGCCGCGTCGTCGGCGTGGCCCATCATGGTGACGTCCGCCACCGCGGGTCCCGCGAACGTGGCGTCGACGTCGGGTGGTGCCGCGGGTGGCGGTCGAGTCACGAACGTGGCATCGAGATCCGGGGACGCCGTGCCTGGAGAGACCACAGTGGCGTCGTCGGTGACGGGCCGGGCCGTCGAGGCGAACGTCGCCTCGAGGTCTGCGGGCGCGGGCGGTGCCACGAACGTGCCGTCTTGTTTGCGTGACTCAGGGGACGTGGGCGGGTCGATCGCCGGACTCAATCCGGTGCGCACGTCTTCGGCTAAGGTGATCCCCGTCTCGTCTCCGGGATCGCCGGCAGGCGCCGTCACCACGCCAGCGGGGGCCGACGCCTGCGAAACGGGCCTCGCTCTGAGCGCGGTACCGCATGCCGGACAGAAGGCCCAGTCCGGTAGCGCCAGAGTGCCACAATTCGCACACCGGTGAAGACTCGAAACGGAACCCAGGGACACCTGCCATCAAGATTATGCCGCCGACAGAGGGGCGATCACAAAAAGGTTTTCGGCCGGGTACACTCGGCAGCGGAGTGGAAACCCACCTGGATAGCCGTCCGTGGCGCGTCGCGGTGACGCGAGCCGAGACCGAAGCCGGACCGCTGACCCGGGCCCTCGGGGCCGAGGGCCTGCTGCCAGTGTCCTGCCCGGTCCTGATCGCCGCGCCGCCTCTGGACCCGGCGCCGCTCCTCCGCGCCGCGGAACAATTGGAGGCCTACGACTGGGTCATCTGTGCCAGCGCGCGGGCGGTTGAGGCTCTCCGGCCATCGGCCGTTCGACGCGGCTGGCCGGCCGGTGTCCGAACGGCTGCGGTAGGACCCGCCACGGCGAAGGCGCTGATCGCCCTGGGCGTGGCCGATCGCCCAGTGACTGCCGGATCGCCCGGGGCGGACGCCTTGTGGGCGACGCTGGCGGCGTGCGACGTCTGGGCGGGGCGCCGGGTTCTGGTGCTGACTACTCCAGGAGGACGGACGACACTCATGGACGAGTTGAGCCACGCCGGCGCGCGAGTGGACGCGATAGAGGCGTATCGCATGGTGCCGCGGCCGGCCGCGGAGATCCGGTTCGACTGGGATCGCGCCGCGCCCGATGCTGTGGTCCTGGCGAGTCCGCGCACGGCCACGGCGCTCCTCGACGCTGTTGGCCGGGAGGCCCTCGCGAGCTGTCAGTTCGTCGTGGCGATCGGCGAGACCACGGCAAGGGCATTGGAGATCATGGGCGTGTCCTGCCGGGTGCCCTCTAGCGCCACCTTCGAAGAGGCGGCCCGGACCGTAGCCCGCCTGCTCCCGTCAGGGGACCGGGCGTGACGCTGCAGGAGACGGCGGCGGTACTCGTGGACAGCCTCGATCGCACGTTCGTCGAGTGCAGCGCCATCGGGTTCCAGTCGGTCGTGACCTCGGTGCTCGCGCTCGCGTGCTATGCGATCTACCAGCGCCACCGTGGCCCGTACTTCCTCACATGGGCGGTGGCCTGGTCGGTGTACGTGGTCCGTCTCGCGTGCATGTCGACCTTTCTCGTCCGCCGGGACATGCTGTGGTTGTTCTTCCACCAGGCTGCCACCGGCATCAGCGCGCTGCTGCTCCTCGCCGCCGCCTTGCAGCTCTCCCATGGCTTCCGGCTGCGGCCGATTCACGCCCTGGTGGTGCCGCTGTCGGTGCTGTGGGCGTGGCTCACCATCTACGGCATGGGAAGCATGATGGTGGCCGGCATCACGACAGCGGTGCTGCTCTCGGGTGTCACGATCTCCACGGGCATCGTTTTCTGGCGAGCCCGGGCGCGCGTGCCCAGCCGCTCGGCCGCGACAGTGCTGGCCGTGGTGTTCGTGCTCTGGGGGCTGCACCACCTCGACTATCCGCTGCTGCGCGGGTTCGGCGCGGCAGTGCTCTATGGCGTCTTCGTCGACGTCCTGTTTCTCTTCGCTATCGGCCTCAGCCTGCTGTTCCTCGTCCTCGGCAGCGAGCGGGAGCGGCTTGCGGCCAGGAGCGCCGAGCTGGAACAGCTCACCCGGCTGATGCTGCGCGTACAAGAGGACGAGCGGCGGCGCATCGCGCGCGAGCTGCACGATGAAGCCGGGCAGATCCTGACCGCGGTGAAGATCGAGCTGGAGCTGGACGGGCGTCAGGAAGCCGGAGCGCTGGTGGGCCGCGCGCTCAACCAGGTCCGCGACCTGAGCAACCTGCTGCGACCCGCCGCGCTGGACGACCTGGGCCTGCTGGATTCGTTGCGCGCCCTCACCGATGACTTCTCCGCGCGGACGCGCATACAGGTTGCGCTGGATCTCGAGGACGCCACGCGACGGCTGCCGCCGGACCTGGAGGTGGTGATCTACCGCGTCATCCAGGAAGCCCTCACTAACGTGGCCCGCCACGCGCGCGCGACCGACGTCGACGTGCGCTTGATCACCGATGAGCGCGAGGTGCGCATCACGGTGGAGGACAACGGCCGCGGCATCGACGCGGATACCAGCCCGCACATGGGGTGGCTGGGGATGCGCGAGCGCATCACGGCCCTCGGAGGGCAGTTGGCGATTGGCTCGGGGCACACGCACGGCGTCCGCCTCGACGCGCAGATTCCGCTGGGAGACGCGTCGTGACCACGCCGATCACGCGTGTCGTGCTGGCCGACGACCACACGCTGGTGCGCAGTGGCATCAGGCGCATCCTCGAAGCGCATCCCGGCTTCGAGGTCGTGGGAGAGGCCGCGGACGGCGTCGAGGCCCTCGCCCTGGTGCGCGAGACCGTGCCGGATGTGATCGTGCTGGACCTGAACATGCCGGGAAGTGGCGGTCTGGACGCGCTCCCGGCGCTCAAGCTCGCGCAGCCGTCGCTCAAGGTGGTGGTGCTCAGCATGCACGCCGGACGTGAGTACGTGTCGCGGGCGATGAAGGGAGGAGCGGACGCCTATCTGCTGAAGGACTCGGCGGTCCAGGACCTGGTGGCTGCCGTGGAGGCCGTCCTGGTGGGAAGGAGCTACTTCAGCCCCTCCATCCAGGCACTCATGGCCGAGCTGCTGCGCGGCGACGCCAGGGAGCCATCCCGCGGGACGACGTTGACCGACCGGGAGCGGGAGGTGCTTGGCTGGCTCGCGCGCGGGCTGTCGAGCAAGGAAGTGGCACAGCGCCTGGACATCAGCGTACGGACGGTAGAGACGCATCGTGCCAACCTGATGCACAAGCTCGGAGTCAAAAGCGTCGCACTCCTCATCCAGGTGGCCTTGCGCGAAGGGATCATCGACCCGTCCCCGCCTACGTAGTTCCACGGAGCCGCGTCAGTAGTCTTGCGAATTGTCCGGGTCGGAAGAGGGGCATACCCTGCGAGGGTCGGCCCCATGTCGCAAAGCCCCGGCTGCCCGCACCAGGGCGTGTGCTCCACCGTGCCCGCGCAGGCGCACTTCCACGCCGTGGCCGATCTGAGTGGGGTGGCCGCCCTCCGCGGGCTCACCTTCAGCCATCGGACCCTCGGCCTCGACTGCCTGGCTCGCGTCACGTTCTCTGCCGATGCGCTCGCCGCTCTGAGCGCCGCGCTCGCGGAGGAGGGCATCGAGGCTTTCCTGCTGTCCACATGCAACCGCACCGAGGTCTACTGGCGCGCGCGGGTGCCAGGTGACGAGGAACGCGTCCGCGCGCTCGTGGGAGCGCAGTTCGATGCCAGCGTGTCGGCGATCGCCGACGAGTCCCCCGTCCTTGGTGGGCGGGCCGCGGCTCGGCATCTCTTCCGCGTCTGTTCGGGCCTCGAGTCGCTGGCGCTGGGCGAGGCCGAGATTCTCGGACAGACCCGATCGGCGCTGGAACAGGCCACCAACGCCGGCCCCTTCCTTCGCGGTCTGGTCGTCGCCGCTCTGCGGACCGGAGGCATGGCGCGCGCCGAAACGAAGATCGGTGTCGGCGCCCTCTCGGTGGCCTCGGCCGCCGTCCAGTTGGTCGCGGCAGCCATCCCTCTCGATCGATCTCGCGTGCTCGTCCTCGGCGCCGGCGCAACCGGCG
>DATLLC010000014.1:0-12234 GCA_035538015.1 Vicinamibacterales bacterium
GTGTCGGGGTACACCCCGCCGCCGGAGGCGGAGGACCAGCTGCGGCAGGCGTGGTCAGACAGCGTGCTGGTAGACCTGCTCGAGGATGACCTCGCGCGGGTGATGCGCGAGCACCTGATCGACGCTGGATTCCTGCGTGCAGCCATCGTCGTCGAAGTGGACCACTCGCGGCCCGATCTGGTGACGGCTACGGTTCGCGTCGAGCCAGGGTCGCGTTCGACCGAGCGGCGTCTCGCGTTCTCGGGCAACACGGTGTTGAGTGCGAAGGAGTTGCTCGCGACCGTGGAGGCCGATACCGGCCTCGTATCGCCGTGGCGGGACCCCGCGCCACTGCTCGAGGTGCTGCAAGCGGCCTACGCCTCTCGCGGCTACCTGGGGACGATGGCCACGACCGGGGACCTCGAGTTCACCGGTGGCACGGCCACCCTGCCCATCCGCATCGTCGAGGGACCGCTGGCGCGTGTCGCGTCCCTCACGGTGAGCGGTGCGGACCGCGTGGGGCAATCAGAGGCGGCGGCGGCCACCGGCCTCTCGGTCGGCGGCACCTACATCACGGGGGGGGATCAGAGGGCGCGAGTCGCGCTCGAACGCTACTACCGCAACCTCGGTTATCGGGACGTGGCGGTGGATCTGCGGTCGACGGTGAACGCGGGCGAAGGCCGTGTGGACGTTGCCGTCACCGTCAGTGAGGGCGCTCGCTACGTCGTGCGCACCGTGCAGACCACCGGTGTCCAAAGCACGCGAGAGGCCACCGTCGAGCGGGCCACCCGGATCGAGCCCGGGTCGCCGGCGAGCCCGGCGGTGGCGGATGCCACGAGGCGCCGACTGTACGACGTGGGAACGTTCCGCTCGGCCGAGGTCACGTTCGCACCGGTCGAGGGCACGACCGCCGGCGCAACGGTTCCCATGGACGCCCTCGTCACCCTGCAGGAGTCGAAGCGCTTCCTGCTCCTCTACGGGATCGAGGCGACGAACCAGTATCAGTCGCTGTTCAACCAGCGCGTGACCTCAGGTGGTGTGGCCGCGGACCTGCGCGACCGGAACTTCCTGGGCCGCGGCTGGACGCTCGGCGCCGGCATCCGTTACGAGCCCTCCTTCAGGAGTACGCGCGTACTCGCGACGGTGCCCCGACTCCGATCAAAGCGCATCCGCACCAACATCTATGCGGACGCAAGCAGCGAGGAGCGCGCCAGGACCGAGGACGTGATTCTCCTTGATGACGAGACAACCGTGTCGCTCGAGCAGCGGTGGCGACCGCGCACACCCGTGGAATTGTCATGGGGTTATCAGTTCAACCGGCGCGACCTGCGGTTCCTGAACGCGGAGACTGACGAGACCGTCATCGACATCAGGGGCTACCTGGCCTCGCTCGCCGGTGCCGTGGTGGTGGACCGGCGCGACAACATGTTCGACGCGAAGCGCGGCTGGCTGGTATCGACGACGGCCGAGTGGGGGCTCCAGCCGCTCGGATCGGACTTCGACTATCTGCGCACGGTCGTACGCGCATCGCACTACCAGCCCGTCGGCCCGCTGACGGTGGCCTCGAACGTCCGTTGGGGTGACCTGCTGGCCATCACGGGCCAACCGCCGCTCTCGGCGCTCGATCTGTTCTACACGGCGGGGGGCACGCAGACGGTGCGCGGCTACCGGCAGGACTCGCTTTCGGCGTACACCATCGAGGTGCAAGGAGAGCGAGTTCCCCTCGGCGGCACCAAGCTCCTCGTGTTCAACGAAGAGCTGCGCTTTCCGCTGTTCTGGCTCCTGAGCGGCGCCGCGTTCGTGGATGCTGGCAACACCTTCACGGGCGAGAAGGGCATCGTCCTCGGCGACCTGGCGGTGGGCACGGGCTTCGGACTCAGAATCCGCACGCCGTTGGCGCCAGTACGGCTGGATCTCGGCTTTCCTGTATCGAGTCGCACTGGCCAGACGGGCGCCCGCTGGCATTTCTCGATCGGGCAAATCTTCTAGCAGGTGCGGACAGGTGCGGGCGGGTGCGGACAGGTGGATCGGGTGCGGACAGGTGCGATCGGGTGCGGACAGGTGCGGACAGGTGCGGCAAGTGGGCGGGAGACGAGTGCTGGTTCGGAGGGCACGAAGGTTGCTCTTCGATGGCAACGGAGGCTGCGGTCGTGGGATTCGGGGGGGTTGGGGTTGAGAACGGACAGTCGGCGTCCGTTACCGAACACTGATCCCTGATCCGTGATCCCTGATCCCTGCTCATGAGACACGCGATTCGACTGTGGCGGCGGCAACCGGTTCTGGCGCTGGCGGCCATCGTGTCGCTGGGCCTCGGCATCGGGGCCAACACGGCCATCTTCTCCGTGCTGAACGCGGTGGTGCTGCGGCCGCTCCCGTATCCCCAGGCAGCTCGCCTTGTGGTGGCGTGGGAAACGAGCGCCGACAATCCGACGCGCTGGGTCGCGCCGGCCAACTACCTGAACTGGGCGCGCGAAGCGCGATCGTTTCAGTCGCTGGCGGCGTTTGATGGCTTCGCCGCCAACCTCACCGGCCGCGGCGAACCCGAGCGGCTGCGCGCCGCCAGCGCCTCGGGCACGTTTTTCGCCGCGCTGGGAGTGCGGGCGGCCGTGGGCCGCACGCTGCTGCCAGAAGACGATGAGCCGGGAGCTCCAGCCGTCGCGGTGCTGAACGACGGGCTCGCGCAGCGGCTCTTCGGAACGGCAAACGCCGCGGTCGGCCAGGAGCTCACGCTGGAAGGGAGGCCACACGCGATCGTCGGCGTGCTGTCGGCCGGCTTCTCGATGCCCATGCTGGCGGACTCGGAGATCTGGATTGGCAGCGATCGCGGAATCCCGCGGAGCTTTCCGTTCCCGGGCGATATCACCACGGTGCGCGACTCACACATCCTCTACGTCGTCGGTCGCCTGGCTGAAGGCGTCAGCGCGTCGGCCGCGCGCGACGAGCTCGTTTCGATCATGACCCGCCTGGCCCGTGAATACCCGGACACCAACAAGGGGCTCGGCGCAAACGTCGTGGGACTGCACGAACAGGTGGTGGGCGACGTCCGGCCGCTCGTCCTGTTGCTGCAACTCGCCGTGGGGCTGATGCTTGCAATCGGATGCGCCAACGTCGCCAACCTGATTCTCGGGCAGGCCGCGAGCCGGCACGCGGAGCTGATGACGCGGGTAGCGCTGGGCGCCAGTCGCGGGCGCCTGGTCCGGCAGCTGCTGGCCGAGACCGCGGTGCTGGCCGTGCCTGGGGGCCTGCTAGGGCTGCTGATCGCGCTCTGGGGGCTCGACGTGCTGGTCGGGCTCGCCCCGGCGGCGCTTCCGCGAGTGAAGGAGGTAGGTGTCGACATCGTGGTGCTGGCCTTCACCACGGCCGTGACCTTCGTCACGGCGCTCGCCTTCGGACTGGGCCCGGCGCTGTCCAACGCGCGGCGATCGATGGCCGACGCGACGCGGCAGGGCCCGCGCGTGGCCGGCGATCGGGTGGTGCGGCGGTGGCACCAGGTGATGGCGGTCGGCGAGCTCGCCGTCGCGCAGGTTCTGCTGGTCGGTGCGGGCCTGCTGCTGGCGAGCTTCCTCGCGGTGCAGCGCGTGGAGCTCGGCTTCGTCCCCGAGGGCCGCATCGCCGCGGATCTGTCGCTGGCGTCGAATCGATATCTCCAGCCACGACCCGGAGGCGGCGCGGACGAGTTCCGCGCCAACACCGAGCCCAAGCGCCAGCTCATCGCCGCGGTCCTGGCTCGCCTCCGACAAGCCCCCGGCGTCCGCGCGGTGGCGGCGTCCTTTACCGCGCCGTTGGCGGGCGCGCCGAACCGGGGCTTCGCGATCGATGACAATCCCGCGCATTCGGGAGCCGAGGGGCCGAGCGCCGACTTCCAGGTGATCACGCCAGACTACTTCCACGCTCTGGGCATCACGCTGGTCCGCGGTCGAGGCTTTGATGACCGTGACGCCGAGGATCGCCCGCCCGTCGTCATCGTCAACCAGACCTTCGCCGATCGCTTCCTGCCCGGTGTCGATCCGTTGAATCACACGATCACGTTTGGCGGCGAGCGCCGCCACGCGATCGTGGGGGTGGTCGCGGATGCGCGGTATCGCGATATCGAGCGGCCCGCGGACCCGACCTTCTACGTGCCGCTCGACCAGAACGACGAGCGCTGGCCCTTCCTCTCGTTCACGGCGTGGACCGATGGCGATGCCGCCTCCCTCGGGCCGGTGTTCCGAGAAGCGATGCGGGAGGCCGATCCGAACCAGCCGCTCTCGCGGGTGCGCACCTATGACGAGCTGCTCTCGGCGGCCATGGCCGCTCGCCGATTCAATACGCTGGTCGTCGGCGTGTTCGCGGTGACGGCGCTGCTCCTCGCCGCCGTGGGGACGTTCGGGGTGATGGCGTTCTCGGTGGCGTCGCGGACCCGCGAACTCGGCGTGCGCGCCGCCCTCGGCGCGTCACCCGCGGATTTGCGGCGGATGGTGCTCGGCCATGGACTGTGGCTGAGCGCGCTCGCGGTGGCGATGGGCCTGGCTGCCGCCTGGCTCACCACGCGAGGCATGGCGTCGCTCCTCTACGGCGTCCGGCCGGGCGATCCGATCACGTTCGCATCGGTCTCGGCCGCGCTCGCGTCCGTCGCGCTGCTGGCGACCTGGATCCCCGCACGCGGTGCGACCCGCGTGGATCCGATCGCCGCCCTGCGAGAGCCGTGAGGAAGACGCTCTCCGTTAACAAGAGATCGACAGATCGATAGATAGATCAACAGATAGATCAACCGATCCCGAGATCTCCCGATCGATCGCCAAATCACCAGCTCGAGAAATCAACAGATTCTGAATCTATCCGATCTTTTTCCCCAACCACGTAAACGGTCCGCCTGTGCTCTTGGCCGCCAGCTCCTTGCCCGCGTACTTGGTGCTCACCTTCCATACGAAGTCCATCTCGCTCATGATGGCGAAGAGCGCCATCCGCGACTCGATGACGAGCAGGACCGCGGCGTAGAGCATGAAGAACGAGCCGCCGAGGCCGAGCACGACCGCCACCCACGTGAAGTTGCGCGCCACCGCCGCGACTATGGCGATGGCGACGCTGGTGGCGACAAAGATGCTGAGCGCGACGTAGAAGAAGAGCATGGCGCGCTGCAGCAGCCGCGCGCGGGAAGTCTGACGGTCGAGCTGGGAGAAGATAAGGGCCCGCCGCTCCTCGAACATCTCGTCCTGCTCGGGGTGCTTCGCCAGATTCTCGAACCGTTCCGACAGCACACGGACGCGGTCCACCACCCTCCCCATTCGGGTACTCGTCGAAAAGATGAGCGCGCCGCAGGCGGAGATGAGCACCGCCGGCGTGATCATGGCTGTCAGGACCGACAGCGCGTTTTGAGGAGCCTCGAGCCGGGAGAGCCAGTCCATGAGTAGAGGATACATGCTCGGTGTCCGCTCCTGATGGACCCCCTCGAGCAGCAACGCACTACAATGCCGACATGCTCGCGATAGTGGCCCGCGCGTTCGGGGGACCGGAGGTCCTCATTCTCGAAGAGCCACCCGATCCAGTCCCGGGCCCTGACGAAGTGCTCGTGCGGGTACACGCGGCAGGCGTGAATCCGTATGACACCTACATGCGCGCCGGCGGGTACGCGATCGCGCCCGGGCTGCCCTACGTGCCCGGCGCCGACGCCGCGGGCGTGGTGGAGCAGGTCGGCGAGACCGTCACTGGCGTTCGGGCGGGCGATCGCGTCTACATCGGCGGCACCGCCGCCGGCCGCGCTCACGGGGCCTACGCGTCGTTGGTCGTCTGCCGGGCGACGCAGATTCATCCGCTGCCCGAGCGGCTGTCGTTCGCGCAGGGGGCGGCGATCAACGTGCCGTACGTCACGGCCTGGCGCGCGCTGTTCCACCGCGCGCAGGCGGAGTCGGGCGAGACAGTGCTCGTCCACGGCGCCAGTGGCGCCGTAGGGCTGGCCGTGACGCAACTGGCGAGGGCCGCCGGCCACACCGTGATCGGGACCGCCGGGACCCCGGACGGCGCCGAGCTCGTTCGGGCGCAGGGCGCCGATCATGTCCTCAACCACCGGGAGGCCGGCTATCTCGATCAGCTCGGCTCGATCACGAGCGGTGGGCCCGACGTCATCGTCGAGATGCTCGCCAACCAGAACCTCGACCTCGATCTCACGGTCCTGGCCAGGCAGGGTCGCGTGGTCGTGGTCGGCAATCGAGGACGCGTCGAGATCGATCCGCGCAAGGCGATGGCGAAGGATGCTGCCATCCTCGGCATGTCGCTGTGGAGCATCAGCGAGGACGACCTGGCGCGCATCCATGACGGGCTGGGCCGGGGCTTCGCCGATGGCAGCCTGACACCGGTGGTGGGGCGGGAGTTGCCCCTCGCGGACGCGGCCCGCGCGCATCAGCTGATCCTGGAGCCCGGCGCGCGCGGCAAGATCGTGCTGATTCCGTAGCGGCCTTCTCGCCGAAGGGCACGCCCGGTCGAAGGGTGCCGGTCCTACTTCTGCCCGACGCGCGCCAGCTCTTCGTCGATGACCTGCTTGAACGCCTCGTAGGGTTGCGCGCCGATTACCGGTCGACCGTTGATGTAGAGCGTGGGCGTCGAGTTCACGCCCAGCTTCTCGGCTCCCGCGTAGTCAGCCTGCACGATGGCCTGGTGCTTGCTCGACTCGAGGCACTGATCGAACGCCGCCTGGTTCAACCCGAGCCTGTTGGCGCCCTGCTTCAGCTGCGGCAGCGACAACGCGCCGATGTCCGCGAACATCAGATCGTGCATCTCCCAGTACTTCCCTTGATCGCCGGCACACCGCGCGGCTTCAGCCGCCTTCTGCGCATTCGGATGGGTCGGAAGGGGAAAGTCCTTGTAGACGAGACGCACCTTGCTGCCATAGTCGGCGAGGAGCTTCTTGAGGGTCGGTCCGACCCTCGCGCAGAACGGTCATTGGTAGTCGGAGTATTCGACAATGGTGACCGGCGCCGTCGCCGGGCCGCGACTGGGATCCGAGTCGGCGAGGGTGACCTCGACCCTCGGCGGCTCCAGCATCACGCGCAGGTCACCCGTCTTGGTCCGCAACTCGTCCACGAGCTTCGCCCGCGCCTGTTGCTGGCGCTGGCCCTGGAGAAAATCGAGGATGGGCTGGCGCAGCTGATCGAGGGGCCGGCCCTGCGCCCGCTCCTTGTTCTCGTCGTAGAAACGCTGGACGTCGGCGTCGGTCACCGGCTGCAGCCGCCGGGTGACCTCGCGTTCGGTGTACGCCTCGACGCTGAGGTTCGCGGCCTTGGCTGCGTCGCCGATCAGCAGGTCGCCCATCACCAGATCGAGCATGTTCCGCCGGTTCTGATACAGCAGCTGCGTGACGCGCGCGCGCTCGGCGGCGTCGAACTCCTGCCACTTCGCGTCGACCTCGGCGAGCGTGATCTTGCGACCGGCCACTTCCGCCACCACCTGGTCCGACCCGCTCGCCGCCGGTCCCGCCGCGGGCGCCGGAGGCGGGGACTGAGCCTCGCTCGGCGAGTTGCCGCACCCGAGCGCCACCGTGGCGACCAGGGCGACCATCGTCATCAGTCGGGCGTTGTGCATCGATCGAGTGTATCGCACAAGGGGCGGCGACCGTCGGGAACACGCTCCTGGAACGGTCATTGCCGGCGAAGGGAATCGCGCTCAGGTGCAATCGAACCTCGGCGGGGATCCTGCGCGAGGGAGTGCATTCGCGGGTGACCGTGTAACGGGCGCCTTGCGGTTCACGAACTTCACCCGTTGACCGGGCGAAGCTGCTCCGGCGTGCCCTCGAGGTGCCCCTCACACGCCCGGACCGGCAGCGCCGGATAGCGGGCGAAGCGCGGATCCGTGGCGGCCAGACGACACAGGTAGAAGCGCGTCCGCGCCCCGTCGATCAGCTGACAATGGGTGCAGTGCCCGCACAGTCCCGGTTCCATACCTCCTCATACTAAGATGGACCTATGAAGTTCCCGGCACTCGTCCCCGTGCTCGCGGCAGGCATGGCCGGTCTCGCGTTGGCGGCTGCTCCGGCGGCGCAGGACCAACCGATTTTCCGCGCCAGCGTGCGCACCGTCCCGGTCTACTCGACAGCTCTCGACGCGAACGGGCGACTCGTGCCCGACTTGACGCAGAACGATTTCAGCGTGTTCGACAACGGCAAGCCCGCGGAAATCGCGCTCTTCTCCAGCGAACCGCAGCCGTTCACGGCGGTGGTGATGATGGACACCAGCGCCAGCATGACCGCCAATCTCAAGCTGCTCAATCGCGCGGCCGAACAGTTTCTGCTCCGCCTGCTCCCCGTCGATCGGGCGCAGGTCGGCGCGTTCAACGACAAGATCCAGTTGAGCGGCACGTTCACCAACGACCGTGACGAGCTGATCGCGGCCCTGGACGACCTCTACTTCGGCAACCCCACGCGCTTGAACGATGCGATTGCCGCCAGCCTGGACGCGCTCCAGGGGGTGGACGGCCGCCGCGTCGTGCTCGTCTTCACCGACGGCGATGACACGGCGAGCCGCATCGGGTTTGGCAAGGTGCTCGAACGGGCCCGCGACGAAGAGGTGATGGTCTACTCGATCGGGCTCGAGTCGGAGTACTTCAACGGTGTTCGCGTGGTGCGATCGAGACCATCACGTGACCTGCGGAAGATCTCGGAGGAAACCGGCGGAGGCTACTTCGAGCTGCAGAAGAGCGTGGACCTCTCGCCCACCTTCAGTCGCGTGGCGACGGAGCTGCGGAGTCAGTACCTGATTGCGTTCACGCCCTCGACACTGGATGGCAAGGTCCACAAGCTCGAAGTACGCGTGAACCGTCCGGGGATGACGGTCCGAGCGCGCAAGAGCTATCTGGCGGCATCCGACCGCTCGTGACAGTCGGGCGTTACACGAACATTGTCGCGACCAGCGTGATCGCCAGCAACGCGCCGACAACGGCTTCGGCCGTGGCAGAGAAATTCCACTCGTAGATCCGGAACATGGTGCGTCCCTCCATAAGGGTTGGACGGAGGCCTGCTCGGGTCTGTTCCGCGTTGAGCAAAAACTGGGCGCGGTTGCGGGGACGACCGCCGTTCATCCCCCCAGGTGCGCTTTCAGGGACCCCCAGTCTGCCTGCTGGAGGACGCGATTCACCAGCTCGACATTACCGCTGATCGACACCACGACGCCGCGAGAGGCGCCAGGAGCCCTCGCCACCGATACCGCCGCGGAGTCGTCGCTCCGGCGCGTGATGACTGGCGTCGTGAGCGCGCCGAAATACACCCAGGCTTGTTCAGCACAGAAACGGATGATGATCTCCGAGTCGCCGGCCGCGCCGGGTTCACCGTACGTGTTCGCCGCGACGCGGACTATTACCGCAGGACCGCCACTTGCCGGCAGCGCTTCGGGCAGACGCGAGGTGGCCACCGTAAATGCGTGAGCGTCGCCGAACTCGTCGGCCCGGATCGTCAACTGGCTCTCCGCATCGTAACGCTCGCCAGCCACCCCATCGTCGCGCAGGCTGATCTCGCGGATGTCGCCCACCGTCCCGTTGCGCTGGAAGTCACGGAGCGCCTGCTCGTAGTCGGCCTGTGACTTGCGCTGCGACGCCATCGCGGCTCTCTGGATCTCGGCTTCGGCCTTCATCGCGCGCTCGTGGTTTCCCGGATTGAGGGGATTGGCGAGCACGTCGACGCGCAGGTCTCCGGCCGCCGGCCAGCGTACGATCCAGAGCGGCTCGGTCACGCCCCCCGCTGGCATGCCATCGGGCTGCGCCTCGGGGAAGGGCAGGGCACGGGCCAGGGCGGGCCTGAGCGCGCCACTCAGTGCGGCTGGCTCGGCTTGTTGGGCCGCCGCACGGTCAAGGGTGAGGGCCACGAGGACGAGCCAGAACGCAGGCCGAGGCATAGCCGGATTCTAGCCGCAGATAGAATGGCTGCAACGGGGCCGCAGACCACGACGCCGATAGGCCGCAGATGACGCAGATGACACAGACGACCGAGCCGGGGGACCGGCCCTACGGCAGCCTGCGGGGTACACGCTCGGCGGCGGTCGGGCGGCGCGGGATGATTGCCACCAGTCAAGCACTGGCCTCGGCGGCCGGGCTGAGGGCGCTCCAGGATGGCGGCAATGCGATCGACGCGGCGGTGACCGCGGCCGCGGTGCTGGCGGTGGTGGAACCTTCGATGAACGGGATCGGCGGCGACCTGTTCGCCCTGGTCTACGACGCGAACACGAAGCGGGTGCACGGTCTCGATTCGTGCGGGCGGTCGGCGCATCGTGCGACGCCGGAGGAGTTCGCCCGGCGCGGCTTGACCAACATGCCAGGCAGCGGACCGCTTCCGGTTGACGTGCCCGGCGTGGTCGAGGGCTGGCACCAGCTGCTCAGCCGTTTCGGCACGATGACGCTGTCGCGAGCACTGCAGCCAGCCATTGGCTACGCGCGTGGCGGGTTCCCCGTCCAGCAACTGATGGCGGCGGAGTGGGCGGCCTCGCTCGAGGTTTTGACCGCCGATCCCGCGACCGCGCGCACCTTCCTGCCCGACGGGCGTGCTCCGCGCGAAGGTGAGTTGTTCGTCAATCCCAATCTCGCCGCCAGCCTGGAGCAGATTGCCGCCGACGGCCGGGACGCCTTCTATGTCGGCGCCCTCGCGCGCGCGATTGTGGCCGACCTGCAGGCGCGCGGCGGACTGCTCGAGCTGCGAGACTTTGCCGAGCACGAGTCGGACTGGGTCGAGCCCATTCGAACGAGCTACCGCGGGCACGAGCTGCTCGAGATGCCGCCCAGCACGCAGGGCTTCGTGGCGCTCGAGATGCTGAACGTCATGGAAGGCTTCGACGTCGCGGCCATGGGCCACAACTCCGCCGACTATCTGCATCTGGTCTCCGAAGCCAAGAAGCTGGCCTTCGCCGATCGCGCGGCATCTCTGGCCGATCGCGGCGCCATGCCGGCCGGCGTGCTCGACATGCTGATCGCCAAGGATTACGCCGCGCGCCGGCGGGTCGAGATCGATGGGCACCGTGCACGCGGATACCGCGCGGGCGTCGGGTCGCCGAGCAGCGGCTCACGCGAGTTTGCGGGCCGCGATCTCGGCGATACGATCTACCTGACGGTCGCCGACGGCGAGGGCAACGTCGTATCGTTCATCCAATCGCTGTTCGGCGCCTTTGGCGCCGGGATCGTGGCCGGCGACACCGGCATCACGCTGCACAACCGCGGGTCTGGCTTCGTCCTGACACCGGGACATCCCAATCAGATCGGCCCACACAAGCGGCCGCTGCACACGCTGGTGCCGGCGATGATCCTTCGCGACCGGCGGCCGTGGGCGTCCTTCGGCGTGATGGGCGGCGACAACCAGGCGCAGGCACACGCGCAGGTCGTCGCGAACCTGGTCGACTTCGAGATGGGCATCCAGCAGGCTGGCGAAGCCGCGCGAATGCGTCACCTCGGCGAGACGCTGGCGCTCGAGAGCGCTATCGGGACCGAGGTCCGCACCACTCTCGCAGCACGAGGCCACACCATCGTCGAAGGCCGCGGGATGATGGGCGGCTTCCAGGGCATCCGGATCGATCAGACGACGGGCGTGCTGATGGGCGGCTCCGACCCGCGCAAGGACGGCCTCGCGATCGGCTGGTGAGGCCGCCGGCTGCCGGTTGCCGGTTGCCGTCTGCCGGTTACCGGTTGCCGTTAGCCGGCCTCACGGAACGGTGATCGTCACCTCGTTCGACCACCAACCCGATCCGCAGGCGTTTCGCGGCCTTACGCGGACGTAGTACGTTCCGGCGGGTGCTTGCGCGACCAGTGACGTACCCGCCTGGGGAATCGAGGCCACGTTGCCGGCCCCGCTCGACGTCCCGGCCTCGACGATGTAGTCGGTGGCGGCTGGGGCGGCGTTCCACAGGAGAGTGATCTGATTACTGATCATCGACGCGCTCAGCAGCGACACCGCTCCCGGAGCCGTGCACCCGACTGCGACCATCGCGTCGGGTGAGGCGGGGCCGATCCCGCACGCGTTCTGTCCGCGGGCCCGGACGAAGTAGACGCCCGGCGGCGCCTGCGCGCCAATTGACGGGCTCGACACGGCCATGTTCAGCAGATTGGCCTGTCCCGGCAGCCGCCCGGCCTCGAACGTGTGGCCGGTCGCACCGGCAGCCGACGTCCAGGACACCGCCACCGCAGACCCGGTCACGACCGCGCTCGGTTGGCCCGGTGCGGCGGGCAGCAGGCAGGTCGAGCTCAGCGTCACGCTTACCTCGTTCGACACCGCGCTGCCGCAGGCATTTCGACCGCGCACGCGCACGTAGTAGG
>DATLLC010000015.1:0-3609 GCA_035538015.1 Vicinamibacterales bacterium
CCTGGTGGCGGGCGCTGCGCTCGGCCAGGATCATCGCGTGCGCCGCGGCAAGATCGACGGGCAGGGATGCGGCGTTCCTCACGTCCTCGATGCAAGCACATCTTTGGCCATTCTTGAAGTCGAATGACGACTGAACAAGAATAAATCAGCCAGCCCTCTCTGGTCTCCAAGTCCGCTGGGGCATTCGCCAGTCGATCCCTTCGAGCAGATAGCCGAGCTGGCCGGCCGAGATCGTCACCACACCATCGGCCGGCGATGGCCAGATGAAGCGGCCATGCTCCAGTCTTTTGGCGAACAGGCAGACTCCCTGGCCGTCACTCCAGAGGATCTTGAGCAGATTGCCAAGACGCACGCCATTCCGCATATGAAGCGGTACTCGCGACAATCGAATATCGCTGGCATCCGCTGTTCGGTCGGCGGCTTCGCCTGCGTGAAGGTGCACGCCGCGGGCGCGTCGACATCGTTCTGGTCGAGGACCAGCCAGGGCGACTGCGCGAACTGCCGCGCTGGATGTGCGACCCGGCGGTCTGTGCCGGAATGGATCAGGGCCCGCCGCGCGTCGCGCTCCATGCGCTGCTGAAGCTGGCGGGCGCTCTCGACGAGATGTCAAGGCGCCGGCCGAGCGAGCCATCCTGGGACTGTCCAGCATCCCAGGAGGTCGCCGGTGCCCCGGAAGCATCCACCATCGCCATCCCAGCTGCGCCTGAGCTTCGAAGCCGGTCGCGACCTGCCGCCAAAGGCGCCGCCGTCGGCGGCGCTGCTCGAGGCGCTCGCCGAGCTGCTGCTGGGGGCGATCGGCACGATAACGGTGACAACGGGCAGCGGGGAGGCCAGCGATGAGCGCCAAGATCGCCGCTGATCATCTGGCACGTAGCGCCGTCGTTTACGTCCGGCAGTCGACGATGACGCAAGTGCTCGGCAATCTCGAAAGCCAGAAGCGACAGTATGCTCTCGCGGACGCCGCCCGTGCCGCCGGCTTCGTGTCGGTCACCGTGATCGACGACGATCTCGGCCGCTCGGGCTCCGGGCTCGCCACGCGGCCCGGCTTCCAGCGCATGGTTGCCGAACTCTGCGCCGGTGCTGTCGGCGCCGTGTTCTGCATCGAGGCGTCGCGATTGGCGCGCAACGGACGCGACTGGCATCATCTGGTCGATCTCTGCGCGTTGACTGGCGCCTTGGTCATCGATCCGGACGGCGTCTATGACCCGCGCCTGATGAACGACCGGCTACTGCTCGGCCTGAAAGGGACGATGTCCGAATACGAGCTCAGCCTGCTCCGACAGCGTGGCCTCGCCGCCCGGGACAGCAAGGCCGGCCGCGGCGCGCTCCGCTTCACGCTGCCGCCGGGCCTGGTCTGGAACGATGACGGGCGCATCGAGCTGGATGCGGACGAGCGGGTTCAGGGTGCCATCCAGCTCGTCTTCGCCAAGTTCCAGGAACTCGGCAGCGCGCGGCAGGTCTTCCTGTGGGTCCGCGATGCCGCCCTGCAGCTTCCCGTCGTCAGGCGCAACGGCATCGTCCGCCGGATCGAGTGGCGCAAGCCGGCCTACCACAGCATCGTGCAGGTGCTGCACAATCCGCTCTATGCCGGCGCCTATGCATTCGGCCGCCGTGGCGGGCGGACGCGTCTTGTCGATGGGCGCGCCATGAAGACCA
Organism: Vicinamibacterales bacterium; assembly: GCA_035538015.1. Lineage (GTDB taxonomy): Bacteria > Acidobacteriota > Vicinamibacteria > Vicinamibacterales > UBA2999 > VFZN01. The sequence goes on from DATLLC010000015.1 coordinate 1,657, forward strand.
CCGGGCACTATAAAGCGATGACCGATTGGAACGTGCTCATCCGCGACCACCATGAAGGTTACATCGACTGGGAGCGGTTCGAAGAGAACCAGCGGATGCTGCTCGAGAACGCCCACATGAAGCGGCGGGCGGCCCGCAAGTCCGGCCGTGGCGGCCGCGCGCTGCTCACCGGCCTCGTACGGTGCGGCCGCTGCGGACGCATGATGCGGGTGCTCTACGGCATGCGGAGCGGCCATGCGCACCGCTACCAGTGCCGGGGCGACGACGCGCATGTCGGGTCCGGGCTCTGCATCGGGATCGGTGGCATCCGGGTCGACCGGGCAATCGTCGAACGGATCCTCGAGGCCGTGGCCGAGCCGGCTGTGGACGCGGCGCTGTTCGCGGCCGACCAGACCGTGAGGGCGGCCGACGACGTTCGGCGCGCGGTTGGACGCGAGCTCGAGGAAGCCCGTTATGAGGCCTCACTGGCCGAGCGCCGCTACGACCACGTGGACCCCGCCAAGCGGCATGTCGCGCGGGAGCTGGAGTCCCGATGGAACGCCGCGCTTGAGCACGTCGCCGCTCTCGAAAATCGCCTCGCCCGGCTGGACGCCGAGTTCGAGGCGCGGCCGCAGGTCGATCGCGAGGCCCTGTTGCGCCTGGCCCATGACCTGCCTCGGGTCTGGAATGTCGTCGAGACCGATGCACGCGCCAAGCAGCGGATCGTACGCTTGCTGATCGAAGAGATCGTCATCGATCTCGACGACACAGCCCATGAAGCCGTGCTCCTGATCCACTGGATCGGCGGGCGCCACACCGAGGTGCGGGTCGCGCGACGACGAGCGGGCGGATATCCCGGGGACCGCAGCCCCAGCGCCGTCGAGGTCATTCGCCGGCTCGGTGGCCGGTGGCCGGATCGCGAACTCGCCGTCACCATGAACCGCATGCGCTGCAAGACGCCGGACGGTTTGACCTGGACGACGGTGCGGGTGGCCGCGCTACGCGAACGTCTCGGCGTCCTCGCCTTCGACGCCGATGCCGAGCGACCCCAGACGATCAGCGCCGACGCGGCCGCCCACCGGCTCGGCATCTGCGTCTCTTCCGTGCACAAGCTCATCCGCAATGGCGTGCTGCCCGCCACCCAGCTGATGCCGTCCGCGCCGTGGCAGATCCCCGTCGAGGCCCTCGCTACCGACCAGCTTCGGATAGGCCTCCAGGAAATCGCCGAGCGGCGGCCTACGAAAGCCCTGGCGGCGATGGACGAACGCCTGCTCGCCCTGCCCGGCCTCTGATCCGAGGGATGCATTATGTCGCGCAATCGCCGCGCCGGCCACGGAACACCAGCAGATGACCCGAATAGGGGTCCTGTGCCAGCACCTTCTCGGCCAACGCCGCCAGCCCGTTGAATCCTTTGCGCATGTCGGTGACACCCGCGGCCAGCCAGACGCGCGTGCTCGCGGGCACCGGGATCATGGTCGGGCCAGGACGCTCAGCAGCCTGGCCAGGGAACCCGCATCGAACGGACCCTCGACGATCAGCCGATGCGCCGTCGCCAGGACGATCTCGATCCGACCATGGGCGCCGTTAGCAGGCGACGCCATCCGAGCCGTCGGCACCTCACCGCCATGGATCTCGACCGGCAAGAACACCGGCGTTGCCTCGACCGTATCCGCCGGCGCGAACCGCCGATCCTTCAGCCACTTGAAGATCAGGTTGGCGTTCAGCGCATGTCGTCGCGCCACCTGCGCCACCGACACGCCGGGCGCTCTCGTCTCCCGGCAGATCGAGCGCTTCTCTTCAGCGCTCCAGCGGCGGTACCTGCGCCGACGCGGCATCGATCCCGGCAACGGAGTGTCCACTGTGAAGGGTGGACACTCCGTTGCCGGGATCGATGCCGCGTCGGCGCAGGTACCGCCGCTGGAGCGCTGAAGAGAAGCGCTCGATCTGCCTGGAGACGAGAGCGCCCGGCGTATC
>DATLLC010000016.1:0-6471 GCA_035538015.1 Vicinamibacterales bacterium
CCTCGCCATGAGGGGATAGTAGCGCACCGAACGTCCCGGGTGAGCGGGGTATCGGGGACGCCTGGGAAGCGTTCCGCCTGCCTTGATCGGCCAGGCGGGTAGGCGTAGCATCGAAGTACTTGGAGACCAACATGCGCCGAGCGCTCATACTGACCGCCGTGCTCGCTCTCCTTCCGGGGCTGGCCGGCGCCGACGAGGTGCTATTGAAGGGCGGCGGCAGGATCTCCGGACGTATTCTGTCCCGCACCGCTACCGCGGTCCAGGTGGATGTCGGCGCCGGCATCATCACCGTGCCGATGGCCAGCGTCCTGAGCATCGAGGAGAAGCGCTCCGCCCTGGACGACTACGAGGAACGCGCGGCGAAGCTCCGCGCCAACGACGTCCCCGGTTGGCTGGCACTGGCGCGTTGGTCGCTCAGCCAGGGACTCGGCACCCAGTCGCGGCGTGCCTACGAGCGCGTGCTCGGCATCGACCCGGAGAACGTCGAGGCCAACCAGGCGCTCGGTCGAGTGCTGGTCGACGGACGCTGGGTGACCGAGCTGGAGGTCCACCGGGCCCGCGGCCTCGTGGAGTTCGAGGGAGCCTGGCTGACACCCGCCGAGCGAGATGCCATCCTCGTGCAGCGGGATGCGCGCTTCAACGAGTTGCTGCGCCTTGATGCCGAGCGCCGCGCGCGCGACGCGGAGCTGCGTGCGGCCGAAGCCGAGGCCCGGGCACAGGCGACGGTCGATGCCGCCGGAGCGGTGGGCGGGTTGTGGTACGGAGGCTCGTACGTGGTCGGTGGCTACCCTGCCTACGGCTACGGCTACGCCCGGCCGCCGTACGGTCGTAAGCCGTGGCGCAACACGCCCGGCAACCAGTGGCCGCCGCTGGGTATGTACCCGTCGCACCCGCTTGGGATGTGGCCTTCATATCCGATCGGCCCGGCAGGCTCGTTCCCGATTGGGCCGGCCGGCATGTTCCCCATCGGCCCCTCGCCGCCTGCGTCGGTCCGCGGGCCGGGCGGCGGCGGCAGGCATCAGGTCGGCTCCCGTCCGAGTTCCCCACCAGCAGCGAAGCCGTCCAGTCCACCCCCGTCGGGGCCGCCCGCTCGTGCCTCCGGCGGGTCCGCGCCTCGCCGCTAGCAACGCGCGGCGTTCTCGGCTTCGAGAGTGCGTGAACCAATGAGGCGAAGGTGCCGCGTTCAGTTCGCCGCGGTCGTGGTTCTCGCAGGTACGGCCTGCATCAACAGCGCTAGCGCCCGCCTGAACGCCTCCTCGCCAGGCGTCTCGCCTTTGTAGTGACCGATGCGGACGACGACCAGATCGTGCGAAGGCACGATGAGCACGGTCTGGCCGCCGGCCCCAGACATGTAGAAGGCTTCCTTTGGCACCGGCATCCCGCCGTCGCCGTTGACCCAGAAGAAGCCGCCGTAGATCATCCGCTTGTCGGCCGCCCAGGCCGGGGCGACGGTGCTGACGAACTTCACGAATCCCTCCGGCAGGATCCGCCGACCGTCCCACACGCCGTCCTGCAGGTAGAGGTTCCCAAGCCGCGCCCAATCGCGGGCCGACATGTACTCGTAACCCTGGGTCAGGAAGTTGCCGTACGGGTCGGTCTCGATCACCATCGTCCGCACGCCGATCTTGTCGAAGAGGTTCCGCTGCGGCCACGAACGGTAGTCCTCGCCGCGCTTCTCGATCGCGAGGCGGATCAGGTAGTTCGTGAGTACCGGGTCCGTGTTGCGGTAGCGCCCCACGGTGTTGGGGGGCCACTGCTGGGGGCGCGTGACCGCGTACTTGAATGAGTCGATGCGCCCCGTGTAAAGGTACAGGTGGTCCGGATACGGGCCGTTCGGGTCGTAGTCCGGATCGGCCGGCGCCTTGATCCGGATGCCGCTCGACATGCGGAGGATGTCCTCGATGCGGATCTGCTGGCGTGGATCGCCCGGGCTCTGCCACTCGGGAACGGGCGCGGCCTGGTCCAGCCTGTACGCCCCCTTCTGAATCAGGATCCCCATCATGGTTGCCGTGACGCTCTTGCCCATCGACCAGCTCTCGAGCGGCGTGCTGGATGTGATGCCGGGCATGTAGCGCTCGCCGATCAGCCGCCCCTTGTAGGTCACGACGAAGGCGGAGGTGAGTGACTCGGACGGTTCGAACGCGGCATCGATCGCGTGCGTCAGCTTCGCCTGATCGATACCGGCCGCCAGCGGATCCGCGGGCAGCTTGTCTCCCATCGGCCAGGGTGTCGTCTTCGCGTCCGGCAGGTTGGGCTTCACCGCGACCGGTTCGAAGAACACGCTGTCCTTCCCCGGCGGCAGGGTGATGCATCCCTGCGAACCGAAGTACCGCGCCGTCAGCGTCGGACCATCTGGAATCGTGATGCGCACTTCCTTCTTCACCCGATCGACGACGGGCTTGCCGACCTTCTTCCGCTCGGCGGACGGTCCGGTGAAGTAGCCGACGCTCTCGGCCGCCACATCGGAATCGAGGCCGGTGATGAACACCGCCGAGCACATCGTCTTCGCGTAGCCGGACGTGTGGTGCTCCAGCGCGTTGCCCGGTACCGGCTCGTACGGCGTGCTCAGCTCCAGCGCCCTGGCCCGCGCGATGAGCGCCTCGGTCGCGGGAAGCTCTGGCGTGGGCGCCGCGGCCGAGGACGTGGGCGGCGCGGGCGGGTTGCCGCATGCCGCGACGCTGGACGCGAGAAGGACGAACAGGACGTGAACCGGACGCGGAGTGGCCAGCACGGGGAGCCTCCTTGGGGAAATGGTGCGCGGCAGTCTAGCGCATCTCGGTCTCCCCATTCACGGCCCGCGGCGGAAGGCGCCAAGTGTCCACGCGTCGGCGCTCTCGTCGTGGCGCAGCACGTAGGTGTCACCGTCGCTCGCCGTGACCTTGAAGTAGCGGTAGTCCTGCCCGGTCCACCGATCCTCCACGGAGACGACCTGGAGCCGCCGGCCGCCGATCGTGAACGCGCGCGGCTCCTGTTCGCCCCGATACCCCGCATAGCACTCGACAAAGATCGTCACGAGTTTCTCCGGTGTCTCGAGAATGAGGCTGGATGACGTGCAGATGCATCGTGACACCGAGAGAACAGTGCGGCCGTGACGAATTTCTTTGCTCGCCGAACGGCTCGGAGGCATCATGTCGCTCATGCTCATGCGGACACTCAGCGTGGCGGGCGCGGCGCTCGCGTTTCTGGCGCTGTCGGCTCCGGTGCCACAGGACTCGCACACGACTCTTCCGCTTGATCGGCGCATCGACGAGTTCGTCCGCGACGAGATGCGCCGTCAACGGATTCCCGGTGTGGCCGTCGCCGTCGTCAACAAGGGCATGGTGACCGCGCGCGGGTATGGCTACGCCAACCTCGAGCACATGGTGGCGGTCACCGACGAGACGATCTTCCAGTCCGGCTCGCTCGGAAAAATGCTCACCGCCGCCGCCGTCATGCTGCAAGTCGAAGATCGCAAGCTCGCGCTCACCGATCCGATCACGACGTTCTACCCCGATGCGCCGCCACCTTGGAGCGCGATCACGGTGCAGCACTTGCTGACCCACACCTCCGGGATTCCGGACTACACCACGAGCACGTTCGACTATCGCAAGGACTACACGGAAGACGAGCTCGCCCACCTCGCGTTCCAGCAGAAGCTCGAATTCCCGCCAGGCTCCCGATGGAATTACAGCAACACGGGCTACGCGCTGCTCGGATTCATCGTGCGCAAGGCGTCGGGACGGTTCTACGGCGACGTGCTGGCCGAGCGGATCTTCAAGCCGCTCGGGATGACGACCGCACGCGTGATCAGCGAAGAGGACGTCATCGCCCACCGGGCGGCTGGTTATCAGCTCGTGAACGGCGTCGTCAAGAATCAGGCATGGGTCGCGCCGAAGTTGAACACGACGGCCGACGGGTCGCTCTACTGGTCCCTGCGCGATCTTGTGGCCTGGGACGCCGCGGTCAAGAAGCGCGCAATTCTGAAGCAGGAGAGCTGGACCCAGATCTTCACGCCGGTGGGTCTCAACAGCGGAAAGACGTATCCGTACGGCTTCGGCTGGTCGCTGGAGGAGCGCGGTGGCCAGCCGCTCCAGGAACACGGCGGCTCGTGGCAAGGGTTCACGACGCAGCTTTCGCGGTTTCTCGGCGTCGATCTGTCCATCATCGTGCTCGCCAACCTCGCGCAAGCCGATCCCGCTCGATTTGTCGACGGCATCGCCGCGATCGTCAACCCTGCTCTGGCGAAGCCACAGCCGTCGCCGATGGCGGACGCGGAACCACGCGTGGCGGACATACTTCGGCGTCTGCTCGACGCGGCGCGGGCAGGGACGCTCTCGCCGGCGGAGTTCGCGTATGTCCGCGCCGGCTTCTTTCCTGACACCGCGAATGCCTATAAGCAGGAACTCGTGAAGCTGGGCCAGCCCACGCGCGTGCAGCTCCTGGAACGACGCGAGCTGGGCGACGACCGGATCTACCTGGATCAGCCCATTTTCGCCGGCGGAACACGCTACGAGCGACTCGGCCTCGCGCCCGACGATCGCGTGTCGGCATTCTCGATGCGGGAACGCTTGTAGCGTGTTCGTCGCATCGCGTGCCCTGCTCGCCTTCCTGGCGTTACAGCCTCCCCCGGGATGCTGGCTGCGCCAAGTGGCGCGAGTGCTTGGGCCGCTTCCCGCGCGGCTATAATGCACCCACCTCGACCATGGCACTGACGAAACGCCTTCGACCGCCCTCCGCCTGCATCCTCTTTGTCGCGATCTGGATTGCCTGCTTGCGCCACGACTTCGGCGCGCAGGCGACGACGCTGAACCTGTCGCAGGATCTCGTCGCGCTTGGCATCGCGGGCTCGAACATGGTCCCGAACCAGCCCGCCCTCGATGCGGGGCCGCTGTTCATGGCGGGGGTCGCGTACGCGAAGAGTCACGGCATCACCACGGTCGCCACCGATCCAGGGACGTATTACTTTCTGAGCACCGTCGACAACACCCACGTCATGGTCGCCGGGATCCACAACATGACGATCGATTTCCACGGCGCCAGTCTCATCTTCACGCACCCGCTGTACTACGGCCTGGTCGTCCATTCGAGCACGAACGCCACGGTGCAGAACCTCACCGCGGATTTTCGGCCGCTGCCGTTCACGCAGCTTCGGGTCGTGGCGGTTGACGTTCCGAACTCGCAAGTCCAGTACACCGTTGAACCGGGATATCAGCACCCGAGCGCGTTCAACAGCCTCACGGGCTGGCGGGGCGAGGGACCTCACAGTATCGAAGTCCTTGTGTTCAGGAATAATCAACCGGCGTTCGGCACGCGACGGATGCTGACCACCCGGCCGTTCATCGGCGATCGCCTGGCGCTGATGAGTTTCACGGCGCCAGCGACTGTCGACGCCATTCGAACGGGCGACATCGCCGTCGTGCGGTTGCGGGCCTTTGGCAGTGATCCCGTGAATGCAAATCATTGCACCGGCTGCACGCTGCGGAACATCACCGTGTATTCCACCGCGTCGGGCGGCGCCGCCGTTGGAATGATCTCATCCAGGTCGAGCGTGCTCGAGCGCGTCTATCTCATGCCGAAACCGGGCACCGATCGGCTGATCAGCGCCACCTCCGCGATCTACGTCGGCGTCGGGGGACTCGGCACCCAGATCCGCCTGTCGCGGGGCATCCGGACGACGGACGATGCGTTCTGGTTCTACGGACGGGTCGTTGGCAGCGTCCAGAGCCAACCGAATAGCACCAGCCTCGTCCTCTCGCCGGCCTCCGCCTGGACCGTGCTCGGCGACGGCGACAGTGTACCGAACGGCTCGCCCGTCACGTTCCAGCGGGCGTCGGACGGCGTCGTCGTCGGTTCCGCGGTGATCGTGTCGCAGAGCGCGCCGACGTTGTCCCCGCCGCAAGTCACGTACGTCTTCGACCGCGTTCTTCCGGGAGCCGTCGTCGGCACCGTCATGTATTCGACTGACGTTACTTTCAACGGCGCGAATTCGCTCATCGAGCGGAGTACGGTCCAGAACCAAAGCACGTGCTGCGGTGGAGTGTATGTAACCGGGTTGGCGAATACTGCCGTGCGCGGGAACTACATCAATCGAACCGCATTCCACGGTGTCTTTGGGGTCCAGCCGATGACTGAAGGGGGGCCTCCGGTTCCTCCGCTGGTCAACTTCACCGTTTCGAACAACGTCATCGACGGCACCAATAGAACGTCGGACTGGTGGTGGTTTCAAATGGGGGCCATTCAGACGGAAACGTTGACGAGCGGTTTCACCCTCTTCGCCGGCAGTCCGTTCTCGAACATCAACGTGACGAACAACTTCATCGCCGATGCCGGCCGGTCGGGCGTGTGGCTGGGAAACACGACCGGTGGCAGCGTGACCGGCAACTACATCCTGGCGCCGAACTCTGGACGATCATCGGGCTGGTGTTGCCATCGGCGTCAGTGAGCGTCACGGTCGGACTCGCCAAGGCGCCGAGGTTGTACGCGCTCAAGCGG
>DATLLC010000017.1:0-2624 GCA_035538015.1 Vicinamibacterales bacterium
TTCGGCTAGGACGGACCGGGCGATGAGGGTCCGCTGATTCGATGTCCGCCGTGCCGCAGCTCTACTTCCGCGTCACGTGCGCCGCCACCGCCTGCCACCGCCCGTCACGCCGGGCCCACACGTCGGTGTAGCGCCCGCTCCCCGGCGTACCACCGGGCAGATTGTAGGTGGTGCGCGCATGCACGATGGCGACATCGCCCATCAGGCGGACGTTGACGTCGTGCGCCTCGAGATTCAGGAGCGTGAACGGCTTCGCGGTGTTCTCGAGAAACTGGGCGCGGTCGACGAGCGTTCCATCAGGCATCGAGCCCAGAAAGTCATCGGCCAGCAGCTGGCGGAATCGGCCGACGTCTGACTTGCGCACAGCCTCGATGTAGTCGGCGTTCAGACGGATCAGGGTCTCGAGGTCGGAAGCCACGGTCGGAGTGGGAGTGGAGGTCGTAGTCGCCATGGTGCGTCGCCGTCCTTCCAGGGTGTGGTGATCGACACGAATCAGGATGGTGGTGTAGCTCTCGATGGCCGCGAGAACCGCCTCGCGCGGACCGTCGCGCCATTCGGGGCTGGCATAGAAGGCGTCCTCGTCGCGATTGCGCGCCTCCAGGGTTTTGAACGCACGCATCAGGTAATACGAGTCGCTGTCGTGGGGTGATGGACCGTAGGCGACGACGTCCACCTTCCAACGATGGAGGAGCGGCAGCGAGTCGCGAACGAAGCGCTCGTGGAACCGGTCGCGCTCGCCGGGCTTGAGGTTGTACGAACGAATCTCCAGCAGCGCGCCCTCGCCCTCCGCGCCTATGGGCAGGGCCTGGCCTGACGTCTTCGTCGCCATGTCCTGACCCGACGCGACGCCGAGCGGCGCGGATAGGAGGATCGCGAGCAGCACGATCGTCAGGCGCATCGCAATGGATTCTGCACCGGTGACCGCCGCACCCGCTATCACGAACTTTCGATCGTTCCCAGACCTCAGGTGGGCATTCCGCGCTCGCGACCCTTTTCTCGTGTGCTCAGGCCACCTCGTAGCGCTCCCTGAGGATGGCCACGTGGTGCTCGACGTGCCCGGCGATGATGTAGGCGAGCGCGCGCACCGTGAAGGGATGGTCGCTCGCGATACCTTGCCGTTCCCACGCCTGTTCCGGCAGGTGCCGGAACAGGTTGACCGTGGCCGCGCGAACGGAGCCGAATTCATCGACGTGGTGCCGCAAGCTGAGCGTGTCGGCGTTGGCGTGCTGCACCGCCAACTCCTGCTCGAAGCTCGGCAGCGGGCTCTCGAACCCGCGCGCGAACCAGAGCGCGCGGAACGCGAGCACGCGCTCGGTATCGCTCAAGTGGCTGACGACTTCAGACACACTCCACTTGCCCGGGCCGTAACGGTGACGTCCCTTGGCTTCGGGAATTTCCTCGAAGAGGCGAAGCACATCAGTATGCTGCCGCACGAGGATCGTTCGCACGTCACCCGGTGGCACGCGATCGATATACGAAAAGTAGTACGCCGCGGCCTCATCCCGTCGCGGCGGCATGATTGCAGTGGTCATCTGTACTCCTCGACGGATATTGCCGAATCGCGGTTCCGTCGACTGTCACGTTCTTTCGCAGCGCGCCCCTTTTGTGAGCCACATGGCATCCTCCGGCTCACGGCTAAGGCCAGTGGCGGCGCTGCCGGGTGCCTCGTCCTGTCCTGGCGTCCGCGAGGTCAGCTGGTCAAACTCCCCGCCGTGACGTTCAGGACGGAGTTGCCTGGGTGCTCGTGAAACCCGCAGCAGCAGTTGACCGGCCGACCTCGCTGGTCCACGCCAGCCATGATGGCGGCCGGCGGACTCTCAGCGCCCGCTGGGCCGTGCCAGCAGGTCGGTCCGCCTCACGCCAATCCAAGAATCAATCGCCGCGCCTGCTCGTCGCACGGACCGAACGGTCCCTGGCCGCTCGCATCCGGGAACCCGCTCGGGTCCTGCTTCATCCGCGTGAAGACACCCGCGCGGCGCTCGTCGGCGGCCGGCCCGCCGCTCCACACGAGCTCCGTCATCCACGACAGCACGTCGTGCAGCCTCCCGTAGGTCCGATCGTGTTCGGTCGCATAGTTTCCCAGCGCGGCGTCCCAGTCGTCGGTGGCGGGGAGCGCTTTCGACAGCAACTCGACGTCCACGAGGGTCTTCGACAACCCCGAACCCCAGGTCGGATCCGACGCCGCCGCCGCATCGCCAATCAGCGCGAGGCCAGGCTTGGCTGGCGAGGTCACCCACCGATCCGCCCCCTCGAACTCCGCCAGCGGGCCGGTCACCTCGACGCCGTCGAACCACGCGGCCGGGGCCATCGTTGCGCGACACGCGTTCAGGAAGTCGGGGATCTTTCCTCTCCCACTCAGCTTCCGGTCGCCCATCGCCCCGATATAGGCGAAGTACATGCGCGCGCGCCCGCCGCCGAGCGGCGCGATGAACGACAGGACGGCCGGCCCCATCGACAGATGCGTCCCATCGTCAGGCACACAGGATCCCTCGACGAGCACGCCGGCAAGACGAAGGTGATCGGGATCTTTGCTGACGGTGAAGCCAGCCCAATTGCGCATCTTCGAGAAGCGGCCATCCGCGCCCACCACCAGCCGCGGCGTCACCGTCTGGGTGCCTTTTTCG
>DATLLC010000018.1:0-2390 GCA_035538015.1 Vicinamibacterales bacterium
ATACGCCTCGGCCGTCACTCGCAGGTCGGCCACGGGCGACCAGTCCAGGCCCGTCACATAGTGGTCGGCGCGCCAGGGCACGAGCGATGCGTTCTGCGGAAACGCCGACACGAAGAGGAACGCCGGCTGCTGATAGTACGACCCGGCGCTCGAATTCCACGACAGCGTGTTCGTGAGACGCACGTTGACGCCGGCGCGGGGGCTGAACCGGGCCTGCGACAGGATGTCGTAATGATCGAAGCGTCCGCCCAGCGTGACGTTCACGCGCGACGCCACCTGCTTCGAGGCCTGCAGGTAGGCGCCGGTCTGATACGACCGGAACCCCGTGTCGAGAAAGAACGGATCGATGCCGGGCACCTGCGAGTACGGCGTGTCGTTGCCGAAGGGCGATTCCGCCGTGTAGTTGATGCGGAACGTCTTGAAGCTGCCGCCGGCCTGCACCGTGTCGAAGTACGGCAGGTGCACGGTCAAGTCGTACTTGATCGTGGTCTCGCCCTCGCGCGAGTCTTCGAAGTAGACCACTGGGCTCCGTGCGATGACGACCTCGGGGGGCAGACCCGGCGGCGGCACGCCCTGCGCCACCAGATCTTTCACCTGCTGGCCGACCTTGGCCTCAGAGTGGGTGATGCCGAGCAGGCCCACGCCTCGTGACCCGTAAGTGCGTTGCCAGTTGAAGCCCGTGGCGCTGCGCCAGCCGTCGTAGCGGATGTCGAAGTTCGCAATCTCCTCTTCGAGATCGCTCGACTCCGTGAGGCCAAGGCGAATCTCGTCGATGCCGGCGACGTTCACCACCCAGATGCGGTCGCGGGGCGACAGATCGTACACCGCCTTCGCGTTCAACGAATACACGACCGGCACGCCGCCAAACCCCACATCGTCCGTGAAGACATCGAGGAAACTGCGTCTCGCCGACAGGACCCACGATCCCTTCCCGGCATTGATGGGTCCTTCGAGAATGGCGCCGGCGCCGGCAAAGCCGAGCGTGGCCCACCCGCCGAACGCCTTTCGGCTGCCCTCGCGCTGCGTCACTTGCAACACGCTCGACGTCCGGTTGATGTAGGGGGCGGGATAGCCGCCGGTGAGAAAGCTGACGTCTTGCAGCAATTCGGCATCGAGCAGGCTCACCGTCCCGCCGGCCGACGCGAAGTTGGCGAAGGCGTTGATATTGGGAATCTCGACGTTATCGACCACGAACAGGTTCTCGAGAGGGCTGCCGCCGCGGACGATGATGTCGTTGCGGAAGTCGTTGGTGCCGATCACCACGCCCGGCAGGCCCTGCACGTAGCGCGGCACATCCTGCAGGGCGGCTGCGCTCTTGAGGATGTCGCGAGGCGCCACCAGAATGCCCGAGTTCTTCACCGCCTCGGGCGCCTGGAACGCCGGCGCGGTGACGGTGACCGTCTGCTGGAAGTCCTCCACCGTCGGCAGCGCGATGTCCACGGTGCCGTCCAGCCCGGCACGAACGTCCACCTGGTCGCTGATGAAAGACAGGCCGTCGAGGGGCAGAATTTCCAGCCGATACGCTCCCGCGCGCAGTTCGCCGATGCGAAACACGCCGCGGTCGTCGCTCGTGGCGCAAGAGGCGGTGTCGAGCGCGCACACGCGCACCCCCTCTGCCGGCCGTCCGGCTGCGTCCATCACAATGCCCCTGATGGCGCCCACGCCGGTGGTGTCCTGCGCCGCCGCGGAGGTGGCGACGAATGTCAGCGCGATGGCGCTGAGTGCAGGAACCCGGCAAGCGAAAGAAGACAACAGGCAGGAGGGCATGGGCATCACGCGATGTGTCCGCCGAGGCGGACGAGTTCCTGTTGGTACGCGGTGTAATCGCCAAATATGCGTCCCCGTGGGGTGATGATCGAGGCGTAGCGTCCGGCCCCGTGGCCGCCGGCCCATAGTTCGACATCCGGCGGGAGATCGCGAACGATCGCGCGCAGTTCCTGCTCGGTCGCGCTTCCTCCCGACACCCTGGTCAACCCCAGGACCATCACCTGGGCACCGGCTGCCTTCACACTCTCGACAAGGTCGTCGGCGGGAAGATCGGGACCGAGATAGGCGACGCCGAGGCCGCTGCTGGCCGCAAGCATCGCGGCGCCAAGCGTCCCGAGTTCGTGGCGTTCACCTGCGGGTGTCGCAAAGAGCAACCGCGCCGGCACGTTGGGTCGCGCGTACACGCGCAGGAAGGAGCCGAGAATGTTCCGCACGGTCGAAGACATCAAGTGCTCCTGCGCGATGCTCGCACGATGGCGGTGCCACTCGTCGCCCACCTGCGCCAGCGTGGGCATCAATCCGTCGCGGAGCAGCTCGAGCGGGCGCAGGACTGCGGCAAGTCGAGCCATCTCGCGATCGATGGCTGACGCGTCGTAGCTCTGGAGCGCGGCGGAAAGCGCGGC
>DATLLC010000019.1:0-9388 GCA_035538015.1 Vicinamibacterales bacterium
TTCTTGTTGGGTGGACCCGGGTGGTATCGGCGCAAAGTCGAAGCGCTCGAGGGCCCCGCGGATCTCGACATCAGCACGACCGAGTTCGGCTGGCACGCCGGCATCGGCCTCGAGATCCTGGCGAGTAGCCACTTCGGCATCCACGGCGACTACCGCTACACCTTCCTCGACTTCGGCGACGATGACGATGACGGCGGAGGCATCATCGGCGGGCTCCTTCCGGGGCACCGTGGCTCGATGTGGACGCTGGGCGCTACCGTCTATTTCTAAGGGTCGCGCGGTAGTCAGCAACGAAGGCCTGCTGCCGATCAGTCGCGGCTTTCCCGCCTGGCATCAAACGTCCGCCCGGCCCTTCCGCGTTGCGGCATGGGCAGTGCCAGAATCGAACCCATTGGTTTCAACTCCCGCCGCCTCCAGACTTCGCTCGGGTGTCAGGCGAAGTCTGCCCACCGTAGCCTTCGGCGCAGGCCGGCTGACTCAGTCAGTTACGAGCGGTCGCGTTTCACATGTCCGACAATCAGCTGACGCTTGACACAATCCAACTCCCAAACGTGGGCGGCTCGCCCAATCCCGACAGCCAAGCATACGCGTGCGCGGCTCCCAGAATCAGGAGGCGAACCTAACCTCTCAAGGCGTAACCACACGCGCCCCTGCGTGCGGCCCATCACTTCCGCTCGTCCTCGTCTTCAGGCCGCGGCCTGCCGCACACATCTGCCGCGATCGCGGGCCCGAGATACTCGTTCCATTGCGCGGCCGTGAACTCGAGCGGAGCGCGGTCGCAAATCTGCTTGATCAGGTCAACGGCGTCGAGCGCGAAGAAGCGCACCACGCCGCTCTCGTCGACAGTGACGATGGACCGCCCGTCAGCGCTGGCGGCGCTGAGTGCGACGCTGGCGGGGTGGTCGAGGCGTGCCACCGCCCGCCCGCTGCGCGCATCGGACACGACGACACTCGAGACCCCGCTCGTGACCCGCCACGGTCGCGATCGCCTACTGCCCTGGCCGTCGAGCTGGTCGGCTCGACGTGTGCGAATGACGGATGCGCCACGCCCCGTCGGCGCCTTTCATGAGGAGGTACGTCGCCAGACCTTCGGAGTCGATCGCGCGTTCGCCCATTCTCGCCTTGAGGCTGTACCGCGACGTGGCATACGCGGACTGCCCGCCTGGCAGCATCATCACTTTGGTGTCCAGGTGTGCGAACTGGAGGTTCTCGAATTCCTTCAGTTCGGGCCCGAGATGATGGTCGCGGTAGTCGGCCCAGCCGTTGTTGATGCCGCCGCCCTCGTAGACGGTGACCTCTGGGTGGTAGAACGTGGCCAGCTTCTCGAGATCCTTGGCATTGAACGCCGCATCGTAGCCCTTCAGCCACGTTCCGATGGCTGCGGCATCCGTCGCCGTCTGCGCGGCTGCGAGCGCGGGCAGCAGGAGTCCCAACGTCACGAGGGAGGCGGTGTGCTTCATCATGGTCGGGGCATTCTACTCAATCAACAGCGTGGACATCATGCCCAGGTCCTCGTGATCGAGGATGTGGCAGTGCTGCACTGTCTTGCCGGCGAAGTCGTCGAACCTGGTCCGAATCCGGGCGCGTGAGCCCGCGCGCACGATCACGACGTCCCGCCAGGCGGGCTCGGCCTGGCCATCGCCCTCGACGAGCTGGAACGCATTCGTATGCACGTGCATCGGATGATCCATCGTGGTGTCGTTGATGTACTCCCAGTCTTCGACACGACCCAGGCGAACCCGGTCGTCGATGCGCATGTGATCGAACTCGCGTCCGTTGATGAGGAACCGCATCGCCATGCCAGGTCCCATGCCTGTGCCCGCCACGCCTCCCAGAGTGAACGTGCGCTGGACCGGCCCGGCCGGCAACGCCTCGACCGGGACGAGTGTTTCGGGCAACGACATCGGCTGCTCCGCCCGTCGGTCGTAGGCTACGGTGGCGAGCGTCAGCGTCGCACCCATCGTGACGCCGCGCATCATGCCAGCGCCACCGCGATCGTAGGTCAGGCTCTGGAGCCGATAGACACCAGGCGGCCGCGCACCCTGAACCAAGACGTCTGCGCGCTGACCCGGGGCCAACAGGAGGTCGTCCACCGTTTCCGGTGCGGCGAGGCTGCCGCCATCGGTCGCGATCATATGAAGCGGGTGCTGTTCGAGTGCGAGTCGGTAGAAGCGTGAGGCCGAGGCGTTCAGCACGCGCAATCGCAGGAATCCGTCCTGCTCGATCGCGTATCGAGGCCCGCGCTGGCCGCTGACGGTGACCAGGCTGCCTTCCCGGCCCGTCATCATCGCGGCCGTGCCGGGCGCGACGGGCCGTCCCGATCGATCGAGATCGAAGTCCTGTAACACCAGGATGTGCTCTCGCGCGGCGGCAACAGCTGGAATGGAATCCAGATCCCCGCGGATGATGCATGGCGCCGCGAGGCCCAGCGACACCTGGCGCGCGACGAAGCCGTGCATGTGGGGATGTACCCAGAAGAGGCCGGCCTGATGGTTGGCCGGGATGTGAAAGCGGTACTCGCCGTCGGACCCAGGGGGCACCTCACGGAACACATCGTCGGCCGAACCGTCAGGTGGAACGTGCAGGCCGTGAAAGTGCAGGTTGGTGGGTTCGTTCAGCCGGTTGATCAGCCGCAGCTGCACTTCGTCTCCAGCCTGCAGCTCGAGGAGCGGGCCAGGCACCTGCTGATTGAAGGCATACAGGCGGGCGGTCGCACCCGCCAGCCGCACCCATTCTTCGGCCGCGACCAGTTCCCGGGGGATCGAGCGCGCCCTGGCCGTCCTGCGGCCACCAGCGAACGCGAGCGCTGCAACTGTCCCGACCAACTCCCTGCGCGTCACACGCATCTCACTACCGATCCTTTCACCGCATTGCGGCTCCGGCCGCGCGCACCTGGCCGCGCCGCCACATCGCATACGCCGCGGGCAGGACGAGCAACGTGAGGAACATGCAGGACCACAGCCCGCCCACGACAGGCGCAGCGGTGCGCGCTGAGACGTCAGCGCCCACACCAGACTCCCACAACAGCGGCAGCAGCCCGAGGACCGTCGTCGCGACGGTCATCAGCAACGGGCGCACGCGAGCCGATGCCCCCTCGACCACTGCAGCGTCCACGTCCGCGGGCACGAGGATGCGCCCCTCCCGCTGGTAGCGCTCGAACGCTTCGTCCAGGTACACCACCATGACAATGCCCGTCTCCGCTGCCACTCCAGCGACGGCGATCAGGCCCACCCAAACGGCCGTCGACAGGTTGTAGTGCATCGCGGCCAGCAGCCAGACGCTGCCCGCCACGGCGAACGGCAGGCTCGTCAGCACGAGGAAGGTCTGTGGCCACCCGCGCATCGACAGGTACAGCAGCACCACCACCAGGACCAGCGTGAGCGGGACGACGTATCGCAGCCGGGCTTCCATCTCGGCCAGGAGCTCGTACTGGCCCGTCCACTGCAGGCGATATCCCGGGGGCAGCGTCAGCTGCGAGGCCACCACCGCCTTCGCGTCGTTCACCCAGCCCCCCAAGTCGCGCGCGGTCTGATCGATGTCGGCGTACACATACCCGACGAGTCGGCCGTTCTCGTCCTTGATCATCGGCGGGCCCGTCGTCACGCGCACGTCGGCGAGCTGGCCGAGTGGCACCGACGCGTTGGGCTGCCGCCACTGTTCGATGAAGTCGCGCCCCGGCTGGGAACCGCCCATCTGCGGCAGCAGGAGCCCACTGGACATCCCGCCGATCGAGGGCGTCGATCCGGCGGCGCCGCCGCCGGTGCCACCCATCGCGCCCATGCCGCCACCGCCGGCGCCGGCCGCTGTCACCAGACCGGTGCTGGCGGCGCTGGCGCCCGCTCCCATTCTGGCCGCGTCCGCGTCGGCCACATCGCCCGACGAGGGCACCGGCACCAGCAGCGCGCGCAGCGCCTGCGGGTCGGATCGCTGGTCGGCCGCGAATCGCAGGTTGATGGAGAACCGTGCACGCCCGGCGATGGCCGTCGAGATCGGCATACCGCCGATCGCCGCCTCCACGACGTCCTGCACGTCGCGCACGGTGAGGCCGTAGCGTGCAATCGCGTCGCGGTTGGGCGCGATGTCCACGTACTCGCGGCCGGTTTGCCGCTCGGCAAACGTCGAGCGCGTGCCGGGCACCTGGCGCAACATGCCCTCGAGCGCCACGCTGATGTTCTCAATCACGTCCAGGTCCTCGCCGAACACCTTCACGCCCACCGGCGTGCGCACGCCGGTCGTCAGCATGTCGATCCGCGTGCGGATGGGCGGCGCGATTGCCATCTGGTAGCCGGGCATCCTCAACGCCGTGGTCATATCTCGCGCCAGCTCCGCGAGCGTCCGCGGCTGCTGCTCGGGCCAGTACCGGCGGAGGCCCGCGTCCTTCACCCACTCCGGGGCCCACGCGCTATGCCACCGCGGCGTCTCGTGCAGCGGCCACTGGTCGCGCGGCTTGAGCGCGATCACCGACTCGATCATGTCGAGCTGTGCGGCGTCCGTGGCGGTCTCGGCGCGGCCGGCCTTGCCATGGACCGACCGGACTTCGGGAAACCGCATGACGATGCGGTCCTGCGCGACGAGGGCGCGACGCGCTTCCTCGATCGCGATGCCAGGGAACGTCGTCGGCATGACCAGCAGCGAACCCTCATCGAGCGGCGGCATGAACTCCGACCCCAGTCGCTGGAACACCGGGACAGTGGCAATCATCAGCGCCACGGCACCGGCGACTACGAGGAACCGCAGACGCACGACCAGCCTCGCGATCGGGCGATAGACTGCGGTCAACAGCCGGCTGACCGGGTTGGTCGCCTCGGTGCGGAACCGCCCCCGGAGGAACAGCACCATCAGCGGCGGCGCGAGCGTGATGGAGAGGATCGCCGCCGCGAACATCGCGAAGGTCTTCGTGTACGCGAGTGGGGTGAACAGCCGGCCCGCCTGCCCGGCCAGGGTGAAGATGGGCAGGAAGCTGACCGTGATGAGGATCAGCGAGAAGAAGATGGGGCGCCCCACCTCCTTGCAGGCGTCGACGATCACGCGCCGGCGGTCGCACTCGGGCGGCGCCGCCGCGAGCCGCACGTGGGCGTTCTCGATCAGCACGATCACCGCGTCCGCCAGCTCGCCGATGGCGATGGCGATGCCGCCGAGCGACATGATGTTCGACGTGAGCCCGAGGTATCGGATCCCGATGAACGACATCAGCACCGAGATGGGGAGCACGATCACCACGACCAGCGCCGACTGGGCGTGGAAGAGGAACACCAGGCAGATGAGGGTGACGATCACGGCCTGCTGCGCCAGCGTGTTGGTCAAGGTCTGCACCGACCCGAGGATCAGCTCCGATCGGTCGTAGGTGGGGATGAGCCGCACGCCGTCGGGCAGCGTCAGGATGGCCATCTGCGTTTCGACGGCGCGAATCACGTCCAGCGCGTTCGAACCGATGCGCATGACGACGATGCCGCCCACCGCCTCGCCCGTGCCGTTGTAGTCGGCCGCGCCCCGCCGGATGTCCGGGCCGAACTGTACCCGGGCCACGTCGCCCAGTCGGATCGGCACCCCGCCGTTCCCCAGCGTCACCACGCTGCGCTCGAGATCGGAGAGATCCTTCACGTATCCGCGCCCACGCAGGACGTATTCGCGCCCCGCCAGTTCCAGCACGCGGGCCCCGACTTCCGCATTGGCGTCCTGCACCGACCGCGTGAGATCCGCAAGCGTCAGTCCGAAGCCGACCAGCTTCTCGGGGTCCACGAGGATCTGGTACTGACGCTGGAATCCGCCGAGAGAGGCGACCTCCGACACGCCCGCGACGGCCTGCAGCGCGGGTCGGATCGTGAAGTCCTGCAGGGCGCGGAGCTCAGCCAGGTCCATGAGACCGCTGTCGTCCTTCACCACGTACTGGTAGACCCAGCCCACGCCGCTGGCATCGGGCCCAAGCGTCGGCGTCACCTCCGGCGGCAGCTGCTGCTGCACGCGCCCGAGCTGCTCGAGCACGCGCGTCCGGGCCCAGTAGATGTCGGTCCCTTCGCCAAAGAGGGCGTAGGTGAAACTCATGCCGAACATCGAATAGCCGCGAACGGTGACGACGCCGGGCGTGCTCTGAAGCGTACGGACCAGCGGATAGGTGATCTGGTCCTCGACCAGATCGGGGCTGCGCCCCATCCACTCGGTGTAGACGATGACCTGCGGGTCCGAGATGTCCGGCAGCGCGTCGAGCGGCGTCTTCCGCACGGAGTCGGCAGCCCAGAGCACGAGCAGGAACACCACGCTGAACACGACCCACCGGTGACGCGCGGAGAGCTCGATGATGCGCTCGACCATGGCTGTTACTTTCGGGGCCCGGCGTGCGGGTCTTCTGCCGGCGGTGAGGAAGGCGGCACGGTCGGAGGCGGCGTGCCTTGTGGTGGCGCCGACATGCCGTCGTGTCCACCCATGCCGCCCGTGGCTCGCAACCGGCTTTCCGAGTCGAGCAGGAACACGCCCGAAGCGACGATGCGGTCGCCTTCGCGCAGGCCGAAGCGGACCTCCACGCGATCGGCCAGCTGCAGGCCCAGCGTGACGGCGCGCGGCTCGAAATGGTCGCCCACGGCGACAAAGACATGCTGCTGCCGGCCGGTATCAACCACCGCGTCACGCGGCACGGTGATGGCTGGTGCGCCGCGCACGTCGAACGCGGCTGTGCCGTAGAGCCCCGGCCGTAGCGTCCCCCCGAAGTTGGTCACGGTCATGCGCGCGCGAAGCGTGCGCGTGCGTTCGGTCAGCGTCGGATACAGGAAGTCCACCCTCGCGGTGAACGGGGCGCGCCCCGAGGCCGGAAAATCGAGCCGGGCGGTCGCGCCGACGCGCACGGCGGGGATGTCGGACTCCGACACCTCGGCCAGCACCCACACCCGCGCCAGGTCCACGATCGTCAGCAATGTCGTCGACGGATCCACCGCGGTGCCCGCGGTGACGCCGCGGTTCACCACCACGCCGCTGCGCGGAGCGATGACCGTGACCAGGCGGCGAGGCTCGCCGGTCTGCTCGATGGTGTCGATCTCCTCGGAGGTCATTCCCAAGACCATCAGGCGGGTGCGGCCGCTGGCCACGACGGCACTGCTGATGCCCGAAGCCGCGGTCGCGTGCCGCGCCGCGAGGTATTCGGTCTGCGACGACAGCAGTTCCTGCGAGAAGATGCGCGCGAGCGGCTGCCCCGCCGTCACCAGCTCGCCCGTCGTGTTGACGTCGAGCTGCTCGAGCCATCCGGCCACTCGCGTGTGCACGTGCGAGATGCGCGACTCGTCGGGCACGACCGTGGCGACGGCCCGGATGGCCTGCGTGAGCGATTCACGCCTCACCTCTTCGATCCGGATGCCGAGGTCGGTCATCGATCCCGTGGTCACCTCGACTGGCACTCGGTTCGCCGGTGCGCCAGGGGTCATGCCAGCCATGTCGTGGATCGCAGGCGGGCCCGCCGCCGTTGGTGCTGGGGCAATCCCGCCCGCCACGGTTCCCGCTGGTGGGTTGAACGGCCATGCCTCGCGTTCGCGCTGCACCCACAGCCCACCGATCAGCACGATGGCGGTCGCGATCGCGGAGGCCACTGGCGCCATCAGCCGCGCCATCTTCTCGTGGCCAGTCATGGGACGATCCCTTCGTACGACCCACGGGCACGCGCGAGGCGGGCCCATGCCAGACCCAGCTCGGTATCCGCCGCGATCAGGTTGGCCTGGACCAGCCAGAGCGCCTGCACGGCTTCGATCACGCTGACGAGCGGCAGTTGTCCCGCGGTATAGCCGGCCACGGCCGGGTCGATGGCCATACGGGCGCGCGGTAGCACGTCGCTGGTTATGGCTAGCTGGCGCGCGCGTGCGGCCTGGAGTTGATTGAGCGCGCCGGCGGCGTCTCCTTCGATCATGCGCGTCGTAGCGCGGAAGTCCGCCTCCGACATCGCACGCATCGCCTGCGCCTCGGCCACGCCCGCCTTGAGCTTGCCGCGGTAGATCGGCAGGCTCACGGCGAACATCGCCATCCATCCCGTGCCTTCCGCCATCGTGTAGGACGGCCCGGTCCGCAGCGTCGCCATCGGCTTGAACATGTCGCGCATGACTTCGATTTCCGCTTCCGCCCTCGCGATCTGCGCACGGCCCGCCTGCAACTCCGGCCGGGCTCCGAGCGCGCTTTGCACCGATGACCACTCCGGCAGTGGCTGTGTCAGCGGCGGCATCACCAGTTCGGGGACCGGCGTGCCGGCGTTCTGCCCCAGGCTCGCGTTCAACATGGCTTCGGCGGCGCGAACCTCGCCGCCTATCCCGCGCTCGAGCGATTGCAAACGGGCCACCTCGAGTTCAGCGCGCAGCACGTCGGCCTGCGGCGCGGTGCCGCTGGCGTAACGCGCGTTGGCGGCGGTGACGACGTCGCGCGCGAAGGCGAGCTGTTCGGTCAGCAGGACCGCCGTTCGGCGGCGCTCCCACAACATGAGGAAAGCGTTGGCGGCCTGTACCTCCACGTCGAGCGTGGCGCGCGACGCCTCGGCGGTGAGCCGATCGCGTTCGGCGAGCACCGCAGCGCGTCGGTGACCGCGAATGCCGGAGAGGGGAAACCGCTGCTCGATCGTGAAGCTCACGTCGGCGCCCTCCCACATGAACGGCAGATGGTCGAGCGAGGAGGAGAACATTGGGTCTTCGAGCGCCGAGATCACGTCGGCGCGGGCTCCGGCTGCGGCCGCGCTGGCACGAGCCGCCTCGATCTCGAAGCGACGCTCATGGGCCACGCGGATGGCGTCGCCTAGGCCGAGCGGATCGCGCAGGCCCTGCGCGGTTGCTGGCCCGGTCGGCCCAACCGCCAGGACAAGTGCGACCACGAAGGGAACACAACGAGCTCTCATGGAATCCAAGCCTTTCTCGCACAGCACGGTGCCGAGACGGTCAGGGCGTCGACCGGTCACGACACGAGTGAACGAGACGGCTCAGATTCTGAGGACAGTCGAAAGCTGAGAGCGGTTGTCCAACGGAAGGGCTATCTGCGGGGTCCATCCACGACGCGCGAATCGCGATGCGTGAAGAAGCTGCGGTGGTGCACTCAGGACAGGCCGGGCCTCGTGGAACGAAGAGGCAAGCCGGACGCCGGAGCCGGACGGAACAAGCGGGGAACTGACGAAGCTAGCGCAGTCGGAGTCAGTCGCTGACAACGTAGGCGCTGCCCCGACCGGTGCCCCGTGGCAGTGTGGGACCAGGGGCGTGTGACCGTGACAGTCGGCGGCAGCGTCGGTCCGGCAAAGCGCGTCGCACAGCATTCCGACGGTTGATGCCGCGGGAAATGCCAAGGCGATCGTCAGGGCGAGGATGCGAAACACGTCTGCCTCGAGCAGTCGAAGTGCAAGGGCGATGCCGGTCGAGGGATCGTGAAATACAGTTCATTC
>DATLLC010000020.1:0-2016 GCA_035538015.1 Vicinamibacterales bacterium
CACGTGTCGGGAGCGCTCGTGGTCTATTCGGTGACATCGCGATCGTGGGGCGACGAAGAGTTCCAGCTCGCTGACTGGCTTTCCACTCAGTGCGCGCGCGTCCTCCTCGCGCTCCGGTTGCAGGCCGAGCTCCGGGAGGCGGACCGGCGGAAGGGGGAGTTCCTGGCGACGCTCTCCCACGAGCTGCGGAACCCGCTTGCCCCGATGCGCTACGCGCTGGAGCTGCTGGAAGTGGGTCGGGACGGCGACGGGCGTGCCCTGCCGGTTCTCAAGCGCCAGTTCCAGCAGCTCGTACGGCTCGTCGACGACCTGCTCGACGCCACGAGGCTCACCAGCAACAAGATCCAGGTTCGACGGGCGCGCATCGACCTCGCCGCGGTCGTGCGGCACGCCGTGGACGGGAGCCGGCCCGACATCGAAGCCGCCGGGCACCTGTTGTCGCTGGCTTTACCTGTCGACCCGCTGTGGGTGTACGCGGACTCCGAACGCCTGGCCCAAGTCGTGACCAACCTCCTCAACAACGCCATTCGCTATACGCCGGCCGGAGGCAGGCTCGAGGTCGGCCTGACCACGACGCCGAACCAGGCCCTCATCAGCGTCGCCGACAACGGGATGGGACTGGCTGGTGGCGACCTCGAACGCGTCTTCGAGATGTTCACACAGGTCAGCGGCCCGGGGAACTCCGGCCTGGGCATCGGCCTCGCCCTCGTTCGAGGCATCGTCGAGCTCCATGGCGGACATGTCGAGGCGCACAGCGACGGACCTGGGCGCGGCACCGAGTTCCGGGTCACCCTGCCCCTGCCCGCGTCCTCCGTCGACGACGGCGACCCGTTGTCTTCGACGTCGGACACCGACGGCGAACCCCGGCGCGTGCTGGTGGTGGACGACAACGCGGATGCCGCGACGCTGCTGAGCGTGCTGCTGGAGGCGCACGGCCACCAGGTCCGCGTCGCGCACGATGCGGAGGACGCGCTCATGACGCAGGCCAGCTTCGCGGCGGACGTCGCGCTGCTCGACATCGGTTTGCCCGACATCGACGGTTACGACCTGGCGCGACAACTGCGCGCGTCGGCCACGCGCCCGCTGCGTCTCATCGCCGTCACGGGATGGGGGCAGGACGGCGACCGCGAACGGGCCCGAGCCGCCGGCTTCGACGGGCACCTCACCAAGCCGGCGCAGCTCGACACGCTGCTGGCCGTGCTGAGCGTGCCGTCTCGCAACGACGCTGACAACATCTAACCGTTAGTTACGGCACCTGCACAACCAGGCTCAGGCCTCAGCCGCAGTACTGCCCTGTGCACATTGGCGGCGGCTCGCCCTGGGCGGAACCGATCGAACCAACCATCGCCGGGTGGATCGAGCAGTGATAGTTGGCGCCCGCCGGCGACGGCTGCAGCGCCCGGCTGGTGACCCCGGGCGCGAGATCGCCAGTGTCGAACGAGCCGTCGTTGGCCACGATGCGATGGGCGAGGCCATCGCCGTTGCGGAACGAGACCGTGCCGCCCACCCTCTGCGCGGCCGGATTGGGCGTGAACGATTGACTGCCGTTCGTGGCCACGATGTTGATGGTGACGGCCGACGATCCGCCACCCGTCGAAGGGCTGGTCGGGGTCGATGCACCGTCACCGCCGCCGCCGCATGCGGCAGAGGCGACGAGCACAACGAGGACGGTCCATCCACCGAATTTCCGAGCCGACATTGGCATGTTCCTTCTGGCGCACTCCGGGTAGCGGCAAGAAGCGCACCAGCGTCAAAACATGCGGAACGCCGCAGTCTCCGGGCAGGAGGCGGCGCAGAGCGGAGCGTCGCTTACGGCGAAGGTAAGTTCTTTCGGCGTCGGGATGGCCGGGCTCACCGAGCCGCGGTCGTGACCGCCCGCGATCCCGCCGTTTGCAGAACACGCTGCAGTTCGGCCTGCATGGCGGTGCGCAGCGCCGCGGCGCCCGGGGCGTCGATCAGATTGTGCTCTTCGTAGGGATCGGCCTCGAGGTCGTACAGCTCGTTCATCCCCTGGAG
>DATLLC010000021.1:0-17539 GCA_035538015.1 Vicinamibacterales bacterium
AGTCGGTGGCGCCCTGGTGGAACACCACGGCCACCTTGCGATTCGATTCGGGCACCCCGGTCTTGGCCAGCGTGTTGAGGTAACGGGCTACTGCCTGGAGCATGGGATGGACCTCGCCGGGCTTGGGACCGGCCGTGGCCAGGTCGAACACCACCTTGTGAACGATCTTCGTGTCCGGCATCTCCTTGGCGCCCGGCACGTCCCGCGCGGGCTCGACGCCGGGTACGGGCAGGGTCTGCGCCAGACCGGGCGCGGCGCAGTTCAGGAACAGCCCGCTCACCATCAGTCCGGCCACCAGCGTGTGTCGCATGTCATCCTCCAGCGAGGTCAGGATACACTCGCACGCATGGGTCGGAAAGCCAACGCCAAGCGAGAACCACGCGCCGCCGCTGCCTCCAAGGGCTTCGTCAGGGCCACGCCAAACTGGCCGCTACTGGCGTTGAGCCTCCTCGGATGCGCCCTCGCCGGTTACCTGTCTTGGACCACTCTGGCGGGCGGGTCGGTGCAGGGCTGCAGTGCGGGGAGCGGCTGCGACGTCGTGCTGTCATCGCGCTGGGCCACGCTGCTGGGTTTGCCGACGGCGTTCTGGGGGCTGCTCACGTATCTGGCCCTCGCCGCCATCGCGTTCAACGCCCGTGCCGACCAGCAGTGGCGCCTGGGGTGGACCGTCGCCTTCTTCGGGGTGCTCTACAGCGTCTACCTGACCGGCATCTCGTTGACGGTGCTCGGCGGGGCATGCCCCTACTGTCTGACGTCATTGGCGTTGATGACGGCCATCCTGGCGCTCCTCACGTTCCAGCGACCCGATCCCCTCCCGGCGTTCTCATGGCAGCGGTGGCTGCGCGTTCGTGGCCCGATTGCAGTGGGCGTCATCGCCTTCCTGCACCTCAATTACATCGGCGTCGTCGGCAAGCCTCCCGCGGCCGAAGACCCGACCCTGCGCGCGCTGGCCGTCCACCTTGCCGAGACCGGCGTGAAGATGTACGGCGCCGAGTGGTGCCCGCACTGCCAGGATCAGAAGGCCATGTTCGGACCCGCGGCGAAGCGGCTCCCGTATGTCGAATGCAGCATGGGCCGACAGGGCTCGGCGCAGACCGCCGCGTGCCGACAGGCGGCGATCAAGACCTATCCGACCTGGGAGATCAAGGGGCAGCGCTACGAGGAAGTCCTGTCGCCGGTACGTCTCGCCGAGCTCACCGGCTTCAACCTGGCCGCAGCCGCGCAGGCCGTGTCTGCGCCCCAGTGACGCGCGTCGGGCCCGGATAGATCCTGGATCAGCGGCGGGGCTGGAAGCAGCCGTGCACCGCGTGGACCCCGATCTTCCCGTGTGCGACATTCGAACGACCGAAGAGGTCATCGGTGAGGTCGCGGGACGGCAGAGGGCGCGCCCGTCAAGCGGCATCCGGCGGCCGCTTCTGCGGGATTCCCGTCGCTAACCGCCCGCCGGCGGGCCGGCGGGCGCGGGATTGCTATCGCGTCGAGACCCGATCCGCGCAAACCCCGACGCCATCCGAGGCACCGCTCTTGCATTCCTATACAAAGTGGAGGTCCATATGGGGTCTCTGCTGGTACCGCCCCTTCTCAAGCCCTGGGCGCACGAGGACACCCAGTCCGGTGCCCGGCCGCTCGGTCTCTGGCCAACGGCTATGCCCGCGCCCGTGGCCGTCGAGTTCGACGACGTCTGGTTTCAGTGGGACGACCACGTCGTGCTGCGGGGCATCAGCTTCACGGTCCCGAAGGGCAGCATGCGCATGCTGCTCGGCGCGAGCGGTAGCGGCAAGTCCACGATCCTGAAGATAATCCTCGGGCTGATCCGGCCCGATGCCGGTCACGTTCTGGTCAACGGTGAGCCGCTCGATGGCCTTGCTGAGCGCGACCTGCTGCGTGTGCGCGCCGACATCGGGATGTTGTTCCAGGAGGGCGCGCTGTTCGACTCGCTGACGGTGGCGGAGAACGTGGGGTACCGTCTTGCGGAAGAGACCCGGATGGCCGACGAGGAGCTCGATCGGCGCGTCGAGGACGTGCTGGGGTTCGTCGGCCTGCGCGACTACAGGGACCGGCTCCCCGCGGAGCTGTCCGGCGGCCAGCGGCGCCGCGTCGGTATCGCACGGGCGATGGCCGCCAAACCCGGCCTGCTGCTGTTCGACGACCCGACGACCGGCCTCGATCCCATCCTGGCAACCACGGTCAACGACGAGATCGTCAAGCTGCGCGATCTGGAGCAGGTGACGTCCATCATCGTGACGCACCAGCTGCGTGATGCGTTCTACGTAGCGACTCACCAGGCCGTGCGGAAGGACGGACGCGTGGAGATCGAGAAGACGGGCGAGGCTGCCCGCGCCGACTTCATGCTGCTGCACGACGGCACGATTGCCTTCGAGGGCAACGCGACCGAGCTCCTGGCATCGCGCGACGACTACCTGCAGCGGTATCTCTACAACACGTTGCCGCCGTGGTGAACCTCCCCGGCCACCGCGGCCGGCCCTGCGAAGGCGCCGGAGGCGCGGCCGGTTCAGGCGCGTCCGGCGAACTCGCGCGTCTCGGTGTGGACGCGCACCTTCTCGCCTTCCTTGATGAAGAGCGGCACCCGGATCTCGAGGCCGGTCTCGAGCACTGCGGGCTTGGTCACGCCACCGCTCGCCGTGTCTCCCCGCACCCCTGGCTCGGTGGTGGCCACGACCAGTTCGACGTGCGGCGGCAGCTGCACGCCGATCGGGCCGCCGTTGAACCTCTGGATCTGCACCGGCAGGTTGTCTGCCAACAGCAGGCGGTCGTCGCCGAGCGTCTCCCGCGATAGCGTGAGCGTCTCGAACGTCGTCTGATCCATGAAGTGGCAGCCGTCGGCGTCTTCGTAGAGGAACGCGGCGTCGATCATGTCGAGGTCCGGCTCTTTGAACTTCTCGGACGCCTTGAAGGTCTTGTCGAACACCGCGCGAGTGAGGAGGTTTCGGATCTTCAGCCGCACCAGGGTCTGCCCGCCGCGGGCGGTGGGCTTCGACACCTCGACGTCGAGGCAGACAAACGGCGCCCCCTCGAACTCGAAGTAGGACTTGCGTTTGATCTCCAGTGCGTCGATCAGGCCTGCCATGTCTTCTCCGGGCTCTTCTGTCTCTGCCTCTTGCCTTCAGGACATCCTCATTCAGCAGCCGGCTAGGGATGCTTCGGCACACTGGGCGGGATCGGTCGGTCGATCCGTGGGCGCTCTGCGGCATCCGCCAGCGCCCACAGGCTGGCGAACACCGTGCGCGCGATGGCGTGCACCTGCACCGGATCCAGGAACTGCGCCTCGTCGGCTGGCAGGTGATATCGCGGGTGAATGCCGGTTGTGAACCCGATGGTCAGGATGCCTCGCTCGAGGAAGGGGCCGGCGTCCGTCCTGGGATAGAACAACTCGTGATCCACGCGGTCGTAGTCGCGATTGAACCGCAGCTTCAGATACGTCTCGTTCACTCGATCCAGGAGAACTTCGGCCTGTGTGCTCAGCACGCGCGGGCCGATCAGGAATACCTCGTTCCGTTCGGTGACCGCTTTCGA
Source organism: Vicinamibacterales bacterium (assembly GCA_035538015.1). Lineage (GTDB taxonomy): Bacteria > Acidobacteriota > Vicinamibacteria > Vicinamibacterales > UBA2999 > VFZN01. The sequence continues at coordinate 3,535 of DATLLC010000021.1, forward strand.
GGCCTCGTCCGCCGCCCCCGGCCGCCGGCTCGCTCCGATCATGTCCACGTTGATGTGCGCGACGATCGAGTCACGGGTTACCGGCGGATGCTGCACGAACCACCGCGTCCCCCAGAGTCCCTGTTCCTCGCCGCTGTCCCAGAGGAAGACGATCGAGCGCTTCGGCCGCGGGGCCTTCGCCATTGCCTCGGCGATCGACAGGAGCGCGGCGCTGCCCGAGGCGTTGTCGTCGGCCGCGTTGTAGATGGCATCGCGGTCGACCGGCCGGGTGCCAACGGCCCCGTCCAGGTGCGCGGCAATCGTCACGGCCTCTGCCTTCAGGCGTGGGTCGGAACCCTCGAGCTGGGCCACGACATTGAAGGGCCGCAGGACGGTCCGCATGGCGAGGGGGACTTCGAGCGTGACCTGCTTCTTCAGCTGAAACGACGCCGGGAACTCTCCCCGGTCGGCGAGTCCGAGAGCGGCCGGCCCGTCAAGTGCCTCGCCTTCGAGCAGAGCCGCCGTGACGTGCGGCGTCAGGAGCACCGACGTGATGGGCGGCGCGGCATAGGCCGAGGGCACGCCGGGATCGAGCTCGCGGCGCACCGTGTTCGCCCCGCGGACTCCATCCCATCGCACCAGCTCGCTGGCCTGCGTGATGAACAGGACACCGGCGGCACCGCGCTCGGCGGCGGCCACCAACGGCGTCTGCGCGTTCACGACGCTGCGGCCGATCTGCTGGACGTCCACGCCTTTCGGCAACACCCGGGGGCCGTGGGCCAGGACCAGCTTGCCGCGGACGTCGAGGCCGGCGTAGGGGTCGACGCCTCGGCCGGGGAGCACCCACCCGTGGCCGACGTAGACAATGGGCCGCGCGCCGGAGACCGGGGCCGCCAGCGAGCGCATGGCAAAGTCACGCCCGAAGGTGAAGTGGCGATCGCCGATCCCAATCGAGGCCGCGTCGGTGTCGGCCCGCGTTTCGTGCAGCTCGTAGTGCTGTCGGAACGTGCCGGCGTCGCCGGCGGGCTTCAGCCCGGCGCGCGCGAGGCGTGTGGCGATGTAATCGGCGGCCGCGTCGAAGCGTGGCGACGGCGTGTTGCGACCCTGCTGCTCGTCCGACGCCAGATAGGCCAGGTCCCACGCCAGCTGCTCGGAGGAGATGGCGTCGGCGCTCGCTCTCACCGCCTCGGGCACGCCCTGCTGGCGGGCGTCGAGCGCGGCGCAGGCGAACAGCCCGACGAGCACACCGGCGGCGCAGCGGGTCGAGGACATGGGCATGGCATGCATTTCAGCACGGATCAGCGAATCGCCCAATCACTCGATGCTTCCCCCTCACTGCACCAGCGCGAGCGCGGCGTCCAGTTCGACTTTCATGCGATCGAGCGCGCGTTCGATGCGTCCCATCTCGTGCGAGATGCGCCCGGTGTCCTTCAGGCGGAGGGCCTCGGCCAGTCCCGGAAAGGGCTGCCCGTCGTACAGGGAGTAGATGTTCCAGCCGTAGAAGACGTGCCGATACCACTTCGACTCCGCCGCGCCGTCATCGTCGGTCAGACGTTGCTCCATGCGGGCCAGCCGGTCGTTCAGGGCTGGAAGTGCGCCACTGGGCACGTCGCCGGAAAGAAGCCGGCGATCGATGGCGCCTTCGAGGCTGGTTGCCGCAGCGTGGACGGCCGCTGCCCGCGTGCGAAGGCCGGCCAGGTCGATGGTGGCGCCAGCCTCGCCAGCCCAGCTCTCGGCGGCCCCGATTGCCTCTTGCAGCTTGATTGCGTAGTCGGAGAAACGGAACGGCACGACCGTGGCCTCACTCATCCGCAACGCCATCGTCCCGAGAACGCGGGCCATCAACACACCCTGTTCGAAGCCCGGATCGGCGATCTTCTCGACGTACGCACGCGAGTCGTAATTGCTGTGATACGTCCCGTACCCGTAGCCGTTGTCGCCGATGAACTCGATGGCCAGCGTCGGCACGCCGAGGTGATCCTGGAACGGGACGAAATCGGCGCCGCTCCCGAGCGGCTTGAGATCGGGCGAGAAGTTCACCGCGTGCGACTCGCGCGCGGCAGCGGGCAGGCGATGCGATTCGGATTGCCGCCAGCCCTCGTACACGGTGCTTGAACCCTGTGGAACGTCCATGGCGACGTCCGCGACGAAGGATCGAAGCGAGGGCACGCCGCCCGGATCGAAACGCCCCTTCATGTACATGTCGATGTTCACGTACATGACGAGCTGTTCCTGCAGTTGCTCGCGGAGTTCCTCCGCGTATTCCGTGGATCCCACCAGTCCCAGCTCCTCGGCGTCCCAGAAGGCCAGCGAGATCGTGCGCGCCGGTCGCCAGCCGCTCCTGGCGAGGGCCCCGAGCCCCTTGGCGACCTCGAGCATGGCCGTCGTGCCCGTCCCCGGATCCACACCGCCGAACGTCCAGGCGTCATGGTGTGTTCCCAGCAGAATGCTCCGTTCCGGAGTGGCGGTCCCTCTGAGCGAGGCGACCACGTCGTAGATGGGTCCAAGCCTCTGCTCCATGTCGACGGTCATCGTCACGGCGGCGGGCCCCGGCCCAATGTGATAGGTGAGCGGCAGGCCGCCACGGAACACGTCTGGCGCTTCCGGTCCGCGCAAGGCCGACAGCAGATGCCGTGCCTCGGCCCAGCTGATGGGCACTACCGGAATCTTCGGCAATGTCGGCGCGGTTTCCTGCGCGATCCGTGACGCATTTGCCGTAGCCGCCACTCCGGGCGTGAGCGCGTCGCCATGCCAATACCAGCTGTATTTGGCGTTGCCTCGCTGCAACATGTGCTCGCCGCGCCAGTAGCCGTCTGGCCACGCCGGACCCTTCACCATCCCGTCGTCCGCTGGATCGCTGTAGAGGATCAGCGCGCGCGCACCGGCCTGCTCGGCGGTGTGCGTCTTCACCGCGCGATGGCTGCGGCCGTAGCGCGCCACCACGATCCGATCCTTCACCGAAACACCGAGTGCCGCCAGCTGCGCGTAATCTGGCGGAAGGCCGTAGTTCACGTAGACGATCTGTCCGGAGGCGGTGCCCGAGGCCGAATATGCGACGTAGCCGCCCCCCAGCTCGGGGTGCGACGATGTCGGATCCTCGGCGAGCGGCGGTTCGTCGAGGCTGATGCGGCGACGCTCCGGTGAGTTCATGGTGATCTCCACCTTGCGCGGCTTCGAGTGCAGTACCTGGTACTCGTGCACCCGCACCTCCAGGCCGAACCCTTCGAGGATCTGTCGCAGGTGCTCGGCGAGCTCGGCCGACGCGGGCGACCCGGTCGGGTGCGGACGAGCGGTGAGCCGCTGGTGCGCGGCGGACATCGAGTCGGCGGACACGCTCGCCTGGAACCGCTGCTCGAGGCTGGCGCTGGCGACCGATGCCGTGGGGGTGTAGCCGAGCCGCGTTCGAACGACGGACACCTCTGTCTTCGTGCAGCCGGCGGCGGCAAGTCCGAGCACGAACGCGACGGGGAGCAGCAACTGGTTTCCGATCGCCATCCTGAGATGCACGGGCCGAGTATACGGCCTCGGGTACGCCACATCGGTGCTATCGTGTGGCGTTCGCATGGATAGACGTGCCCTGTTGAAGACGGGCAGTGCCGCGCTCGTCGGTTTCGGCCTGGCCGGATGCGGGGCCTCGAGGAGCGCTCCTTCGGCGACTGGCCCGAAGCGCCCTCCCGTGCGCCTCGTGCCGCCACGAGTCTCCTGGGATCGGATCATCAGGACCACGGTCGGCTTGCGGCCACACCGCGACGGCGGTTTCCTCTTGCGCGCCGACAAGATCGACGAGAAGACGATAATCCACAACTACGGCCACGGCGGTGCGGGTATGTCGCTCGCGTGGGGCTGCGGCGTCCTGGTCGCGGATCTCGCGCGACCGGCGGACGTGGGCCGGATCGCGGTGTTGGGGAGCGGTTCACCGGGCTTGTGTACGGCGATTCAACTGCAGCGGCGTGGCTACGACGTTACGATCTATGCGGCGACGCTGCCGCCGGATACCACGTCGAACATGTCCTGGGCGGGCTACACCCCCACGACCGCGCTGATCGAGCCGAGCCGCCGGACCCCCGCGTGGGACGCGCAGTTTCGTACCGCGGCAGAGATTTCGTATCGCCAGTTGCAGCTGATGACGGGTCCCCGCTATGGGGTCTACTGGATCGACAGCTACAACGCCACCGACGACCCGGCGCCTTCCCCGCCCGGACCGGACAGCGACCTCGTGCCAGAGGCGCTTCGGACCGGCCGCGATCGCGAAGTGCTGGGCCCCGGCGAACATCCCTTTCCGACCAAGTACGCGGTGCGCCAGTCGAACCTGGCCATCGAACCGTCCATCTACCTGGCCGCGCTGCTCGAGGACTTCGCCCTCGCTGGCGGCCGCATTGTCATCCGCCGCTTCGAGTCGCCGCGCGACCTCGCGTCGATTCCCGAAGCCGTCATCGTCAATTGCACGGGGCTCGGCTCGTTCTCGCTCTTCGGCGACAAGGAGCTCGTCCCGATCAAGGGCCAGCTGACGTTCCTCGTGCCGCAGGCCGAGGTGAACTACCGCGCGTCCTGCCGCCTGCCGGATGGGAGCAACGCCAGCATCAACCCGCGCAGCGACGGCATCGTGGTGGGCAACTCGCAGGAGGTCGGCAACTGGTCGTTGGAGGTGAACGAGGAGATCCGCAAGCGGAATGTCGAGGCGGCCATCTCGTTCTTCTCGGCGATGCGGCCGCTCGAGACCGGCGGGCGTGTCACGCCGACGACGACGTGAACGTGTAACACCACGCTTCCCCTTCGAGCACCACCTCGCCCCCCTCGCGCGTGACCCGCACGCCGAGGAGGCAGACGGGCTTGGTCTCGTGTACCTGCCTGATCTCGCCGTGCGCCGTGATGGTGTCGCCGATGTAGACCGGCGCGGTGAACTTCCAGTTCTGGCTCAGGAACACGGTGCCGGGTCCGGGCAGGTCCATGGCCGCGAGCGCGTGAAGGAGGCCGGTCGTGAGGCCACCCTGCACGACCAGGCGCCCGAACCTCGTGCCCGCGGCAAAGGCGGCATCGAAGTGAAGGGGGTTGTAGTCCCCGGAAATCTCCGCGTACTTCCGCACGTGGTCCTCGGTGAGCGTCAGCGAGCGGGTGGCTGTCTGCCCGACTGTCACGTTCATGCGGTCGCCTCCTGCAGCGAGGCGGCGAGGAGGGCCTTCACCTCGGCGGACATCGCCTCGGCGAGCCGCTTGTGCAGAGCACGGGCCTCGTCGAGCGTCCACGTGAAGGACGCGATGCGGTCGGTCACCTCGAAGAGCTCACGGGTCCGTTCGTTCCGTCCGGCCTCGTACGCCGCGAGCGCGGCGTCGGTGCCTTCCTGGACCGCTCGCGTCAGGTATTCCGCGTCTAGGAGCGCATCTGTGATCCCGTGTGCGGTGAGCGGGTCCTTGAAGTAACCAGCATCGCCGACCAGCGCCCATCCCGGACCGGCACTCTGCCGACAGAAGCCGATCTGCCCAGGAAATCCGTGCAACGCACCCTCCAGCGCAGCCTCGCGCATGCCTTCCGCGAGATCCGGCCCCGCCTGTTGCATCACGTGTTGATACCCTGCCGCCACGTCGCGCTTGAAGAGCTCGGCGAATCGGTCCGCCGGGGTCGACGTGAACACGCACGTGAGACCGTCGTTGGTCGGAATGGCGCCGACGCTCAGCCCGGGCCGATAGTACCAGCGATAACCGTCCACCGGCAGGCCCCTCCAGTAACCGAAGACATTGGCGGTTGCCCATTGGCCGCTTCTCGTCGTTGGCGCGCCGACCAGTCGTGCCATCTGCGATCGCCAACCGTCGGCGCCGATCACCACGGTCGCCTCTACAGCGCGCACCGTACCGTCCTCGTCGGTCGTGACGATGCCGTTCACCCGCCCGTCGTGTCGGCGATGCAGGTCGGTGAGACGCACGCCGTAGGCGACATCCACGCCAGCTTCGGCGGCGACATCCACCAGAATGCGGTCGAGAACGGTCCGCCGCGGGGCGTACAACGCGTCGACGCCGTCGCGAGGCTTGACCGCGACCGCCAGCGTGTCGTCGCCGTAAATGAAGGTGGCTTGTCTCACCGGTGGCGTGCCGGCGGCAACGATCCGGGGGAGCACGCCCCAACGGGCGAGCTGCAGCACACCGCCGCGCATCAGCGCGTGCGTCGACAGCGTGTCGGTGCCATGTCGGCCCCGATCGATCATCAGCACGCGTGCGCCTTGTCTGGCCAGGAGCAGCGCCGTCCCGGCGCCGGCCGGTCGTGCGCCCACGACCACGATGTCGTAGCGGCTCTTCATGTCTGCAGGACTGATCATCATCGCTCGCTCCGTCAGGCCACCGCCGGGCACACGCCGGCGACGTAGGCCGCCATGTGCGACGCCAGTGCCGCCGCATCGTCGCCCACGCCGTCGATGAAGGCGGACTTCCGCCGGCGCAGGAAGTGAAGGCCGATCACATACAAACCCGGTTCCGCGGTCACGCCGCCGCGGTGGCGGAACTCCCCGCCCTCGGTGAGCACCGGCAGCCGCAGCCACGGATAGGCCCGCGTGAACCCCGTTGCCCAGACCACCGTCTTGATGCCGGCGTCCTGGAGCGAGAGCCGCGTGTCCGCCCCGTCGAACCGAAGGCAGTGTGGCTGGAACGGCGGCGCGGGTGGGGCAGCATGCCCCTGTCGGACGATGAATCCATCAATCCGCTTCAGCAGGCTGGCCAGTTTGATGTCCGCGGCGGCGGTCGTGGCCACCAGGTCGTCGGCGAACCAGGCCTCGCCGTCGCGGACGTCGAGCAGCCGGCCAACGACGCGCACGCCACGGTCGGCGAGGCTGGCCAGGTCGAGCGTGACGCGGCGCGAATCGCCGACCAGCTGTAGCGAGGGTTGCTCGCGCGAGATGGACGGATCGTACACCTGATCCACGGTCTCATCGAACAGTCCCATGCGATCGAGCCACCAGAGCACGTCGCGGCCGCGGTAGTCGCGAGGCATACGGGTGTGGCGACCGGCGGCAATCGTCACGGGCCGGCCGGATTCATGGATCTCGTCCGCGAGCTGGATTCCGGTGGCGGACGCGCCCACCACCAGCACGCCTCCGTCTGGAAGGTCGGAGGGACGCCGGTAGCGCGTGGGGATCACCTGGCGAATGTGCGACGGCACCCGCGTGGCCTGCGGGGGTACGTAGGGTCGATCGGAATGTCCGGTCGCGACGACGACAGCGCATGCGCGCCAGGTTCCGGCATCGGTGGACACGCGGAAGCCGTCACCGTCGCGGGTCACGGCATTGACCGTAACGCCCTCGCGGACTGGCGCGGCGAAGGAGGCCGCGTAGCGCTCGAAGTGGCGCACGACCTCCGGCATCGTCATGAACCCGTCCGGGTCAGGACCGTCATACAGAAAACCCGGCAGGCGACTCTGCCAGTTGGGCGTCAGCAGCCGCAGCGACTCCCAGCGTTCGCTGCGCCACCGCTCCGCGATGCGGCCGCGTTCGAGGACGACATGATCGATGCCGCGATCGGTCAGGCACCGGCTCATCGCCAGGCCTGACTGACCGCCGCCGATCACCACCGAGGTGACATCGCTCATGACTCACCCGATGTTGATGCCGATCTCGACGGGCACCTTGTTGGTGATGATGTCGTAGACCGCCGAGCGGGCGCGGGCCTGCTCGACGACTTCGCGCAGCTTCTCCTCCGGCGCGTCGCCCTTGATGGTGAAGGTGGCGCGAATGCCCTCGTAGCCGTTGCGGACCTCCGGCGACAGGCCGAGGATGCCGCGCAGGTCCATGTCGCCCTCGATGGCGGCCTCGACCTCGGTCAGCGTCACGCCACGAGCGGCCGCGATGTTGGAAATGCCGCTCATGATGCAGGCGCCGAGCGCGTACAGGGCGTATTCAACGGGCAACGGCGCGTTGTCGTCGCCGACCAGCACGGCCGGGTGATCCGCGTCGACGATGAACGTCTTCTTGTGCGTGTGCTCGCCGCCGGCGCCGCTGAAGGTTTCGATCGTGCCCTGAGTGTGCGTGCCCTTCAGCCAGCGATGCTTCGTGCGGAACTGGAATTTCGCGAGCGGGGGGTTCTCCCTGACGACGTTGATGGTGGCGAACAGACTAGGAACATCCACGCCATTGAGTGGCACACGCTCACGCTTTGGCGTCTGAACTGCGGTCTCTGACATTGTGAAACTCCTCCTGCTTTGGTAAACGGCAAGGGAGGACCAAACCCGCCAGGGGCCCGCGCCTCAGTGCCCAGGCGGGGCCTACGGGTGAGGCGCCGGCACGGCTGCAGATGTCGCAGCAGAGTTGCGGTGCGGGAGGGCTGGCGGCGGAGCTGGGAGAGGGGTGGCGCTTCTTCAGGCCGAGACAGGAACGCTGGTACCCGATCAAGGAGGCGAATCTCTTGATCTCTTGATCTGGTGATGTGGTGATCGAACGTGAGATGTGGTGATCTTGGGATCTATCTCACGATCTATCTGGTGATCTATCGGACGATCTAGCGGGTAATCTCGTGATCTATTCGGCGCGGAGGGCGGTGACAGGGTTGACTTCCGTGGCACGCCTCGCCGGGGCCCATGTGGCGGCAATCGAGGCCAGGACGAAGCCGACCGGCACGATCGTGAAGGTCCAGCCGTCGAACGCGGGCAGGTCCACGAAGATGCTGGCCATCACCCGTCCCACGCCGAGCCCCAGCAGCCAGCCCGCCGCCACGCCGGCGATGGCGGTGCCGAGGCTCTCCGACAGAATCAGGCGCAGCACCGCCGCGGGGCGTGCACCCACCGCCATCCGGACGCCGATCTCGCGCGTGCGGCGGGCGACGGCGTAGGAGGTCACGCCGTAAATCCCGACCAGCGCGACCACCATGGCGAGCACCCCGAAGAACGCGAAGAGCGTCGTGGATAGACGCAGCATCCAGTACTCCGCAGCGGTTTCCACGTGCGCCGCGAACGTGCGGACGCGGAACAACGGGATGCCGGGCGCGGCGGCGCGCACTTCGCGACGCACCTTCTCGACCAGGTCCGGATCGGGACCGACTGGCCGAACGTGGAAGTACACATTGCTCACGAACTCCTGCGCCAGCGGCAAGTACACCGCGCCTCCAGGCTCCCCTTCGAACAGACCGGTTCTGGTCGTCGCCACGATCCCGACGACTTCGATCGGCGGGCCGGGGCCGCGTCTGCCCGCCGCCGCGGCCCACTGGATGTGCTGCCCGACGGCCGAGCCGTCGGGCCAGAGCTTGCGGGCGAGCGTCTCGTCCAGCACAGCCACGCGCGGTCCGCCGCTGCCGAAGGTTTCAGCGGTGGTGAAGGTGCGCCCGCCCAGCAAGCGCACACCCATTGCGTCGAAATAACCCCGGCCAACCGAATTGGTTCGGGCATCAAAGGCCTGTCCGGCCTCGGGGGTCGCCGGCCTGGCGCCAGGATCCGCCGCGACGCCGGCCCGCTGGACATCCTTGCTCAAGTTGATCATGCCGAGCGGCACCAGCGCACCAACACTGGCAGAGGCCACGCCCGGCAGGGCCGAGAGCCGCTCCTCGAGCCGCGCATAACTGGCGAGGGCCTGCGGTTCGTCGAGGCCGCCGAGCTGGGCATCGACCTCGGCGAGCACGGTCTCGTCCGCGTGAAACCCCAAGTCCGTGCTGGCGGAGCCGAGGGCCATGCGGAAGAAGAGCGCCGCCGCAATCAGCAGGCACAGCGAGAGCGCCACTTGCGCCGCAACCAGTGGGTTGCGCGGCACCAGACGCCAGCGGCGCGGCGCCGGATCATCGCCCGACTGTGCCTTGAGATCCGAAAGGATGTCCGCGCGCGAGTGCTTGAGCGCGGGACCGAGCGCGAAGAGCAAGGTCGCTAGCACGCAGAACGCCGCGGCCCCCGCGACAATCGCGGGCGAGCTGACGCCTTCGAGCACGATCGTGATCGGCAGGATCGCGGACAGCGACGCCACGAGCGCGTCGACGGCGTACAGGCCGAGCGCGATGCCGAACGCGCCACCCACGATCGAAAGGAGCAGGCCTTCGACCAGCAACTGACGAACGATGCGGGCGCGGCCGCCGCCGATGGCGAGGCGCACCGCGAACTCCCTGCGGCGGGCCCGGCCACGAGCCAGCAGCATCGACGCGAGGTTCAGGCACACCGTGAGCAGCACGGCGGCGGTCATCCCCATCATCACGACGCCGAGCGTGCCGAGCACGGTTTCGTCTGACGGCGAGGTGCTCGTCCCGAACTTCGGCAGCGGCGCTAGCGACAGGACATGGTGCTCGTGCTCGGCCGGGAAGCTTCGCGCCAGGCTCTGGCCGAACAGCTCGAGGCCCGCGCCCGCGGTGTTCAGGGCGACGCCGTCCTTCAGTCGCGCGACCAGGAACAGGTTGTACGCGTCGGCCCGCTGGAGCGAACGCGCGGACGCATCCATGAACTCGGTGGCCAGCGTGTGGAACACGCCGAGCGGGAAGAACAACTCCGGCCCCACCACGCTCATCGTCCCGCTGAAGCCTCGCGGTGTGATGCCGATGACCGTGTAGGCGCGCTCGTTGACGCGCATCGTCTGGCCGACGAGGCCGGGAGCGAACCCGGTCCGCTGCCAGTACGCGTAGCTGGCCACGACCACCGGCAGATCCTGGCCGGGCCGATCCTCCTGTGCGGTGAACGTGCGGCCCTGCAGGAGCGGCACGCCAAGGACATCGAAGTAGTTCGCACTGACCACGGCCGCCAGCGCCCGCCGCGATTCCATCCCGTCGCCGATGCCGACGATGGTGGGGTTGTGGGCGAGCACGCCGCTGAACATGTCCGCCCGGGCGAGCTCCTGATACACCGGGTAGGAGAAGGGGCGGTAGTCCCCGGTCGTCCGGGTATCACGCACGTAGAGCTGGACCACGCGGTCGGCGTCGGCGTAGGCGCGGCCGGCGAGCGTGAACGCGTAGACCACGCTGAACATCGCGGCGTTGAGCCCGATGCCGAGCGCCAGGACCAGAATGGCGGCGGCGGTGAAGCCCGGCGTCTTCAGCAGGTGCCGGACGGAGAGCTTCAGGTCGCCCATCTGGGACTTGGACGCAGAGAGGAGAGGGGTTGTTCCAGATAGATGAATCGGCAGATAGATAGGGGAATCCGGTGATTTCCTGATCTGGTGATCTCGTGATCGATCTGAGGATCTGTTGATCTTGCGATCTATCTTCGGATCTACCTGGCGATCTATCTGTCGATCTGGGGTTCGCGCTCCTCACGCGCGGCGCGGTCCTACCGGTGGAGGGCGACGAGGGCGCCCACTTCGACGGCGTCGTTGGCGCGATCGATGCGGATGGTGGCGGACTGCGGGCGGACGGCGACCACGACTCCGTCACCCAGGCGAATCACCGGGCCGCCGGTGGCCAGGGAATGGCGGAACAGGGTGAATCGCTGCCCGCGCACGACGCCCTGGCTGTAGCCGCGGTCGATCACCATCAGTTGATTGGTCGTACCGGTCGCGCGGCCGAGCTCGCCGAACACGATGCGGGCGGGGTCGTCGAAGTGCGGGTCGCCCTCGGAGTCGGCGGCCAGCACCGGGAGCGGCTCGAAAGGCGCGATTGCGTCACCCGCCATGAATTCGGCACAGGCATAAACGACGACGATCACGGCGGAGGCGGGCGAGGTTTCGACTACTTGGACGAGCCCACTCGACTGCCCGCCAAACGTGGCCTGCTTGAGCGGGACGCTCTTGTCGCCATACTGAAACCGCCGCCGCACGATGAAGTTGTCGCCTTGCTTGAGGCCCATGTCGGCGCCCACATCGACGACGAGCACGTCTCCGGGCCCGAACATCTCGCGCCGGGCCTCGTCGCGGTGGCCGAGGATGTGGCCGACGATGACCTCCTCCACCTCTGGCTTGTCGGGTCCACAGACCGAGGCGAGCAGCAGTTTGGGCACCGGGACGACCTCGGGCCGTTTCCGCAGCGGCGTCAGCGGTACGGCCGGCGGCGGCTTCGGCGCCTCGCCGGTTACCGTGATGGTCTCGGTGAGCTGCGCCAGGCCCAGCTGGCGATCCAGGACGAAGACCTCGCCCGGGTTGACCACGACCGCCGGGTTCATGCGTGTCTCGAAACCTGACATGTCGAAGGAGACCGCGTAGGTGCCCGCCGGCAGCGGCGGCGTCTGGTATTGCCCCACGGCGTCGGTGACGACCACCACGGGCTTGCCCGACTTCGACGGGGCGATGGTCACGGTGACGCCGGGCAGCGCCGCGCCCGACCCGTCAGTCACGCGCCCCGTCAGCCGGCCGTGTTCCCCCTGTCCTCGGGCCCCCGCCTGGGCGGGTGCTCCGGTGATCAGGCTGAGAACGGTGATCAGTGCAAGCGCGGGTCGAAAGGCTTTCATCGCGGCGACTCCTGGGGCTCCTCCGTGTATCGGCCGGTCCCCGGCACGCCGTTAGGCCGCGCTGCGATAGGATTCGATCGGAGGTCCCGATGCACCGACGCCTGTTCCTTGCCGCCTGCCTGTCCGCCCTGATCCCGGCCATGGCCGCAGCCCATCCCGGGCATTCCCACAAGGTGCTGGGGACGATTGCGAAGGTGGACGGACGCCGGGTGACGGTCACCGGGACCGACGGCAAGGCGGTGACTTTCGAGGTCACCAACCGCACAAAGCTCGTGCGCGATCCGAAGACCAAAGGGATGTTCGAGGAGCTCAAAGCCGGCATGCGCGCGGTGGTGACGCTTGGCGACGGCGAGGAGGCGAATACGGCCATCGAGCTTCGCTACTCAGAACCGGCGACGAGCAAGAAGTAGGGTGAATGGCGCGGATGTCTTGATGTGCTGATGTGGTGATCTGGTGATCGATCGGAAGATCTGAGGAACGGTTGATCTATCTGTTGATCTACCTGCTGATTTATCTGTTGATCTGCTGATCTATCTGACTGTCGTGGGCGGCCGACGGTGTTTCGTCGCCTGTTCGTATGCGTAGGCCATCTCCAGCAGCTTCCGGTCGTCCCACATGCGCCCCAGGAACGAGATGCCAACCGGGTATCGTCCACCGAGGTAGCCAGCCGGCACGGTGACTTGCGGGAGGCCCGTGGCCGCGCTTTCCTCGCACGTCCCGGGCTCGGTGCCGTAACGCTCCAGCCCGCCCTCGTGCGTGTGCGGGCGGGCCTGGTTGGCCGGATAGAGCATCGCGTCCAACCGCTCGCGCTCCATGAGGTCGACGAAGAGCGCGCGGAAGCGCTCACGGCCCGCGTAGAAGGCCCGCGTGGCCGCTTCGAGCTCGGCGCCCGTCGGGGTGGGCTCGATCGCGCCCTCGAGCCGGCGCTGCCCGGCCGGCGCCATCTTGCCCGACGCGATCAGCTCCTCGATCGTGATGACGCGATCGCCCGGCTTGGCCCCACGCGAGAGGTAGGCCATCCAGCCCGCCTGCAGGGAACCTGGCGCGGCTCCCCGGGCCGCGGCGTACTTCGCGTCGTAGTCCGGGATGGCCACCTCGACCACTGTGGCCCCTGCGGCCTGGAGCTCCTTCACCACGCGCGCCATTGCGTCGGCGACCTCACGCTCGCCGGTGATGCCCACCATCCGCTGCCGGAACAACCCGATGCGCTTCCCCTTCAACGTGGCCGACGCGAGCCCCACGGCAAACGAACCGGTGAGGTGTGCGGCGGCCTCGGCGGTGGCGGGGTCCTCCGCATCCGTGCCGGTCACGAGATCCAACGCGAGCGCGACATCCCGTATGGCCTTTGCCATTGGCCCGACCGCATCGTTGAACGTGTTGAGCGGCATCACACCCGCGCGGCTGGTGAAACCGCGCGTGGTCCGGATGGTGGCCAGCGACGCGAAGCCGCTCGGGTTGGACAGCGAGTTGCACGTGTCGGTTCCAAAGCCGAGCGCCGCCAGGCTCGTGGCGACGGCCGTGGCGCTGCCGCCGCTGGATCCGGCCGTGCTGAGCGAGGGATCGTAGGCGTTGCCCACGGTGCCGCCGACCGTGCTGATGCCGAAATCGCCGAACGGGAACTCGTCGAGGTTCGCCTTGCCGAGGATGACGGCGCCGCCGCTCTTCATGCCGGCAGCCACCCGCGAATCCAGCCGCGGCCGGTGAT
>DATLLC010000022.1:0-5459 GCA_035538015.1 Vicinamibacterales bacterium
CGGAAGGGACTTCTCATTGGAGACCGGCGGCGCAATTCGCGGTACCGTCCGTGACGCCGCTACCGGGCGAGCCTCCATCGGCGGCGAGATTGTCGTCTACTCGCGCGCGGGGACGGTCGTCCGCACCGCCGGGCTGGCAACCGTCGACTACCAGACGGGTGATTACGTCGTGAACGGCCTGCCTGCCGGCACCTACTACGCACTCACGTCCCTGTCGGGATACCGGAACGAAATCTTCGACGATGTGCGCTGCCAGGCTCAGTTCTGTACCGAACAGGAGTTGACGACGCTGGGCACACCTCTCAGTGTCGCCGGCGGAGGAACCACGTCCGGCATCGACTTCGCGGTTAGGAACGACCTCGCGCCAGGTGTCCCGCAAGGCCTCACAGCGATGGTCAACGGTTCGACGGTCACGCTCTCGTGGGGGCCACCGTACCAGGGCGGAGCGCCGGCCAGCTATCTCCTCGAAGCGGGTGCCTCGCCGGGCGCGACCTTTGTGCAGCAGCCCACTGCAGACCAACGCCTCGTCGTGACGGGGGTGCTGCCGGGCCGATACTTCGCTCGGGTCAGAGCCGTCAACGCCAACGGCGCAGGACCCGCATCGGACGACGTTCTCGTCACCATCGCCGGTGCTGGTTCGCCTCCCACGACGGCTCCGGTCAATCTCGTCGGGTGGATGAGCGGTCCCCGTCTGACGCTCACCTGGGGCGCACCGCCGTCGGCGGCGGGCATTTCCGGCTACGTCGTCCAGGCGGGTTCGGCAACCGGACTGACGGACCTCGCCTGCCTCGGCGTGAACGCGCGGGCACTGACGTTCATCCCGGTCGCCGCGGGCTATTACTTCGTGCGGGTGCGCGCGATGAACGCCCGCGGCCTCGGCCCGGCGTCGAATGAAGTGTTGGTCAACTCAGGCTATGTGCCGGCGCCTGCCGAGGCGCCGAGCAATCTATTCATTCGGGTGAGCGGGTCCACGGTCACGCTCGCGTGGTCCCCGCCGTACGGCGGGTCGCCGGCCGGGTACGTGATCCGGGCTGGTTCCGCACCGGGCCTGTCGGATCTTGCCGAGGCCAACAGCGGTCCTGGCGAAACCGCGCGGTCGTTCAGCGGCGTGCCGGTCGGGGTCTACTACGTCCGAGTGCATTCTGTCGGCGCACTTGGCCTGGGGCCACCGTCCAGTGAGGTCACCGTGATCGTCCGCTGAGGCGACAACACCAGAGGGCTCCGCGGACCTCCTCAGGTCTTGCCCGAGCCGCCGCAGCGTCCGCACCGTGCGCGGCCGCCCGCACAACTGCACGCCACGTTGCTCCTGGTAGTACTTCGTCGAGCAGATTCCGCGCATCGGCCGCCAGTCGGCCGTCCAACAGCTCGCGAATCACCAGGAACAGATCGACCACGTGGACCATGCGTGGCGAGGAGTCGCTGAGCGTGCCAGGGTCGAGGTAGAGTCGGTTGAAGAGACTCTGACGGCCGATCGCTTCGCGAATGCGATCGGCCTCGGCGCCGAACTCCTCGCCAAGCGCAGAAGCCAACCGGGCGGCATCGGCCGCGGTCACCTCCACGACGATGCCAATGTCCCGCGTCATTCGCGGGCGGCCGTAGTGACCGCTGAAGATCGAGCGTGATCACATAGGGGAATTCGGGCCGCCTCGAGCCGTGCGGTCACGACCTTCAGCGCGTCCAGCAGGTCGTGAGGGCGGCCAATCACTTGCCGAGTCTAGCCCCCGAATTGGCGATCGCGCGCTTCAGAGCGCCAGGAAGAGACGCGAGGCGCTCGATCCAGTCGGTCGTCGGGATCCTGACGAGTTACGGATGGAGGCCGCGCTCAGCCCTACCTTGTTGCCGTCAGCGTGACGACGAGCGCGTCCCGGATCGCCGGCCGTGCCGGATCCACCGGCTCGATCGGCGACACGCCATGACGGACACGCGCATCGTCCAGGATCATGGCGTCGAAGGGCTGCGAAAGCTGAACGCTGACCAGCGGCGCTCGGACGGCGTCGGTAATCGCCGTCACGCCCTGCGCCGCGTTGTGTCGTCCGATCAGCATCACGAGGACGAAGTCCACGCCGTCACGGTGCATCCCTTCCGGCGTGGGTTGTCCCACTTCTCCCGCGTGAGCCTCGATCCGGAATTGGTGGACCTCCACGCGCCAGCGGCCGGGCGTGCCGCGCAGCCGATCCGACACCGAAACCAGCAGGCGGATGACCGATCGCAGGATCGGTCCATCACCAATGTCCGTGGAAATCGGGGCGAACCACCGGGCGATGCCCCCGTTCAGCGGGTTGTGGGCGAGGCTCTGGTAGTGCGGCTGGTTGGGTTGCCGCGTCAGACCACCGGCGTCGGCCAGGTACACAGCATGCCGCCGGCGGCGGTAGCGCCCACCGTCGGCCATGTACTCGTCCAGCGGCAGGCCATTCCAGCCGTCCGCGAAGACCGCAGCCTCGGTCTGCGAAATCTCCGCGCCGAGCAGGTGGCGCATCGCCGGCTCGTCGATCAGCACGAAGCCGCGTGACTCGATCGAGTCAGCGAGACGTACACCGTCGCCTCCCGACGCCTTCGACAATCGCGAAACCGCCGATGCCGCAGCCATGGCTCACTCGCCTAGCCGCGCACGGCGGCCGCCACTGTCACCGGCGTCAGCCAGCCGGCGTAGTGCGGCTCCCGCCCGCGTACGATGTCCATGAAGCGGCGCCGCAATGTCGTCGCAATCGGCCCCGGCTGTCCGGCGCCCACCGGCCGACGATCCACGCTGACCACCGGCGCCAATTGCGCGCCCGTCCCGCACAGAAAGATCTCGTCCGCCAGATACAGCTCGGTGCGGTCCACGTCCCGCTCCTCGACGGGCAGGTCCATGTCACGCGCCAGTTGCAGCAGCGATCGGCGGGTGATCCCTTCGAGAATGTCGCCCGTGATGGCGGGCGTGATTAGGGTCCCGCCGCGAACGAGCATGAGGTTGGCCACCGACGCCTCGGCCACCTTCCCTCTCTCGTTCAGGACGATGGCATCGTCGAAGCCGGAGACGCGTGCATCCTCGCGCACGAGCGCGGAATTGACGTAGGCACCCGAGATTTTGCCGCGGGCCGGAATGGCATTGTCGGTGACGCGCCGCCACGACGAGACCATCACGTGGAGCCCCGTCTGCGGGAGCAGGTCGCCGACCGGCAGCATGTAGATCGCAAAGCCGCGTCCGGCGAGCGACGGGCCGAGCCCTTCACCCTCGTCATAGGCGAACGGCCGGAAGTAGACGTCACCGGTCGGTCGGTTGCGCCGGGTGAGCTCGGTTGCGATCTCGGCGAGCGCGTCGAAGGGTCCAGGCAGCGTCACCTTGATGAGCGAGGCCGACTGGACGAACCGCCTGAAGTGATCGGGCAGACGGAAGATGTTGATCGTCGAGCCATCCTGGTCGAGGTAGCCGCGGATACCGGCGAACACGCCCTGGCCGTACTGCACGGCGTGGCACCCGATCGGGAGGCGCGCCTCCGCGACGGGAACGAAGCGGCCATCGAAGTAGGCCCATGGGAGGTAGTGACTGGACACGTCGGCACTCCTTGTCTGGCTGTGAATGGCTCTCAGCATTGCAACAAGTGGACTTGAAAGAAAGGTCCACTTTGAGCGAATCTGGACTGCATGGGCTCGAGGGATCTGGTGGTGCTGGAGCGTCAACTCGGGCGCTGGTCGGCCGGGACAGGGGCGTTGTACCAGAAGCTGGCGACCGGCTTGATGCGGCTCATCCGAGAAGGGGTGCTGGTGCCCGGCGCTCGTCTGCCATCTGAGCGTCGCCTGGCCGAGGCGCTGACGCTCAGCCGCACCACTGTTGTAGCGGCCTACGACTCGCTCCACGAGGCGGGCTGGGTAGATCGGCGCGCCGGCAGCAGCACGAGCGTCAGCCCCACGTCCCCCGTGGTGTTGGCGGCGCGCGCCGCCGCCAGAGCGACGGCGCTCGTGTCGAGCCCGCTCCTCGACCTGCTCGCGGACAAAGATCACGGCCTGGTGGACTTCGCGCTCGGGGCACCCTTGCCGCTCGCCAGCCTGGCGCTCGACGATCTCGAGCTGTCACGCGCGGAGTACGTGACCGCCATGGCGGACGGCCACTACCATCCGCTCGGCCTGCCGGCGTTGCGAGAGGCGATCGCGGCGTCCTACACGGCCGCTGGTCTGGAGACCGACGCCCGACAAGTGCTGGTGACGACCGGGGCGCAGCAGGCCATCAACCTGTGCGCGATGGCCTACCTGCAGCGCGGCGACACGGTGCTCGTCGAGGATCCCACCTACTTCGGCGCGCTCGACGCGTTCCGCCTGGCCGGCGCCCGGTTGGCCTCGGTCCCCGCCGGTCCGCGTGGCGCCGATCCAACGCTGCTCCGTACCCGCACGGTCGCGTCGGCGCCGCGCCTGATCTATCTGTCGCCCACGTTCCAGAACCCGACCGGTGGTGTCATGCCGCCCGCCGCCCGCGAGCGCGTGGCGGCGCTCGCCCGGGAGACCGGCGTCCCGGTCGTCGAGGACGCGACGCTGGCCGACCTGGCGTTCGACGGCGCGGCGCCGAAGCCGCTCGCGGCCTACGCGTCCGAGGCGCCCATCATCACGATCGGGTCGCTCAGCAAGGTCGCATGGCCGGGGCTGCGCATCGGGTGGGTCCGTGGGCCGATATCGCTCATCCCGACGCTCGCCCGGGTGAAGAGTGTGATGGATCTCGGCTCGCCCTCGCTCACACAGGCGGTGGCGGTGCGCCTGCTGGCTCGTTTCGAGCGCATCCGCACGCTGCGCCGCGAACAGCTCCGCCCGAGACGCGACACGCTCGTGCGGCTGCTGCGCCGGGTACTTCCAGAATGGCGGTTCACCGTACCGGCAGGTGGCCTGTTCCTGTGGGTGGAGCTGCCGTCGGGTGACGCGCAGGAGTTCGCCCAGGTCGCGCTCGGTCGCGGCGTGGTGATCGTGCCCGGCACCGTGTTCTCGCACGAGGGACAGTACGAACGGTTCGTGCGGCTTTCCGTTCCTCGCCGAGCCCGAGGTGCTCGAGGCCGGTGTCGAACGCTTGCGGGCTGCGTGGGAGGACTATCGCGCCGCGGGCACACGCCGGGCCGCGGCTGCGGTCGCCATGGTCTGACGATCGTCCCCT
Organism: Vicinamibacterales bacterium; assembly: GCA_035538015.1. Lineage (GTDB taxonomy): Bacteria > Acidobacteriota > Vicinamibacteria > Vicinamibacterales > UBA2999 > VFZN01. The sequence continues at coordinate 5,114 of DATLLC010000022.1, forward strand.
CGAGCTACTGAAATCTACTTGCCCAGACAATTTCGTATCCGGCGCAAGTGATCCCTTTACAAGATCGCGTGCGCGCGATTACGTTAGGCCTTTGGTTGTTGACTTCACGCGATCAGTCCGGCATGCCGCCCTGACAAGACCGGGACGGGGGCCGTCTACTGTAGATGGCGGAGGCGCCATGAAGATGCTCGCCCTGACGATTGCTGTCGTTGAAACTGGCGTGCTGTGCGTGGGCGTCAGCTCTGCCGCCGCGGCGCCGTTCGCGTACGTCGCGAACGGTTCAACTCTGTCGGTCATTGACATCGCGGACAACAGCGTGAGCGCAGTCGCGCTGCCTGTCGGAGGC
>DATLLC010000023.1:0-15905 GCA_035538015.1 Vicinamibacterales bacterium
ACGACCCAGGCGAAGAGCTGTGGCAGCCACGCGTCGCTCATCGCCGCGTAGAGCGCGAAGCCGGTCACGACCTGAGCAATCGAAGCCAGGAACACGACGCCGTAGGTGAGCGCGGCCATCGCATTGTGCCCCTTCACCTGATCTGGCTCCTTCCTGACCTGCAGAATGTCCACCAGGACGACCTGAAGCACGCCCAGGGCCTGCCGCCGGAACCACTTCCGGGTCAGCGGGTAGAAGTTGTACCAGCGCGCGTACTGATTGCCCGTGAACATCCAGTAGACGCGGATGACGAGGGCGAACAGGAAGACATAGCCAGCGGCGAAGTGCAGGAAGCGAACCGTTCCGAACCACTGGCTGGCCGAGGCGTCTTCTGCGGTCAGGAACGCCGGCGGCACCCCGATCAGGAGCCCGGTGGCGATGAGCACCAGCGTGCTCAGCACGGTCGCCCAGTGATACAGCCTGACCGGGCGCTCCCAGATGTAGACCCGTTCGAACGTGGCTGTGGTGGCCATGGCTCCCTCGTCAGAAGGCATCCAGGTGATGCACGTGCCGTCCATGCGGATCGTGAATGTGCACGGCGCAAGCGATACAGGGATCGAATGAATGTATCGTGCGGAGGATCTCCAGCGGCTGAGCGGTGTCGGCCACCGGCGTTCCTACCAGCGACGATTCGTAGGCCGACATCTGGCCCTTCACGTCGCGCGGGGACGCGTTCCAGGTACTCGGCACGACGAGCTGGTAGTTGTCGATCTTCCCGTCCTTGATCACGATCCAGTGCGAAAGCGCACCGCGCGGCGCCTCGCTCAACCCCACTCCCCGGGCCTCGGCCGGCCAGGTGGCCGGCTCCCACCGAGTCGTGTCGGCCGTGCGGGTGTCGCCGTTCTTGATGTTGGTCAGCAGCTGGTTGTAGAACTCCTTCGCCCAGCGCGCGATCAGCATCGTCTCGATGCCGCGCGCGGCGGTCCGGCCCAGTGTCGAGAAGAGCGCCGCCACCGGGACGTCGAGCTGCTTGAGCACGCCGCCGATCGCCTCCTTCACCTCTGTGTGGCCCGACCCGTACGCCACCAGCAGGCGCGCCAGCGGTCCCACTTCCATGGCGTTGCCCTTCCACCGTGGCGTCTTCAGCCAGGAGTATTTCTGCTCCACTTCGAGCTGCTCGTACGGCGGCTTCGGCCCGGTGTAGTTGAACGTCGTCTCGCCATCCCACGGGTGCTTGCCCGCCTCGTTGCCGCCCTTGTAGGAGTACCAGGAGTGCGCGATGAACTCCTGCACCTCCATCGGATCCTTCTGATTGATGGGCAGGATCTCGTTCAGGTTCCGGTTGAGGATGACGCCACGCGGGAACTTGAAGCTCGAGACATCGGCGAAGCCCTTGGTCGGCAGGTCGCCGAAGCACATGTAGTTCTGCAGGCCGCCACCGATGGCGCCCCAGTCCTTGTAAAACCCCGCCACGGCCAGCAGGTCCGGGATGTACACCTGGTTGACGAAAGTCTCCGCATCGTCGAACAGCTTACCCACCATCGCCAGCCGTTCGGCGTTGATGGCGTTCACCTCGTTGATGTTGAGCGCGCACGGCACGCCGCCCACCAGGTAGTTGGGGTGGGGGTTCTTGCCGCCGAAGATGGTGTGGACCTTGACGATCTCCTTCTGCCATTCGAGGGCCTGGAGGTAGTGCGCGACGCCGATCAGGTTCACTTCGGGCGGGAGCTTGTAAGCAGGGTGGCCCCAGTAGCCGTTGGCGAAGATGCCGAGCTGCCCGCTCTCGACGAACGTGGTGAGGCGCTTCTGCAGATCGGAGAAGTAGCCCGGCGAGCTGTGCGGCCAATGCGAGAGCGACTGCGCCAGCTCCGAGGTCTTCTTCGGATCTGCCTTGAGCGCGCTCACGACATCCACCCAGTCGAGCGCATGCAGGTGGTAGAAGTGCACGGCGTGGTCCTGGAGGTACTGCGCGCAGAACATCAGGTTGCGGATGAGTTCCGCGTTGGGCGGGACGGCAATCCCCAGAGCGTCCTCGACCGCCCGCACCGACGCGAGCGCGTGGACGGTGGTGCAGACGCCGCAGGCCCGCTCGGTGAAGGCCCAGGCGTCGCGTGGGTCGCGGCCCTTGAGGATGATCTCGAAGCCGCGCACCATCGTGCCCGACGAGTAGGCGTCCACCACCTTCCCGTCCTTCACCTCGACCTCGATGCGAAGGTGACCTTCAATCCGTGTGACCGGGTCGACGACGATACGGTTCGCCATGACGGGCTACTCCTCTGCCTTCGGTTCCGGGGACTCATGCGCGGCTACCACATCGCGCTTGCGCACGAACGTGAGCGCGGCGTGCGCGCCGAGCCCAGCCGCGGTGGCCACTCCGAGCACGGCACCCACCTGATCGGCGGTCGATTCGATCGGGAAGCCCGGAAGGTTGGTCAGGCGGTTGTAGAACGGCCCATTGTCCCAGAAGTTCTCTTCGCTGCAGCCGATGCAGCCGTGCCCCGACTGGATCGGGAAGCTGACGCCGTTGTTCCACTTGGTCACGGCGCAGGCGTTGTAGGTAACCGGGCCGCGGCAGCCCATCTTGTAGAGGCAGTATCCCTTGCGCGCGTTCTCGTCGTCCCACGACTCCACGAAGAGGCCGGCGTCGTAGTTCGGGCGGCGATAGCAGGTGTCGTGGACGCGGCGGGAGTAGAACGCCTTGGGCCGGCCGACCCGATCGAGCTCGGGAATGGTTCCGAAGGTCAGGAGGTGGACGATGGTGCCGGCCATGACCTCGCCGATCGGCGGGCAGCCCGGGACCTTGATGATCGGCTTGTCGGTGATGATCTTGTGAATCGGTGTGGCGCCGGTCGGATTCGGGCTCGCCGCCTGGATACAGCCATTCGACGCGCAGCTCCCCCAGGCGACGATGGCCTTGGCGCCAGCCGCTGCCTCCTGGACCACGTCAATCGCGGTGCGCCCCGCGACCACGCAGTACACGCCGTCGGCACCGGTGGGCACCGACCCTTCGCAGAGCATCAGGTACTCGCCCTTGTACTTCTCCATCACGTCCCTGGCGCACTTCTCGGCCTGGGCCCCGGCCGCGGCCTGGAGGGTCTGAGTGTAGTCGAGGGAGAGCTTGTCGAGGATGATGTCCGAAACGATGGGATGCGACGAGCGGATGAAGGATTCGCTGCAGCAGGTGCACTCCTGGAAGTGGAACCAGAGCACGGGTAGCCGCGGCCTGGTCTCCAACGCGCGGACGACCTGTCCGACGGCCGACGACTCGAGGCCCGACGCGGCGGTCAGCCAGGCGCAGAACTTCAGGAAATCGCGACGGGAGTGACCTTGCAGTTGCGCGTGTTCCCAGATGGTGAGCGGCCGGCCCATGGTTGCCTCCAGACGCAGTGCCTGGAGTGCATAGGCCGTACCACGGCCGAGGCTCGATTCGGCCGCAGTTTGGACCGGTTCCGCGCGGTGGCCGCAGGGGCTGCCGGAATTCCGGCGGTGACAGCCGCGCGGTGCGAGGTTCCGCGAGCGCCGCGGGAGGGGCTCTAGGCTCTAGGCTCTAGCTCAAGGCGCTAGGCTCAAGGCGCTAGGCTTTAGGCTTCAGGAAAGGACTTAGTCACGCTACCGAGTGCGCGGGCCTGAGCCCACGTCGGCATGGCCAAAAAAAACGAACGCCCCGGCGAATTGCCGGGGCGCCAGTGTGTGTCTTCAGCTAGAGCCTAAAGCCTAGAGCCTAACAAGAGACGCACTTGTGGTTGTTGACCGCGCCGAGCGATTCGAGCAGCTTGATCGTCTCGGGGAAAGGCTGGATGCGCTGCACCGGGCCGTTGGCCATGTCCGCCGTGGTGCGGCCCTCCCGGTCCACGACCTTCACATTCGCGCCCTTGGACACGAGGTAGTTGATCATCTCGTTGTCGCCGCGCGCCGCTGCATGGTGAAGCGCCGTCATGCCCTCGTGATCGACGGCATTGACGTCGGCGCCCTGCTCTTCGACCAGGTAGCGCACCGCGGCCAGCATGCCAGCCGGCGCAAAGCGGTGCGCGTTGGCGGCAAAGCCTTCGCCGTAGCCGACGCCGGCGGCCGCCTGGAGCGGGGTCACCGACGGGCCGCCGAGGGGCACGGGCGGCAGGTTGGACACTTCCTTCGTCTCGCGCTGTTCGCCGTCACCGAGACGCGGGCGCCCGGCCGGCTTCATGGTGGGAACGTTCGGGTCGGCGCCGTAGGACGCCAGGAGCTTCATGGCGTCGACGTCGCTGGCGTACGCCGCACGCCAGAAGGGCGTGGCGCCAATCTCGTCCACGCCGGAGAGGTCGAAGCTGTAGCCCGAATACCACACCTTCTTCTTGAGGCGCGCGTTGACGTCGGCGCCCTTGTCGAGCAACACCATCATCATGTCGAGGTAGGTGAGCTTCTGCTGACGATACGCCTGGGGCTGGGGATAAAGGGCCTTGGGCGCCCACTGCACGTTCAACACGGCGTAGAGCGGTGTGGCGCCGTTGTCCGCGGCCCAGTTGACGTCCGCGCCGCGCTCGACGAGGAGCCGGGCAAGGTCGAAATGACCGTTGATGAGCGCCGCCAGGAGCGGGCTGTTCTTGTCGCTTTCCGCCACCTGGTTGACGTCGGCGCCAGCGTCGAGCAACGCGACGGCCGACTCGCTGAACCCGTCGCGAGCCGCGAAGAGGAGCGGCGTGAAACCGCCTTGTCCGGCGACGAGCTCGTTCAACTGGAACTGCCGATCGATACCGGGCACCTGCGGCGGACGGCGAGAGCCGCCCTGCTGCGGCTGCGCGGCCGGCAGGCCGGCCCGCGTGCCGTTGCCGCCCGGCCCCTGACCGGGCTGCTGGCCCGGCACCGGCGGGTTCCCGCCGTTGAAGCCCATTCCTCCACGCGTGAGCGACGAGAGGTCGATCACCCGGGTGGCCGCCTTCACATCCGCCCCTTTGGCGGCGAGCAACTCGATCGCCTCGTGGCGATTGGCCGCCGCAGCGAACATCAGCGCGTTCAACCCGCGAACCGATTCCACGGCGTTGACGTCCACTCCGGCGTCGAGCAGCGCCCGCACAGTGGCCACGTTGCCCGACTGCGCTGCGACCATCAGCGCCGTCGTGCCGGTCGCGGTCGTCTGCTTCGCGTCGGCGCCAGCCTTGACCAGAACGGGGATGGCGGCCGGCTTGCCTTCGCGAGCCGCAAGGAACAGCGGGGTGTAGTTGCCCAGCCGGGTGACCGCTTTCACGTTGGCGCCGGCGTACAGCAGCATCTGCGTCAGCTCGGCGTCGCCGTTGAGAGCCGCCCAATGGAGCGCGGTCATGCCGTCGCCCTGCGCGGCGTTGACGTCGGCGGCCTCCTTGAGCAGCATCTTCACGGTGGCACGGTCGCCGCGTTGCGCCGCATCCGCAACCGTCGTGCGGCCCGACGTCTGCGCCTGCATCACCACCGACAAGCACACCGCGCCGGCCAGACCTGCCATCGCTCCGCACATCAGCCGCGTCCGCCTCATGATCTGGCTCCTCAGATCCGGGCGACGGTGGTGTCCGCCGCGACGTTCAGATTCATCGGGCCGGTGCTGTCACCCAGGCTCTTCATGTCATCCAGGCCCAGCGTGTGCGCGACCGTCAGGAGCGCGTTGGCCATCGGCGTGCCGTCGGCCGCTTTGACGTGGAGTCCGCCCTTCAGCGCGCCGCCGGCATGGCCGGCCAGGATCAGCGGGCAGCGCTTGTGGTTGTGCACGTTCGAGTTGCCCATCGGCGACCCGTAGACGAGCAGCGTATTGTCCAGCAGGTTCGACTCCCCGTCCGGCGTGTTCTTCAGCTTCTCGAGGAAATACGGCAACATGCTCACGTGGTACTTGTTGATCTTCGCGTATTCCGTGATCCGATCGTCACGGTCCTGGTGGTGTGACGCCGAGTGGAACGCGGCCTTGTAGCCGCTCTCGGGATAGACCCGGTTCGAGGCGTCGCGCCCGAGCTTCAAGGCGAAGACGCGGGTCGTGTCCGAGGCGAAGGCAATCGCCTGCAGGTCGAACATCAACTTCACGTGCTCCTCGAACGAGTCGGGTACGCCGATGGGCGCACCGGGCAGCTCGCGCTCCTCGCCGGTGCGGTTCTGGGCCTCCACCCGCTCGATGCGCCGCTCGATCTCGCGGACATCCTGGAGGTAGTCGGCCAGTCGCGCCTTGTCGGCGGCGCCCAGGTCCTTGTTGAGCCGAGCCACCGCGTCGCCCAGCCAGTCGAGGATGCTCTTGTCCTCGGCGCGGCGCTCGCGGCGCTCGCCCGGCGTCGCCCCGACGCCAAACAGCGTGTCGAAGACCACGCGCGGGTCGCGAATCATCGGCAGTGGCTCTTCGGGTGAGGCCCAGCTGATCGAATCGGTGTAGACACAGGAGTAGCCGTAGGAGCAGCCGCCCGCCTGATCCACGTTCTCGATGCAAAGCTGCATCGAGGGAATCGGCGTCTCCTGCCCGAAGCGCTGCGCGTAGAGCTGGTCCAGCGACGTCCCGACGAACACGTCCGAGCCCTGGGTCTGCTTGGGGTGGCACTGCGTGAGGAACACCGCGCTCGACCGGAAGTGATCGCCGCCGATTTCCGGCGCGGTGAACGCCTCGGCGTTGCGCACGTCGGTGTTGCTGACGATCGTCATGTATTCGCGGAATGGCTCCATCGGGGCAAGACTGCCCGGCGAGAGATCGAACTCGCGTCCCACCTTTTCGGGCGCCCACATGAATTTCCGGGCGCCGAACGCGGTGCTGCCGGCGGCGCCGTGCACGATCTCGACCGCGGCGAAGCGGATGCGGCTGGGCGCGGCCTTGGCCAGCGCGGTTCGAGCCGGCACCATCGCCTCCAGAAACGGCAGCGCCATCGTCACGCCCATGCCCCTCAGCACCGTGCGGCGGGCAATGTGCTTCTTCGTGATGATCATCGCGTCTCCTCGGTCCTCTCCGTTGGGGGGTTAGCGGACGGCCTTGTCCATGTCGGCGCTCTTCGCGGCCGGCGCGTCGGGCGCGGCCATGCGGAACGCCTGGCTGTTGGCGATGCTCTGCACGAAGGCTGACAGCTTGTAGTCGTGCCGCTTCGCGTCACGCACGATCGCGCGGACCATGGGCATGTCGCTGTATTCGACGCGGCGGCCGAGCGCGTAGGTGAGCATGTTCTCCGTGAAGCTGAGGAGGAACACGTCCTGGTGCCGCAGCAGCGCCTCGCGCAGGCCCGCCGGCCCGTTCACCTTGGTGCCGTCGTAGAGCTCGCCCTCGGAGTCCACCGGCACCTCGTTGTCCTTGATGCGCCAGGCGCCGGTCGCATCGAAGTTGTCGAGGGCGAGGCCCAGCGGGTCGATGACGCGGTGGCACGAGTTGCAGGACGGATTCTTGCGGTGCTCCTCCATGCGCTCGCGGGTGGACAGCATCTTGCCGCCGGCATTGGCCTTCACCGAGTCGTCGAGCGACGGCACGTTGGGTGGCGGCGCCGGCGGCGGCGAGCCGAGCAGCACTTCCATCACCCACTTGCCGCGCTGCACCGGCGAGGTGCGATCGGCAACGGAGGTGAGCGTGAGGATGCTTCCCTGGCCGAGCAGGCCGCGGCGGTAGTCCGGCACGCTCACCCGGCGGAAATCGTTGCCCGACACGTTCGGGATGCCGTAGTGCTTGGCGAGGCGCTCGTTGACGAACGTGTAGTCAGCGGTCAGCAGATCGAGGACGCTGCGGTCCTCGCGGACGATGCTGTCGAACAAGAGCCGGGTTTCCTCCTCCATCGCGTCGGCCAGCGTCTCGTCGTACTGCGGAAACGTCAGGTAATCGGGGATGATCTTTTCGAGGTCCTGGAGGCGCAGCCACTGCGCGGCAAACCGATCCGCCAGCGCCCGGGACCGCGGGTCGGTCAGCATCCGCCTCACCTGCTTGTCGAAGCCGGCCTGGGGACGGAGAGACCCGGAGCTGGCCGCGCGCAGGAGCTCGGCGTCCGGCGACGAACCCCACAAGAAGAACGAGAGCCGCGAGGCCACGTCGGTGTCGGCCACGCGATATGCCGTCACCGGCGCCGCGCTCGGCATCGCCTCGAGTCGGAACAGGAACCGCGGGCTCATCAGGATCGACTGGAGCGCCATGCGCACGCCGCCCTCGAACCCGCCCTGCCGACGGCCCTGGTCGTAGAACTTCATCGCGTCCTGAAGGTCGGCCGCGCCGGGCTCGCCCCGGTAGGCCTGTCCGCTCAGCCGCTTGACGATGGAGAGCGCGCAGGACTCCTCCTCGGCCGCCGTGGTCGGGCGGCACGTGAAGATCCTCGCGCGGCTGGGCGTTTCGGAAACGCCGGTCACCTTCGTCGGCCCCACCACGCGGAAATCGCGCATGTGCGGCAGCATCGTGATTCCGAAGCTGATGCTGACGTCCGCCAACGTGTTCTCGAGAGGCGTCAGCAGATCGTCGATCGGTCCCTCGATGTTCTGGATGAACGCGGCCGACACACGCTGCGGGCCCGCCTTGACGTGAATGGGAGGCGTCGTGAGGTCGAGGCTGTTGCTCTGATCGGTCTCGCTCATGCGCGTGTTGAGCGGCAGGAGCGCCACCCGCTCCCCGTTGATCGAGACCTCGATCACCTCCTTGAGCTCGAGCACCGTCATCGAGGTGCGGCCGGCGAGCCCGCCGAGCGGCTCGTTGTGGAGGTTCATCTTGAAGGTGTAGTCGCCATCGGCCGGGAAGGTGTGCACCACCGAGATGCCGCCGCGCGTGCCGATGGGCGCGCCCTCGACCTGCCGCATCTGCGAGGCCGTGCGGCCGATCTTGTAGGTGACCGAGGTGCCGGTCGCATTACGGTCTCCCACGCCAAGGCGGCTGATCTGGCTGGCCGCTCGAAGGTAGCCATCCATCAGCGCAGGCGAGAATGTCTGGACGTCGGCGACGTTGTCGAAGCCCTTGCTGATGGTGTCCGGCGGGAGATACGCCGAGACGTCGACGTCGAGATCCAGCAGATCGTGGACGGCGGCGGCATACTCCGCCCGGTTCAGCCGCTGAAAGGGCCGGCGGCCAGGATTGGGGTGCAGGGCGGCGATGTTGTCGACCTTCGTCTCGAGCGCGGTCGTGAGCATCTGCAGCGTGGCCGCATCGGGTCGACGCGCGCCGGCCGGCGGCATCATACCGGCCCGCAACTTTCGGATCATCTTCTCGGCCACGTCCGCCTGCCCGTCCGCCCGCGCCGCATCGAAGCCGGCCAGGGACAGGCCCCCGGCCTTGCCACGTGCGCTGTGGCAGCCGGCGCAGTACTGCCCGACGAGCGCGGTTTGCTCGGCGTCGGTCAGCGTGGCAGCGGCTGGAGCATGGGCGGCGGCCGGTCGCGGCCCGGCGGGCGCGGCCTGCGTGCCGCCCGGCAGGGATGGCGCAGGCTCCGGCCGGCTCGGCGTGCCTTGCGCCGCGAGCACCGCGCCGAAGGCGGCAGCCACCAGTCCGCCGATCAGGACCTGTCTCATGCTGGTCTCCAGAGGTCCTCATTATGGGACCGATTCGCTCGGAGTGTCGATAGATTGTTGTACGGATTTGTCATCCGATGTCATTGTGCGCGAGGGACTTAGGACAGGTGCGGCAGGCGCGGACAGGTGCGGGCGGGTGCGAACGGGTGCGGGCAGGGGCGAACGGGTGCGGACGGGTGCTGACAAGTGCGGGCGGGTGCGAGAGGCCTACTTCCCGCCCTTCAAGACCTCAGGGAAGGTTTCCCTGAGCTTCTCGACCTTTGGCAGCGCCGTGAACAGAATGTAGGGCTGAGCCGGGTTCCGGGCGGCGTAGTTCTGGTGGTACGGCTCGGCCTCGTAGAAGGTCTCCAGCGGCTCGAGTGTGGTGACGATCGGCTGCGGGAAGGCGTGTGCGGCGTTGAGTTGGGCGATGTACGCCTCGGCGATAGCGCGCTGCCTGGGCGAGCTGTAGAAGATCGCCGACCGGTACTGTCGGCCCTGATCGTGACCCTGCCGATTGCGCTGAGTCGGGTCGTGCGCCACTCCGAAGAACAGCTGCAGCAGGCGGCCGAACGTCACACGGTTGGGGTCGTAAGTGACTTCGACGACCTCGGCATGGTTGGTCTGACCCGAGCACACCGCCTGATAGTTGGCCGTGTCCTGCGAGTCGCCGGCGTAACCGGAGCGAACGCGCTCGACACCCTCCACCGGGAGGAAAACGGCTTCGACGCACCAGAAACAGCCGCCGGCGAGCACGATCGTGGCCGGGCTTGCCTCTTCAGCCGGTGAGAGATCGACGTGGGGAGCCGGAAGTGTCGCCATCATTCCCTTAGAGCTCGACGGCAGCCCGCGGTTTCGCGCCGCACCGTCGCACTTGTCGGCATCTGTCGCACCCGTCGGCACCCGTCCGCACCCGTCGGCACCTGCCGTCACCCCAGCAGGCGCCCGCGCAGCTCCGGCGGGGGCAGCTCACACGCGTTGGATGGCCTCGCGATGCGATGACGCACCGCCGCGACAACGCGGTAGGCGGCGTCGCGGATGGGGCACGGCACCCAGAGCAGGATACGGGCCCAGCGCCACGGGGCGGAGAGGTGGGCCGCGATCCTCAGCGAGGCTGTGGACCGCAGGTACACCTGGTCTCCCTCGATCAGCACCAGGCTGCGCGCGGCGTCGCGGGTGAGGCCGTGCGCGGCCAGCGCGGCCTGGGCCTGGGGCCACTGCGACGGGGCGAACCTAAAATACCCGGCAGCATCTCGCCGCGCGATGAACCGCACCGATGCCTCGCAAAAGCCGCAGGTGCCGTCGAATAAGACGACGCCGCCGTCCGTGAGGGTCATCCGAACACTCCGTCGAGCCATCCCGGAGGCGGAGGGGCCTCGAAATCGAAGGCCCGCCCGGTGACCGGGTGCACGAATCCGAGCCGCCACGCGTGCAGGTGCAACCGCTTCGCGGGTGGCCCGCCGTAGCGGACATCTCCGAGAATCGGCAGCCGCTCGGCGGCAAGGTGCGCGCGAATCTGATGCTGCCGGCCGGTCAGGGGTCGCGCCTCCAGCAACGTCACGTCACCCCATCGACCTCGGACGAGGAACGCCGTTTCCGCAGCCTCGCCCGCGGGGGACGCGACGACCCGCCGGCCGCGACGGCCCGTTCCTCCGCGGCTGAGTGCCTCGCGGGATCGCCACTTATGGCCGGGTCTGAGGTCAGGACGTTCGCGCGCAGCGACCACCGCGAGATACACCTTCTCCACCGCGCGCCCGGCGAACGCGGCCGAGAGGCCGCGATTCGCCACCCTGGTTCGTCCGAAGAGTACGATGCCCGAAGTCCCGGCATCCAGACGCTGGTGGACGCCAAGCTGCGACTCGTCCACGCCAAGCCGATTAGCGACTTCGCGCACCAGGTGGGAACGGCTCGAGTCGGCGGTGGCGTGTGTCGCGAGCCCCGACGGTTTGTCGACCGCGACGAGATGCTCGTCCACGAACAGCCAGTTCACCGGACCCGTGGCAAGCCGCCGCGTCCGCGCCAGTCGCGATGGGTCGGCCGCCACCGTCAGGCGATCGCCGGCGCGGACTGGCGCGCCCGGCCGTGCCACGATTCGGCCGTTCACGCGCACGGCGCCAGCGATGACCACGCGGCGCGCGTCGGCATTGGACAGAGGGAGGTCGGGATAGGTCTCGCGGAGCAGGTCGGCGATCACGTGGACCAGCGCCCTGTCACCGCCGCTGGCAACCAGACTGACGCCGCGCTCTGCTCGAGTCGAGGATGCCATCCGCCCGGGCTCCCGCCCATCTGCGCCGGTTTCCATCGTGGTCGGCGACGCCGGCATCGGCGAGCGCGGGCCGGCTACGGCAGGACGGCCGTCGCCTCGATCTCCACCTTGAACTCGAGTGAGGCCAGCCGCGCCACGCCGACGAGCGTGCTCGCGGGCAGGTGCGCTCCGAAGTAGCGGGCCCGCACGGCCGCGGCGTCCGGAGCGCGGAACGCCTCGACGTCCGTGGTGTAGATCGTGATCTTCGTCACGTGCGAGAAGTCGGCGCCCTGCGACTTGAGCGCCGTCTGCAGGTTCTTCAGCACCTGCTCCAGCTGCTCCACCATGCCTGAGCCCGCGATCTTCCCGGCGGCATCCGCGCCCACCTGGCCGGCAATGTAGAGCGTCTTGCCGGCGCGCACGATGTGGGAGTAGGTGGTCGGCGTGCTCAAGCCCGGCGGGTTGATGTGTTGCAGGCCCTGGGCCGCGAGCGAAATCGACAGCCCGAGCGCGAGCGCGGCGACGAGAAGAATCCTGGTCATGCGCTTGCTCCTGGCGCGGGACGCTCAGCGCAGCGCGATGCGCAACCCGACGCGAAACGTGCGAGGCCAGCCGACGAGCCGGATGGGCGTGCGCCCTGTGTCGTACACCTGATCGAAGACGTTCTCGACCGCCAGGAAGCCGACCAGCCCGCGGGTGACGGCTCGGCTCACCTGCACGTCCATGACGCCGAACGCCCCCAGCACGAACTGGTTGAGGTCGTCGTCGAACTGCTCGCCGCTGAAGCGGACCTGCGCGGCGGCGGTGACGATGCGCGGATCGGTCCAGGTCACGCCGACGCCTCCCTGGATCTCGGGGACCTGCGGCACGTGGTTCCCCTCGATCGCGGGAGTGGCGACCGAGCCGCGGTAGTGACTCGAGGTGAACACGAGCTGTCCGTTGACGCTGAACGTCGGTGTCAGCCGCGCGTCGGCTTCGAACTCCACGCCGTTTGCGCGAATCTTGTCGGAGTTGCGCCGCTCGCGCGTAATCTGCGTCGGCGTGCTCGACAGGGTGATGTTGGAGATGGCGCCGTCGAGATCGTTGAAGAACGCGGTCATGCGGGCCGAGACCTTGGTCCACGACACAAGGACGCCGCCCTCGACGCCGGTGAGCGTTTCGGGATCGAGGAGCGGATTGGGGTTCGTGACGACATTGCCGACCCGGAAGCCGCGATGCAACTCGTTCAATGTCGGCGGTCGATTCGCGTGATATACCGCACCCTGGATCGCATACCGGCCCTGACGCCATGCGACCGACGCGCGTGGACTGAAGAAGGTGACCGACTTGTCCGGGAGCGTGGCATCCGTAGGCTCCGAGAGCCAGTCGTCCAGCCGTCCCCCGAGCTCGACCGTGAAGGTGTCGGCCAACGGAATGCTCGCCCGGGCGTAACCGCCGAACGTGCGTTCAGTGCCACCAGCGAAGAACGGCCCGGTCTGCACATTCGTCAGCGAGTAGCGAAGCTCCTCGACCGTGGATTCGGTGCGGTGGAAATCCGCGCCGGCAATCAGCGTGGTCCGGCCGAACAGGCGCGTCCACTGTCCCCCGACCGTCGCGAAGCTGGTGTCGGTGGTCTGCTCCGTCGTCAACCGCTCGCTGGCGCGATCGGCGGCGACGGCGGTGAAGGTCTGGTAATAGTCCTGGCCGCTGCCGGCCACGTGGGCTTCCCAGACGCCGCCCGCGAGCGATCCTCCGCCGGTGCCCGAAATCTGGTGCCAGTCGGTGGTGTTCACCTGGAGCGGCGTGCCGTTGCCGCGATCCTCGCTGTAGAGCGCGCCCTTGATCCAGGCGTTCCAGGCCGTGTCCTGCCGGCCGGCCGTGAAGAACCCCGTCTGGTAATCGCTGTCGGCCCGCGTATCCACGGGACCGCGTGCCTCTGGAGCGACCGTGTACGCCCCGTCGGTCGTGGTGCCCTCGTAGGCGCCGGTAGCGGCCCAGCCGTTGCGCTCCCATCCGCCGAACAACGAGCCGCGGAAGGTGTCGAGCGAGCCGCCCTCGATTGTCGCGCGCGCCCGCGTACGGTCCGGAGCGAAGGTCAGCACCTGGACCACGCCGCCCAGCGCGTCGGAGCCGTAGAGATCCCCCGTGGCGCCGCGGACCACTTCGACGCGGTCCACCGACGCCTGCGGCACGCGGTTCCAGTACACCCAGCTGCCAAACGGGTCGTTGAGCGGAATGCCGTCCGAGAGGACGAGCGTGCGGCTCGCGCCCGACCCGGACACGCCGCGCAGCGTCACGCCTTGCGTCGTGGGATTGGCGACGCGCGAGGAGGAGCGCCGGAAGAGGCTGAAGCCAGGGGTGTTGCGCAGCACATCGTCCATAGCGCCCGCCGCGATGTTGCTGAGCTCGGCGGCGGTCACGACCGTCGCGCTCGAGGCGCTCGGCAGGCGCTCGGCACCACGGGTGGCCGTCACGACCACGGATTCGGCTAACGTGGCCGGGCGAAGCACGATCTGAACTTCGGCGCCGGTCGGCTCCACCTCCGCGTCCGCGAAACCCGGCGCCGCCGCCCGCAAGCTCGTCACCGGCCCGCTGATGGTGAACCGGCCGTCCGGGCCGGCGGTGACCGACGACGTCCTTCCCTCAGCCGAGCGCACCGTAATCTGCGCGCCGCCGACCGCGAGGCCGGCCACGTCGACCACGACGCCCGAGATCGATGACGCAGGCTGGCCGAATGCCGGGCTCGCGAGCGACATCATCAACACCAGGAACCCGATTGAAGACGCGCGCCAGAACATGGGAGTAGACTCTACACCAATGGCCCCGGAGTGAAGCGGTCAGGGCCAGGACACCGCTCCTCTCGCGCAGAGACACTTTGGACCCGCAGAAGAATCCGCCCGGCCAGGAGCCCGGCCCCGCTCCCACCCCCGCTCCCCCCGGTCACGACGACCGCTTCTTCCTCGAAGGTCCGCAGTCGCGAACCCGCGAGCTGCTGATGCTGGCGCGGGCCGGCCGCGACTTCATCCGCGGCTTCCGGACGCTGCATTTCGTCGGCCCTTGCGTGACGGTGTTCGGCTCGGCGCGCTTCAAGGAGGGCCACGAGTACTACGAGCTGGCGCGCCAGGTCGGTCGCGCCATCGTGAATGTGGGCTTCACGGTGATGACCGGAGGCGGCCCTGGCGTGATGGAAGGTGCCAACCGCGGCGCGCGTGAGGCTGGGGGCATGTCCGTGGGCTGCAACATCGAGCTGCCCTTCGAGCAGTACCCGAACGCCTATCTGGACCGGTGGGTGGTCTGCCATTACTTCTTCGTACGCAAGGTCCTGTTGCTGAAGTACTCGTACGCCTTCATAGTCCTGCCGGGCGGCTTTGGGACGCTGGACGAGCTCACCGAAGCCCTGACGCTCATCCAGACCGGGAAGATCGCGCAGTTCCCGGTGGTCCTGATGGGCCGCGCCTACTGGCAGCCGTTCGAGGCGCTCTGTCAGAGCATGATCGAGGCTGGCACCATCTCGGCCCGCGATCTGGACCTGATGCTCGTGACCGACTCGGTCGAGGAAGCGATGAGGCACCTCGAGCAGCGCGCGGTGGTGAAGTTCGGCCTCACGCGCAAGCGGCGGCCGCGGCCGTCGATTCTGCTCGGCGAAAGGCGGGCGGCGGTCACGCCGGCCACACCATCCACACCGCCCCGCCGGTAACCGCGCCGACAACGCCGCCCCAAGACGGCGACGCGCAGCGGACGTGTCACCGTGCCTGGCACGGTGACACGGGAATTCGCTGCAATTGTTGCATGTCTGGCAAGATCTGCGTCGTTTCCGGTGACTTGGTGCCTGACCCCTGATGTACGCTTGAAGGGATGCGGCTCGCCAAGCTTGCCGTTGCGTGCGTCAGCCCGACCGTCGGCGCCGTCCACGCGAACCGCGCCCGGCTCGTCACCATGGCCCGGGCCATGGCGGCCGACGATGTCACGCTGGCGGCGTTCCCGGAACAGGTGATCGGCGGCTACCCACCGGAAGACCTGGTGCAGTGGCGCGGCTTCGTGGATGCGCAGCGTCACTCGCTCGAAACCTTCGCGGCAGACACGTCGTCGCTGGCCACGGTTTTCGTGCTCGGCCTGACCGTCCGTGTCGGCGGGCAGCTCTTCAACTGCGCGGCGATCGTCCACCGTGGCCGCATCCTCGGCTTCGTCCCCAAGGAGAAGCTGCCGACCTACAACGTCTTCTACGAAGGCCGCACCTTCTCGCGAGGCGGGCCCGGGTTGTCACTCGATGCGCAGGGCCTGCCAC
>DATLLC010000024.1:0-3841 GCA_035538015.1 Vicinamibacterales bacterium
ACGATGCGCACGCGCTCCGGGCGCCCATTGGCGCCGATCGTGATCTCGTGCGGGATCACGAGTCCGCCCACCGTCCGATAGTTGCCGAACGTCGTCTCCTGTGAAATCTGCCGGCCGCGGACCACGCGCGTGGACACGGTCCTGACGAGCAGATACGTCTCCGTGTCCAGAAGCTGATCCTGTGGCAGCCCTGTCTTCGGCGTGACGCGAAGCCGATACGCCTCGCGGCCCTCGACGAGTTCCCGGCCGATCAATTCGATCGCGGAACCCTGCTTGGGTCCGTTGATCAACACGCCCTCCAGATCCGCCTGCTCCATGGCGACCTGCGCCTCTTCGGGCGGGAGAGCCTCGGGCTCGACGATGCCGGTCAGCGGCGACACTTGCCAGCCTCGCTTTCCGTCGTAGGCGTAGACCCCGGTCATGCCCTGGAACGTGAACTCGGTGCGCACCCGACCCGGACGCTTGATCTCTCGCGTGACCAGTGCTTCACGTCCGGGCCCGCCGATGGCCCGGCCAGTCATCCGCAGCGAGCGAAGGGCCTGCCACCGCTCGGCCCCGCCGCGGGCGGCGAGGTGATGAGCGACGATTTCGTCGATCGTCTGCCCGCCCGCAGGACCGGCGACGGCCATGATCAACGCGGCGGCGGCCAGGCTCCGGCACACGAGGCCGCTCGCGTGCGAGCGATCGATCAACGCCCGGCGCATGGCGATCCCTGACAGTCGGATTCCGCCGGAGGCCGACCCGGCGGTCGTGACGGCGGTCGTGACGGCGGCCTGGCGATTGGCTGCGTTGGACGTGCGGGTGGCGCGATGGGCTGCGAGGGCCAGACCGCTGGACCAGGGCCCCACCCGCCCCAGTACATGGGGTAGCCCGCGTTTCCGGGGACGGCGCTTTCGGCTTCGCGGGCCCGCGCCTCGGCTTCGGCGGCGCGCGCTTCGGCCTCTCGGGCCCGCTGTTCGGCGTCCAGCCTGGCCAACTCCGCCTGGTCGGAGGCAGCTCGCTGCTTGAGGATTGCCTCCTGCTCGGCCGGCGTCATCCATTCACCCTCGAACTGGACGTAGCCGCGGGCCCGGTAGCTTTCCTCCTCGCTCACCCACCGGCCATCGAGTTGCACGCGTCCCAGGGCCTGGTTCGCCTCGACGTTGCCCGGGTCCACGGCGAGCACCCGCTCGTAAGCGGTGCGGGCCTGCGTGCCGAGGCCCTGGCTCGACGCCCATGTCGCCAGCCGGAGCCAGCCGTCGCGATCGTCTGGACCGAGCGCGCCGGCGCGCTCGTAATAGTCGTCGAGGACCGAGCGCCGTACCTCGATGCGGACCACGCTGGTCATCGGGACCGTGACCGTGCCCGCCCCGACGTCGACTTCGACTGACGTCGCGGTGCGCGACAGGATCCGTCCCGAAATCTTGCCGCCGCCCTTCAGAAGGACGTCGTCCGCATGGACGATGGCGGGGAACAGGGCGATGAGGCACGCCCAGGCAATACGGCGGCGCATACGAAGGTTCAACTTCGACGAGCCTACGCCCCGCATCAGTGAGAATCAAGCTGTCTCGTCGAATCCCGCCGGCGGCCGCTCGAGACACGCGTATTCAGCCGGCCGGGTCACCAACAGCGAGGACGACGGTGACCGTCGTGCCAGCGCCGACGCGGCTCGCGACAGAGACGCGTCCCCCGTGATCGGTGACGATGCGTTGGACGAGCGCCAGGCCGAGGCCGCTGCCGCGCGCGCGGATTCCCTTGCCGCGATAGAACTGGTCGAAGATCCGGGAGAGCTCCTCCTCCGGAATGCCTTGGCCGGCGTCGGCCACCTCGATTCGGACCCGAGCGCCTTCGAGCGCCGCGCTTACGCTGAGCAATCGTCCGGCCCCGCCGTGCTTGGCCGCGTTGTCGATCAGGTTGTCGAGCATGTGGAGCAGCATCACGCGATCGCCGCAAACCCAGATCGCGTCGAGCGGCAGGAGCACCTGCACTTCGACGTCGAGGTCGGACAGGAGTGGACGGAAGCGTTCGACCGAATCCTGGACCAGCTCCGAGAGTTCGAGCGGCTCGAAGTGGCGCCTGTCCCGGGAGGTGTGGAGCCGGGCGTAGCACAGGACGTTGTCGATCAGCCGTCGCAGGTGATGCGCCTCCTTGCTCAGCAGCCGACCGTATTCGGGGACTGTCGCGGGCGAGACGTAGCGCCCGTGCGCCAGCGTGTCGCTCGCGAGCTTGATCAGCGAGAGCGGCGTCTTCATTTCATGGCTCATCGCCGAGACGAATTCGGACTGCGTCGTCGCCAGAGCCGCCGCGGCGCGGGCCGCCCGCACCGTCCAGACGAGACCGCCGACCGTGACCAGCGCCGCCAGGGCGAGCGCCGTGAGCGTTCGAGCGGTCGCGCGCTCCGCCGCGAGCAGCGACGGGTCCGCTGCGAATCCGACACGAGCGCTCCACCAGGTCACTTTGCGGTCGACGGGCGCAAGAAATGCGAGCAGTGAGGGGTCTGCGAACAGGAGCGGGAATCGTTTGCGGCCGATTGGATCCCCGGAGCTGGTGGGCCCCGTCCGTGCTACCAGCTGGTCGCGGTCGTCCACGATCTCGATCGCGAGCGATCGATCGCCGGTCACGGCCTGCAGGTGCTGGATCAGGTCCTGGAAGTAGTAATCGCGCAGGCGGGTCCGATTGACCGTGAACCCCACGAGCGCGGTCACCTCGTTCAGACTCGGGCCGCCGTAGAGCAGGTGCACGAACGCCTGGTACGGCACCTCCTCGACCGAGACGTCGAAGGCCGCAAAGGGCACGCCGCGCGCGCCCTCGCGCCGGGCCTGGTCGATGACGTGGCGCGCGGCCGCGGGATCGCTCCGCATCAGTACCGGGAAGACGTCGTCATGGTCGCTGGTCCGGTCCCACGGGGGCGGCTGGTCGGCTCGGTTGAAGAAGTACGACGCGCTGGCAAGGGGTTGGTCGCGCCGCCAGACGAAGAACGACTCCAGGTAGGGGAACCGCGCGAACGCCACGGCGAAGCGGTCGGCGAGATCGTAGCGCGAGCTCGCCTGAAGCGTCCTGACGTTGAAGGGGAGCAGCACCGTCGTGAACGCCCCTCTCATGTCGCGTTCGAGCGCGGTGCCGAGCAGCATCAGGACTTCGTTGCCGCGCCGCTCGGTCGATTCGAGGTTGCTGCGCTCCCATTCGCGCGTCGCCCGGTAACCGAACCCGAACAGCAGCACCGTCACCAGCAGCACCGAGGCGGCCAGCGTCGCATCGAGGACGGCGCGGACGACGCGACGATCGCGACGCGCTCCGCCGATGCGCTGCCACAGACCCGCGAGGGGCACCATGACCCGAGGCAGGCGAATGGCCGTCATCGAAACAGCTCGCGCTCGCGGTAGTAGCGAGCGGCGCCTCGGTGCACCGGAATCGGGGCGTCAGGCCCACGCGTGGGATCGATGTAGCGAGCGGAGGGATGGCTCCGGCTCAAGGCATCGGTCGAGTTGAAGAGGGTCTTTGTGAGGGTGTAGACGAGGTCGTCGGGCAGGTCCCGGCGAGCGACGAGCAGGACGTCGGTGCCCACCGTCAGCACGGTCTCGGGCTGGCCGTCGTAGGTGCCCTTGGCGATGAACGCCGGCCTCAGCAGCGGATCGCGGCCGCGGATGGGCTCCATCAGACGCGGATCGAGAGGGATCAGCATGCCGCCTCCCAGCCGCATCATGGCCACGGCCAGTACGTGCTCGACCGGATAGAAGAAGAAAATGCCGTCGAGCTGCCTGTTCCGGAAGTCGTCGATGACGTGGTCGCGATCGTAGACCGGCTGGATGTCGTCGAAGGTGAGGCCGTGGCTCTCGAGGACGACCCGGCTCGCGCCCTCGGT
>DATLLC010000025.1:0-10752 GCA_035538015.1 Vicinamibacterales bacterium
GCGGAACCCGCTCCCCCGCCACAAGCAGCAGCCGCCACACCGGCACCGCTCGCCCCCCAGGGCAGCACCACCGCGAATGCCAAGGTCTTCAACCCCGACATCGCGGTCATCGGCAACTTCCTCGGGGCCCTCGGCTCGAACCCGAACAGCGATCAGCCCACGCTTGGTCTCGACGAAGTCGAGGCGTCGTTCCAGGCGGTCGTGGATCCCTATGCGCGGGCCGACGTGTTCCTCGCGGCGGGGCCGGACGGGCTCGAGATCGAGGAAGGGTTCGTGACCTTCAATACGCTGCCTGGGGCACTGCTGCTGAAGGCGGGGAAGATGCGCGCGCAGTTCGGCAAGGTCAACGCGATGCACACGCATGTCCTGCCCTGGACGGACCGCCCGCTGGTCACCCAGAACCTGGTGGGCGGCGACGAGGGTATTTCGGAATCGGGGCTCTCGGTCTCGCGACTGGTGAACAATCGCTTCCTGTTTCTCGAGGCGACCGGCGAGGTGTATTACGGCACTTCCGACGTCTTCCAGTCGCGGGAGCGGTCCGAGCTGGCCTACGTCGGCCGCCTGCGCGGATATCACGACCTGACCGAGGGCACGAACCTTGATGTGGGCGGGTCGTTCGCGTATGGGCCGGCCGCCGATGATCCCTCGCTGCCAGATCCCCGGTCCGACCCGACGACGCGCCTGGTTGGCGTCGACGCGACGTTCCGGTACCGGCCGCTGCGGCGGGCCATCTATCGCCGGTTCATGGCCCGCTCGGAGCTAATCTGGAGCCAGCCGCGCGAGGGTGGCACCACCGGCCAGACCGCGTTCGGGCTCTATGGCAGCGGCGACTACCAGTTCGCGCGACGCTGGTACGCCGGCGCCCGTTACGATCGATCGGAGCGAGCGCTGGATGCATCCACCGTGGACACCGGTGGCTCGTTCTATCTCACCTACTGGCCGAGCGAGTTCAGCCAGGTACGCGGGCAATACCGGCACACGCATTACGGCGAGGGCGTTCACGCCGACGAGTTCCTGTTCCAGTTCCTCTTTTCGATCGGCGCGCACGGCGCCCACATTTTCTAGGTACCAGGAGCCTTCATCATGCGATGCATCGTTCGGATTCTCACCGCGGCCGCGGCAGTGGCGGCCTTGAGCACGCCGGCGCTCGGCGCGCCTCCCAAGGTCGTGACCACGACCGAGGACCTCGCGTCGCTCGTCCGCGAGATCGGCGGCGACAAGGTGTCGGTCGAGGCCATCGCCCGCGGCTACCAGGACCCTCACTTCGTCGAGCCCAAACCCAGCTTCATCCTCAAGCTCCACGACGCCGACCTGCTGGTGGTCATCGGACGCGAGCTGGAGATCGGGTGGCTGCCACCGCTGCTCACGCAGAGCCGAAACGCGAAGATTCAACCAGGGAGCGCGGGGTATCTCGACGCCTCGGTGGGCGTGCAGATTCTGGAGATACCGACCGGCCAGATCACGCGGGCGATGGGCGACGTCCACCCCCAGGGCAACCCGCACTACTGGCTGGACCCCGGCAACGGACGCGTCATCGCCAAGGCCATCGCGACGGCGCTGGCCCGGCTGTCCCCCGCAGATCAGGCGTATTTCGACCAGCGCTACGCGGACTTCGACCGACGGCTGGCGGACGGCGAGAAACGGTGGGCCGCAACCATGGCCCCATACAAGAGCACCAAGATCGTCACCTACCACCGGTCCTGGCCGAACTTCACCGCCCGCTTCGGCCTCGACGTGATTGGCTACGTCGAGCCCAAGCCCGGGATTCCACCCTCCCCCTCGCACACCCTCGAGCTGATGGCCGAGATGAAACGGCAGCAGGCCAAGCTGATCCTGGTGGAGCCGTACTTCGACACCAAGACCCCGGACGCGATCGCCCGCGACGTGGGCGGCAGGGTCCTCGTGATCTCACCATCGGTGGGTGGCGCGAAGGAGGCGAGCGACTACATCAAGCTCTTCGACTACGACATCAACCTGCTGGCCTCGACGTTGAAGCAGGTCCTGGGCCGTTAGCGATGGATACGGCCATCCTGCAATTCCTGGCAGCACCATTCGCCGCAAGCCTGATTCTCACCGGCATCCACACCTACCTTGGCGTCC
Organism: Vicinamibacterales bacterium; assembly: GCA_035538015.1. GTDB lineage: Bacteria > Acidobacteriota > Vicinamibacteria > Vicinamibacterales > UBA2999 > VFZN01. Next base: position 2,101 of record DATLLC010000025.1, read on the forward strand.
ACGTGGTCGAGCGCGGCGTCATCTTCGTCGATCTGTCGCTGGCGCAGATTGCGGCGCTCGGCGCCACGGTCGCGATGCTCGTGCCGTTCTCGGGCGGCGACCCGCACAGTCCTGGCGTCTACTGGTTCAGCCTCGGCTTCACCTTCATCGGCGCCGCCGTCTTCTCGCTGGTACACCACGGGCAGAAGGCCCGCATCCCGCAGGAGGCCGTCATCGGGATCTCCTACGCGGTTGCGTCGGCGGCCTCCATTCTCGCGATGAGCCAGTCGACAGCGCAGGCCGAGCACCTCAAGGACATGCTGGTGGGCAATATCCTGGCGGTGTCATGGGCGGAGGTCGTCAAGACCGCGGCCCTGTACGGCGCCGTCGGTCTCTTCCATTACCTCTATCGCAAGCGGTTCCTGCTGATCTCGATGGACCCGGATCGCGCCAGAGAGCAGGGCATCCCCCTGCGATTGTGGGACTTCATCTTCTACCTGTCGTTCGGCTTCGTCGTCACCTCGTCGGTGGCCATCGCAGGCGTGCTGCTGGTGTTCTGTTACCTGATCGTGCCGTCGGTCGCCGCGATGATCTACGCCGACCGCATCGGCGTGCGGCTGGCGATCGGCTGGGTGATGGGAACGGTGGTGTCAATCCTGGGGATGTATTTCTCCGTCCGGTTCGACCTTCCCACCGGTGCGACGATCGTCTGCACGTTCGGCCTGGTGCTGGTCGCAATGGCGGCGTTCAAGCCGCTCGTCACGCGGCTTCAGAGTTGAGGCTGGGACTTGGGTCTTGGGTCTTGGGTCTGGGCTACCTGTGTGCGGAAGGACATGGAGGTATCATGACCCGCGTTGGCCGCGTTTCTCTCCCGCGATCGCATCATCGCCCCACCTGGCTTCAACCGTTGGCTGGTGCCGCCCGCCGCCCTGGCCATTCACCTCTCCATCGGCATGGCGTACGGGTTCAGCGTGTTCTGGCTGCCACTCAGCCGCGCCATCGGCATCACCGCCTCCGCTCCGGAGGACTGGAAGGTGAGCACGCTGGGGTGGATGTACACGCTCTTCTTCGTGATGCTCGGCTCCTCGGCCGCGGTGTTCGGGCCGTGGCTCGAGCGTGAAGGCCCGCGCAAGGCCGGCGTCGTCGCCGCCTGCTGCTGGAGCGGGGGCTTCCTGCTATCGGCGCTCGGCATCTGGCTGCACCAGGTGTGGTGGCTCTGGTTGGGCTCTGGCGTGATCGGCGGGTGCGGCCTCGGCCTGGGCTACATCTCGCCGGTGTCGACGCTGATCAAGTGGTTCCCGGATCGACGCGGCATGGCCACCGGGCTGGCGATCATGGGGTTTGGCGGCGGCGCGATGATCGGCACGCCGCTGGCCGATGCGCTGATGCGATATTTCGCCACGCCGGCCTCGGTCGGCGTGTGGCAGACCTTCGTCGTACTCGGCTCGATCTACTTCGTGGCGATGATGGCCGGCGCGCTCGCCTACCGGCTGCCCCCTCCGGCCTGGACACCTCGCGGATGGACGCCACCGGGAGGCACCGCCGTTACGACGCGCGCGGTGACGGCGGACGCGGCCTGGCGGACGCCGCAATTCTGGCTGCTCTGGGCGGTGCTCTGCCTGAACGTCAGCGCCGGCATCGGCGTGCTCGGTATGGCCTCGCCGATGATCCAGGAGATCTTCCACGGCCGGGTCAGCGCGTCGGCCGCCGCGGGCTTTGCCGGCCTGCTGAGCCTGTTCAACATCGCCGGCCGCATCTTCTGGGCGTCGCTCTCGGACCGGATCGGGCGCAAGGCGACCTACGCGGTGTTCTTCGCGCTCGGCATGCTGCTCTATGCCTCGGTGCCATTTGCGGGCCAGAGCGGCAGCCTCGTGCTCTTCGTGGCGATCTTCTGCGTGATCCTCACGATGTACGGCGGCGGCTTCGCCGCCATTCCAGCCTACCTGGCGGACCTCTTCGGCGTGGCGTTCGTCGGCGCGATTCACGGCAGACTGCTGACCGCGTGGTCGACCGCCGGCATCCTCGGACCGGTGCTCGTGAACTACATCCGCGAATTCCAGCTGGCGCGGGGTGTCCCCCCCGCTGACGCCTACACGTTCACCATGTACGTCCTGGTGGGTTTCCTCGCCGTCGGGCTCGTCTGCAACCTGCTGGTGCGGCCGTTGGACTCGGCTCGCTTCACCACCGCCTCGCTCGGCGGCACGCCGATCGCCACGCCGGCAGAGCCGGCCCCCTCCATGCCCCCGGCCGCGCCGGGGCACTGGACACAGGTCGCAGTGGCCTGGGTCCTGGTCGGGGTGCCGCTGGCGTGGGGTATCTACAGGACGCTCACGCTGGCGAGCCAGCTCCTTGCCGGAGCCTGAGCGCTGCGGTCGTCCATTGACGATTGATGATTGATGATTGGCGATTCATTGAATGATTGCGCAATCGCTGCATCGAATGATTCTGATTGGGGCATTGCGCATTCGCGAATTCGAATCATCGATTGGAGTTCCAGGATTGGGTGGACAGTAGCATACGGGAATCGCGGAGGGCGATGCCGACATCGGCTCGAGCCTCGACCGCGTTCATCTCGGCGAGGAACGCCTGGATCTCTGCACCCTCCAGAACCACGGTGAAGGGGTATCCACCAAATCCTGGAACTCCACATTGTGCATTCTCGAATTCGAATCATCGATGCGCCAATCGCCCGATTATTCAATGAATCGTCAATCGCCAATCATCAATCATCAATGATCGCTGTCACCTGCGCCACTCGGTCTCTTCAATGTGAGCGGCAACTCGCAAAGCCTGCGCGATGATGGTCAGGGCCGGGTTCACCGCGGCTGACGAAGGGAAGAACGACGCGTCCACCACGAACAGGTTGGGCACGTCGTGCGCGCGGCAGAACGGGTCGAGCACCGATTGGGTCGGATCGGTGCCGAAAACCAGCGTGCCGCACTGGTGCGTCGTGTTGCGCGCCTTGTGCGAGTGGACCATCACCTTCCAGAACCCGAGACGCCGGAGCAGCCGCCGTGCTTCGCTCACCAGCTTCCCGTGCGCGGTCAGGTTGTTCGGCGTGTAGTGCAGGCGCACGCGTCCCTCCGCGTCCACCATCACCCGGTTGTCGGGATGCGGCAGGTCCTCCGACATGGCCAGCCAGTCGACACCGCGGGCAACCCAGGCCTCGTAGTAGCGCAGGGGAATGCCCGGCACGATCGTGTCGCCGACGACCTTGGCCATGATCCCGTGCGTGCGACCCTGCGACTGGATGTGCCCGAGGGGATGCCGCGAGCTCGGGCCGCCAAAGTAATAGTCGTTGATGGCCACCGTTTTCTGGAACACGGTGTCGTTGTGCCGGAACGGATGGAACCCCTGCATCATGGTCGCCAGGTGGGCCATGTAGCGGCGTCCGACGAGACCCGAGGAGTTGGCGAGCCCATGGGGATGCCGGTCGGTAGCCGAGCGAAGCAGCAGTGCGGCAGAATTGGCCGCTCCGCACGACACGACCACCAGCGGCGCCTCCACGCGCAGGCGCTCGCCGTCGCGGTCCACCTCGACCGCCTCTACCCGCGCGCCGCTGCCGTCGGTCAACAGACGCCACGCAAACGATCGAGTCCACAGCGTGACGTTCCCGTGGGCGAGCGAGGGCTCGACACAGCACACCTCCGCATCGCTCTTCGCCCCGAGTTTGCATGGGAACGAGTTGCACGTGTTGCAGAGGACGCACCCGCCCTGGTCGCCGGGCCTGAGCAGGCCGAGCGGCAGCGGCGCCGGGCGAAGGCCCATGCGGCGCATCTCCTCGACCAGGCGCTGCATACCTGGCGCGTGCGGCACGGGCGGATGCGGAAACGGGCCGCGCGGCGGATCGGTCGGGTCCGCGCCGGCCTCGCCGCGGACGCCATAGATCTGCTCCGCGCGATCGTAGTAAGGCGCAAGCGTGTCGTAGTCGATTGGCCACGCCGGCGAGACACCGTCGAGGTGATCGAGCGCGCCGAAATCCTCGCGCCGCAGCCGATACAGCACGCTGCCCCAGAACTTCGTGTTGCCGCCGACGCCGTAATGCATGTACGGCACGAACGGCTCGCCGTGCTCGTCGAACCAGTGCTCGGTCGTCCGGTAGCGCAGGTCCTTCCACACCGCCACCGGATCCCAGTTGTGATCCTCCCGCGGCACCGTGTCGCCGCGTTCGATGACGAGAATCCGTGCGCCGGTCGGCGCGAGCGCGTGGAGCATCGTGCCACCACCGGCGCCGGTGCCAATGATGATGAGGTCGAACCTGAGTGGCGTCATCGCGGAATGCCGGCGTACACCTGATCCATCAGCCGGTGATCCTCGAGGGCCCGTTCGAGACTCATCTCAGGGACGCTCCCGGTGCGGATGGCCTTGACGAAGTCGCGATACATCGCCTGGTAGCCGCGAATGTCACGGAATCCGGGAAAGAGCAGCCGCGGGCGCCGACCCCGGACCAGTACGAACCCTCCGTTGGACTCGAAGGTGATAATCCCGTCACGGCCGTAGAGCTTCGACAGGCGCACCCCCTTCAACAACGACGGAATCTCCCGCGAGTAGTACAGCGTGCCGACGGCGTCGTTGTCGTAGCGGAACGCCACGAGCATGCTCTTCGCGCGCCGGTCCGGTCCGTGCCGCGACACGGACGGGCGGAAGCCGTGCGCGCTGACGATGGTCGGGCCGAGACTCCCCGCCAGATGCAGCCAGTGAATGCCCTCCTCGAAGAAGGCATCGCCGCCGGCCATCGCTTCGTCGTTGCGCCAGTCGCCGGCCGTCTTCAGGCGGTGCGCGATGGTCGTGAAGTGGGCGAAGACCATCTCGCCAATCGCGCCCTCGGCGACCAGCGCCCGCAGCGAGACCGCCAGGGGCTTGTAGTGATCGTTCTCCCCGACCAGCACCACGCGCCCGGCACGATCCCGGGCCGCCCGCACGGACTCGTAATCGGCCAGCGTCAGGAACGCGGGCTTCTCCACCAGCACGTGCTTCCCCGCTTGGAGCGCGCGGAGCGTCAGGTCGAGATGGTAGGTGGGAGGGACCGCGACGACGACCGCATCGACCTGAGGATCGTCGATCGCCGAGAGATAGTCGCCGTACCCGGCCGTGCCGCCGAATCGCCGGCAGTAGTCCTCCGCACGGGCCCGCTCGCGGCTGGCGTAGCGCGTCGCGATCGCCCCGCCCAGCGCGCGTAACTGACGGCTGTGCACCTCGGTGATGAAGCCGCAGCCGAGAAACGCGATGTGGAGGGGATCTGGCATGGACAAGGCGAATACGGCTCGTGCGGCACGATCCTCCGCGAGAAGCGCAACAGAAATTATAGCGGGTCGCTCGGGACATCTCCCGAATGGGCACCGGTGACCGATTGAGGTTTGCTTCGGCCTCCGTTAAGCTCACCCTCACCCCCCCCGGAGTGAGCAGGTATGCCATCACCCGTCTGGCGGCCACGAGCGATGGCCCTCTGCTGCCTGTGGCTCGCCGCGATGGCGCCTCAGGTGAAGGCCCAGTCTCCCGGAGCCGGTCGCGTCAAGGTGGTGGCCGGAACCGCCACGATCGTCCGAGAGGGACAGGCCACACCGGCCGTAGTCGGCGCCCTGGTGCACGAAACCGACGTGCTCCGAACCGGCGGCGACGGACAGCTCGCCATCATGCTCAAGGACGAGTCCCGTCTGTCGATGGGGCCCAACTCCGAAGTGACGGTCGCCACCTTCACCTACGCCCCGTCCGAAGGCCGAATGGGATTGGTGCTGCGCATGGCGCGCGGTGTTTTCTCGTACGTCTCGGGACGCATCGCCAAGTTGATGCCCGAGGCCGTGCGGCTGGAAACGCCGACCTCGATCGTCGGTGTCCGCGGGACGCACGCGCTCGTGAAGGTGGACGCGCCATGACGCGTCTCGCCGCATGCGTAGCGACGGCGCTGATCGCGACCAGCTGCGCGCGTCCCGTGCCCGAACCGCCGCGCCAGCCAGCCCGCGACCTCGTCGCGCTCGCGCCCGACCCCGAGACCGGTGACGTCGGGCGCCTGACGGTGAGTACGCCGGCCGGGAAAGTCGAGCTGATCGAGCGCAACGCGAGCACCACCGTGACCAACGGCGCGGCGCCCACATCGCCCACCGTGATGAGCGATGCCGACGTGCAAGCGGTGTTTGGTGCCGCGTTGGCCGTCCAGGCGCCGGCCGCGCTGCGGTTCCTCCTCTACTTCGAGCTTGGCGGAGACGCGCTGACCGACGAGTCCCGGGCGCAGCTGCCCGACGTGATGGGCGCCGTGCGGCGGCGAGTAGCGCCCGATGTCAGCGTCATCGGGCACACGGACACGACGGGGACCGCCGACTCGAACGCGGCGCTCGGCCTCCAGCGGGCGACCCTCATCCGCGACCAGTTGCTCCAGGCCGGGCTCGATGCCGAGCTGATCGAGGTCGTCTCGCACGGCGAATCCGATCCGCTGGTGCCGACCGCCGACAGCATCGCGGAAGCGAAGAATCGACGGGTCGAAGTGATCGTCCGCTAGGGGTATGCGCGTCGTTCGGCTGCTCGTCGGCCTCCTCACCGCTGGCCTGGCCGGTCTCCTCGCCGTTCTCCGGCCGGGGCCCCTGCCGGCACTGGACTGGCTCGTCTACGACGCGCTGGTCCGCTCCGAGTCCGTCCCCGCGCAGGCGGCGGGCCCGACGCTGACGGCGGTGGTGGCCATCGACGAAACCAGTCTCACCCACTACGGCCAGTGGCCGTGGTCTCGCGATCTCGTCGCCGAGCTGGTCGAGCGGCTCCACACGCTCGGGGCAACGACCATCGCCTTCGACGTACTGTTCGCGGAGCCCGACCGGCTGGAGCCGGCGGCGGACGCCCGTCTCGCCGCCGCATTGGCCCGATCGTCCAACGTGCTCGGACACGGGCTGCTGTTCGATGCCGTGGCCGCACCTCCTGGCTGTCACCTGCGCCCGGTCGAGCTCGTCGAGCGCCAGCGCGGCGAGCTGCCGCCGCACGCCCGGTTCTTCGAGGTGCGTGGAGCCATCTGCCCGCTGCCAGAGCTGGCCCGCGCGGCTGGCACCACCGGGTTCATCAACGCGACGCCCGATGTCGATGGCCGACTCCGTCGCGTGCCACTGCTGGTCCGGCAAGGCGACGACGTGTACCCAGCCCTCGCCCTGGCGGCGGTCCGGCGCGTGACGGGAGGCCCGCTGGTGCTCGACGCGCGGGCCGACGGCTCGATGGCACTGACCGTCGGCAGCCAAACCGTCACGCTCGACGCCTCGGGTCGCATGCTGGTGCGGCATCGCCCGCCGAGCGGACGCCCGGCGCTGATCGGCGCCACCGACGTCCTGGACGGACACGTGGATCCATCCCTCATCCAGGGGCGCATCGTCTTTGTCGGCGCCACGGCCCTGGGGCTTCGGGATGCGGTCACCACGCCCATCGAGCCGGGCCTTCCCGGTGTCGTCCTGCACGCCGCCGTCGCGGACACGCTGATGGGCGGGCCCGGGTTCGAACGACCGGAGCTGGCGCCGCTCGTCGAAGTGTCCTCGGCGTTGGTCGCCGCGTTGCTCGTCAGCGCCATCACCTGGCGGGTCGGCATCGTCGCCGGAGGGATTTCCGGACTGCTGCTGGCCGCCGCGATGTGGTGGGCGGCACACGGCCTCCTGGTGCAGAGCGGACGATTCATTTCGCCGTCGTGGAGCTGGATCGGTATCGCGGCCGCGCTCGTGGTCGACGGCGCGGTCGGTCTCGCGCGCGAGCGGCGGCGGGCCGATCGCGAGCAGCGGCGGCACGGCGATGCCCAGCGTCTCATCGTCCAGGCACTGACCACCTTGACCGAGACGCGCGACGCCGACACCGGACGGCACGCCCGGAGGACCCAGGGTCTGACGCGCATCCTCGCGACCGCGCTCGCCCGGCGGCCTCCCCATCGCAAGACGCTCGATGCCGGCCGTGTCGTGCTCATCTCCACCCTGGCACCGCTGCACGACATCGGCAAGGTGGGCGTCAGCGACGCGGTGCTGCGCAAGCCGGGAGCGCTGACGCCGGCCGAGGTCGAAGAGATGCGCCGGCATCCCGGCCTCGGCTATGAGAGCCTGCTCCGTGCCGAAGTGCTGGCCGGCGTGCACGACGATGAGGTGCTGGCGGTGGCCAAGGACATCGTTCATACGCACCACGAGCGGTGGGACGGATCGGGGTATCCGCGCGGGCTGCGGGGCGAGGAGATTCCGGTGTCGGGCCGCCTCGTCGCGCTCGTCGACGCCTACGACGCGATGGTGGGCGGCCGGTCGTATCGCGCCGGCGTGGCGCACGAGGAAGCGGTGCGCTCGATCGCCGACAGCAGCGGCGAACAGTTCGACCCCGAGGTGGTGGAAGCGTTCCTTTCAGTGCAGCACCTGTTCCGGGCCATGCTGGTGCGGGAAGAGACGGAAAGCTCGTGATTTCCTGATGTGGTGAGCTGGCGATCGATGTGCCCATCGGCACCCGGCACCCGGCACTCGGCACCCGGCACCCGGCACTCTGCACCCAGCACCCTGCACCCTGCACTCGATCACGTACAATTGAACGAACTCTCATGCAGCGTTTGGCCACCGCTCTGGCGTGCCTGATCCTGGCGCTCGGCTCAGCGGCCGTCTCGTCGGCCCAGACGGCCGGGACGTCGCTCACCGTGCTCTCTCGCGACGGTCGGCGCCCCCTGCCGATGACGCTCATCAACAA